>JBNLGI010000162.1:0-19543 GCA_050305975.1 Sedimenticolaceae bacterium | reverse complement strand
TCCGGTGCTCAAGATCCTGCACTACGCCACCCTGACGCTGGAGCGTCTGGGCGAAGAGAAGACCGCCCTGCGCTTCAGCATCGCCCCGGACGGCCAGGTGTTCGGCATCAATACCCTACCCAAATCGATCGTGGAGGTCGGCAAGCTGTGATGGAATTCAATGGCACGTACTTTGGCTATAGAACAGCCTTCCACCGGGTACGTTCACCCGGAATTGGTGGGGCAGGGCCTCACCCTACCCCGGATTCGAAGTCTAGGGCGGGGCCCTGCCCCACCAATATCCGCGTAAGCAAGGTGCATTCGTGACGGAGTCGATCCTACTGCTGGTGCTGGCCTATGTGGCGCTCACCGCCCTGCTCGCCGCGGCTCTCATCCGCGCCCGCCTGCACTGGGGTCTTAAGCTGCTGCTGGTGGTGGCGGCCTGCGGCCTCTACTTCATCAGCTACCAGGGCTGGCGCCAGGCGCAGGGGTGGCCGGTGAGCAGCGGCCTGCCGAAGCGTTTCCTGCTCCACGCATCCGTCATCGAAGAACCGGACAAGAGCAGCGGCTCACCAGGGGAGATCTTCATCTGGGCCTCCGACCTGATCGACGGCCGTCCCTCCGGACGCCCCCGGGCCTATCGGATCGACTACGACAAGGCGCTGCACAGCGACCTGCAGGACGCCCTGCGCAATATGCGCAACGGCGTAGTGCAGCTGGGCCGCATCAGTAGCGACGATGGCACTGTCGGACTGCCCCGGGACTACACCCGGATGGGAGAGCGGCGCGAACGGATCGAGATCTACAGCCTGCCCGATCCGGCATTGCCGGAGAAATGAACGTGCGGCGCAGTGCATCATTCACGGCCATGCTGTTCCTGATCCTGTTGACGGCCTGCGGCAGGCCGGAGCCGCCACCGGATGAGCTCTATTTCCCGCTGCAGGAAGGCATGCGCTGGACCTACCGGGTCACCACCGAGGTGGCGGGTCGCAGCGAGACCCGCAGTTTCACCGAACGCAACACGGGCACCGAGTTGCTGGACGGCGTGCCGCACGCCGTACGCGTCACCGATGAAGGCACCCGCTACTACCTGCGCCAGGTAGAGGACGGCATCTACCGCGACGCCAAGCGCACGGTGGTGGAACTCGAACCGCGCAAGGATGACGACCCGCGCTGGGTGTTGAAGCGTCCCTACCAGCCCGGCACCGGCTGGAACAGCCTCACCCACCCCTATGTCCTGCGCCGCATCAGCCCCTATGAGGAGACCCTGAGCCGGGGCAGCGCCCTCAAGATGGCTTATCAGATCAGCTCGCTGGACGCAGTGGCGGAAGTCCCCGCCGGCCGCTTCGAGCACTGCCTGCTGGTGGAGGGCGAGGCGAACATAACCCTCTACGCCGATGGCCGCGAGGGTTACAAGGAGATCCTGATCAATACCCGCGAGTGGTACGCCCCTGGGGTCGGTCTGGTGAAACTGGTGCGGGAGGAGCCGATGGAGGGCGGCGTCTTCAGCGGCGGACGCATGGTGTTCGAACTGGTCTCGCTCGAGCGTTGAATCCATGAACGACCGGTAGGCTGGGGCCCTGCCCCACCGATCACCCCGGCCGCAGCGAGAACACCGATCCGATGCGGCCAGACGGTGCGGCAAGCCGCACCCTACCCGTCCGGCTTGTCGCGTCATTGATGCGACTTTAACGGCAAGATTTCGGTGGGGCAGGGCCCCACCCTACCGGTGAAGCCTGTGTAGGGTGCGGCTTGCCGCACCGATTCACTTTACTGTCATCGCCAGTCGCCTCAGCGCCTGGTTTTCAAGTACTCCCGGAAACCCATCCGTTCCTGGTGACCGCCGCTGACATAATCGGCCAGGGCGCTAAATTCGCGCGGATCGGCGATCAGGCCGGAATGGCGGTAGCGTTCCTCGCCGGCGGCATCGAAAAAGATCAAGGTCGGGGTTCGCGCCACTCCCAGCCGTCGCGCCAGGGCGCGGGCATTGGTGACGCCGCCGTCGAGGCCGGTGAGCGAAGCCTCGCTCTCCAGATCGAGCTCGGCGGCGAGGAAGTGGCGCCGATAATGGGCGATCAGATCGGCATCGGCCAACACGCCCCCGCGCATGCGCCGGCAGTAGGGACACTCCGCGCGCTCGAAAAAGAGCAGCAGGCCGTCTCGTCCGCTTGTCGATGCCCTCTCGAGCAGCTGCTGCAGATCATTGGCTGGGCACTCGAACAGGCTGGCGCTGGGATCCCCTCCCGCCATGCCGGGTAGCGATTCGGGTTCGCCCGGTGCAAGCGGCAGGCCAGCCTCCGCCCAGCCGTCGCTGCCCTCGGGGTACCAGTAGAGATTCCGGTAGCCCAGGGAGGCGGCACGTTTGACCGCGTTCCAGGACATCCAGCAGTCGGTGACGCAGTAGAAGACCAGCGGGCGCTCCATATCGCCCCCGCTGAGACGCCGCAGGCTGCGTTCGAACCAGTCGCGCAGACAGGGCTCTAGACGGCCATAGCCCACATTCGGCAGCCAGACGCTGCCGGGCAGATGCTGACGCCGTGTCGCCGGCAGCCAAGCGAGTCCGAAGTCGGCACTCTCCGCTCGCAGGGTGATGGCCAGCACATCGATCAGCACCGGATCGGCCTCGCGCAGCATTCGCTCCAGTTCCAGGGTATCGATGCGCCGTCCGGACGGGGGCGCCACCGGCAGCGGACTGCGGTAATCAGCGATACGGTAGCCCTGCTGCGAGAAGCGCTCACTCTCATCTGCGATTGCACTGGTCGAAGGGAGGGTGAGGAGCAGTGGCAGGACCAGGAGAACACGAAGCAACCGCACTCTCTCAGTGGCAACACCGCGGCAGGACCCTATCCTAGGCATTATCCTGAAAGACAGGATGGAGCCCTGCCTCACTATTGTGCTGAAAGTGATCCCAAGCATCAGACTCTTGCGCTGGCTATAACAACCCGACACATATAATTAAAAACTCACCGGTTACCTACGTCACTCAGCCAAAAGATCACTTACCCACAACAGTTTTGAGTTAGGGTATTCGATGTGCTCATGGGTTTTGTTTGCCCTCTCCCTGGCCCCCTCCCGCGAGGGGAGAGGGGACGTTCTTTTCGAGTGCGTCAGATGCTTCCTGTCAGTTCACGGGAACAAGCCTTCTGTTTACTGATGCTCCTGATCCGTGAATCCCCTCTCCCCTTGCGTGAGAGGGCCAGGGAGAGGGTAATGAAAACTTCGTTCGCAAAGCACACACCACAATTCAAAACTCAACACTAAAAACTCGCAACTCCCAAGACACCCTTACTCACTCTGTTCTACCCGGCCCCGGGCCAGGGCGGCCTCCTCCAGCGCCGGGTAGAGATGGCTCAGGGAGCGGATATATTCGCCGGCGAAGACGGCCAGATCGCGCACCCGGGTCGGGGCCTCCGGGTGCAGCAGCTCGGCCATGGCGGCGCCCGATTCTGCCGCCTCGGCGAGCTGGCTCTCGAGCCAGCTCAGGTAGTCCGCCGTCTGGTCGATGGCGACCGCGCCGGCCACCGGCTCGCCGTGGCCCGGCACCAGCAGCCGGAAGTCGAGCCCGCGCAGCACGGTCAGCGCGTTCTGCCATGCATCCAGCTCGGCATGCGGCGTGGTGGGTGTGCGCCCGTGAAACGCCAGGTCGCCGGCAAAGAGCACGCCGGTGGTCTCGTCCAGCAGCGCCAGATCGGCCCCGGTGTGGCCCTGCAGGGCGATCAGGCGCAGGCGGTGTCCGCCGATCTCCCGCACCCCTGGCACGGCCGTCTGGCCGGGAACCACCACCCGGGTGCCGCTCATCCAACTGCCCACCAGACGGTACAGGTTGTCGTTGAAGGTCTCGCCGAAAGTGCGAATATCCTCGCGGGTGCCGTCGAGGGCGGCGATGGGGACCTCCTCGAAAGCCTGGCTGCCGAGAAAGTGGTCCGGGTGCATGTGGGTGATGTAGACCTGCACCACGGGCTGCGCGGTGACGCGTGCGATGGCGGACCGCAGCTGCTCCCCGTAGCGGCGGGAGGGGCCGCTGTCGATCACCACCACGCCTTCCCGGGTCACGATGAAGGCGGTGTTGACGATGTTGCCGCCGTTGCGGAAATCGAAGTGCTCCTTGAGCCCCAGCAGGAGATAGGTCTCCTCGGCCACCTGGCGGGGCTGCAGTGCGTAATCCTTGTCGGCCCCGAACAGCTGCATGCTCGACAACAGCAGGAGCCATGGAAACAGGTACCTCACGGCTCACCCCCCTCGGCGATCACGCCCTGGGACACCCGTGCCGCGACCGGATTGCCGTTGTTGTCCCGACCCTGCAGACGGATCTGGTTCACCTGCGGCAGATCCAGCGTCAGTACCGGATTCTCGGCCACCGGTTCGTAGAGCGCGAGACGGGTGATCGGGGTATCTGCCTCGTCGCGCACTTCCAGCGTTTCCAGATAGAAGGCGGGGATGCCGGCCACCAGGCCGGTGTCCATGGGGTGGATCACACGCGCCCGCAAACGGCTGTAATCCTGCCGCCGCCACAGGCGGGCGCTGACCTCGCCCAGGCGTTCGGTCCAGTCAGCCGAACCGCTGCCCAGGCTGGGCGCGGTGCAGCCGCCGCCGGCGGCGTCGACCAAGGCGCCGCCTACATGCCAGACGCCATCCGCGGTCAGCGCCGCCGCCCGTACCGGGGTGGCCTGTTGCACCTTGATGCGCACGCCGATACGCGGCGCGGCGCGCAGGGGCTCCATCTCCAGCACCTTGGGGATCGGGTTGAGTTCGGCGAAGAGCACCAGCCGCCGCACCTCGCCCAGCGCCGAGGCGTCCACCCACAGGGGCAGGTTCATGGAATCCTCGGCCGCTTCCGGCACCTGCACGAGGACCCGCTCATCGAACACCACCGGGGCGCCGTCGAACAGGCGTTGGTGCATCTCGCCCCACATCACCGAATCGAGGGGATCGGCCGGGGTCTCAGCAGCCCATCCGTTCGCCGCCAGCAGGCTCAGACAGATGCCGCAGAGAGACGCCAGCTTCACGAACCCACCTCGGCGGACAGGGGTTCGAGCAGGATACGGCGAGGCCACAGGGCCTCGGAGGCGGGATAGATCTCCTGCGGATCGATGGGACGCAACACCCCCGCCTCGGGCGGGGCCTGCAGCACGTTGAGATCGGTCTCGTGCAGTTCGCCGATCAGGCCTCTACCTTGCTGCCGGAGTTTGAAATAGAGACCGTTCCAGGCATTGATACCGTATTCGCCCGGCGCCTTGTGCAGGAACAGCAGATCGTACTCCAGATCGGTGAGATCGGCTTGGCTGATCCGGCGCGGCAGGTCGTAGGGATAGGGCAGCCGACAGATCATACGTCGCGGATGGGGAAGACATTTGAACGGCCGCATGGAGAGGAACTGGTTTTCGAAGCGGGTTTCGTCCCAGGCGATGCGGTAGCTGAAACCGCTCTCAATCCTGCTGATCCGGACTTCGCCCAGCGGCTGACGCTGCCCCTGGTCATCTTCGAGCGAGAGGCGATAGTCCCCGGCCAGGGAGGCCCATGCCCCCTGGACCGGGAACAGCAGGCAGGCACTAAGGACGATGCTGGCAGAGCCTGGAATCGTCACTGTAGGCCACCACCCCTGAGCTGTTCGGCTTGAGGCGCACGATCCGGCTCGGCAGCTGGTAGCTGGAACCGTGTCGCTCGAAGATCCGCTGCAGCTCGCCGCTTTCGCGCACCTGGACCATGGCCTGGTCCAGGGCCTCGGCCAGGTCGTTGTTGCCCTGACGCACGGCGGCTCCCAGATCCCAACCGCTGCTGCGCAATCCCGGCATCTGCACCGGACCCACGGCGTAGGCCTGGCGATCAGCCCCCAAGGCGAATTCGATCTCGCTGCGCGGACCGGCGACTCCGCTCAATTCGCCCCGTTTCATGGCCGCCACCGCATCGCCCATGTTGCTGTAGTGCACCACCTGGTCGCGGATGCGGCCGCTGTAGGCGCTAAGGAGATAGAAGTCGGCCAGGGTATCCAGCTCCACGCCCACCTTCTCGCGGGTGAAGAGCTCCAGCGGCGAATCTCCGTTGGCCTTGTCGGCCGCTACCGCCACCACGATCTGCTCCCGGTAGTAGGGGGCGATGAAGCTGACGCGGTCGTTCTCCTCGGCAAAGGCCTGGTCGTAGGGGGTGTGCAGCATCACGTCCGCCACGCCACCGCCCAGGTAGTGTCCCTTCCAGACATTGTTGCGCAGGTCGTCCTCCATGTTCTCGTCGGCGCCGACGGCGCGAATGGCGGCGACGACCCCCAGCTGTTCGGCCAGGGCCTGGGCGATTTCGACATCGATACCCACCACCCGTCCGTGCTCGTTACGGTAGGAGAAGGGAGGGAAATCGGCGTATACCGCCACCTCCAATACACCGCGCTCCTGGATCTTCTGCAGCGCCGAGGCCCCCTCTTCGGCAGAGAGTAGCGGAGACAGGGTCATCCCCAGGGCCGCCGTTACGGCCAGCAGGCCGACTCTAAACAGTTTTCGCATCTTCACCCTCCAAAAAATCGTTCTTATTGATCCGGCTCCAGCGTCACCAGCCAGGCCCGGATCGACCACATCGCCTCCTGCGACAGGATGCCTTCGAACGGCGGCATATAGGTGATGCCGTTGCGAATGGCGCCGTTGCGGATGCGCATGATGAACCAGGCATCGCCCTCATCGTCGGGGGGCAGGTTGCGCAGGTCGGGCGCGATACCGCCGGAGACCGCTCCCAGACCGTGACAACGGGCGCAGTTCTGATTATAGGCGGACGCCCCGATCTCAACGGCCTTACCGTCTCCCGGGTAGGGATTTTCCTCCAGCCATTCCTCCCCCAACTGTCGCAGCGCGGAGGTGTCAACAGGCTGAGGTGCGACGTCTCCATGGCCAAAAGCCGTGGTCAGTGTACCGGCCCAGAGGACCGTCGCGAGTGCGGCGAGTTTGAGTGATGGGTGACGCATTGATAGAAACTCCGTCAATTGTTTGAAAACGATGGGCGTAACGGCCGCCCTGGACTGGCCATCCCCCGGTCACGGGGAACCGGGGATGGCCGCTTACATCCGGGTGCGCGGCGCCGCACTGCGCCGCCACCCGTTCTCACACCGTGCTCAGACTCCGGAGAGCTTGAACACCCAGAGCGAACCGCCCTGATTGAGGTACTTGACCTTGCTGGCGACATCGCCACCCCACAGCGGCACGGCGCCGCCCCAGCCGGAAGGCACGGCGATGTACTGCTCGCCGTCCTGCTCCCAGGTGATGGGACAGCCGACCACGCCGGAGCCGGTCTGGAACTTCCACAGCTCGTCGCCGCTCTCGGCGTCGAAGGCCTTGAGATAGCCCTCGGGGGTACCGGTGAAGACCAGTCCGCCGCCGGTGGTCATGACGCCACCCCAAAGGGGAGCGTTGTTCTTGTACTCCCACTTGATGTTGCCGGTCTTCGGATCCACCGCGCGCAGGGCGCCGATGTAGTCGTCATAGAGCGGTTTGATGGTGAAGCCGGCGCCCAGATAGGCGGCACCCTTCTTGTAGGTGACCGGTTCGTTCCACAGGTCCATACCCCACTCGTTGGCCGGCACATAGAAGAGCTCCGTATCCGGGCTGTAGGCCATGGGCATCCAGTTCTTCGCACCCAGGAAGGAGGGGGCGATGAAGATACTCTCGCCCTTCTTGCCGTCGCTGCTCTTGGTGGGATCGCCGGGACGCAGACCGGTCTCGATGGGACGCCCGGTCTTCATATCGATACCCTTGGCGAAGTCGGTCCGGGTGACGAAGGGGAAGGCGTTCTCCAGCTTGCCGTTGGTGCGATCCAGCACGTAGAAGAAGCCGTTGCGGTCGGCGTGGCCGGCCAGCTTCTTGCCGTCGACATTGAAGGAGACCAGTTCGTTGACGCCGTCGTAGTCCCAGCCGTCGTTGGGGGTGTACTGGTAGTGCCAGTCAATCTTGCCGGTGTCCGGGTCGATGGCCAGGGTGGAGGTGGAATAGAGGTTGTCGCCCGGACGCAGATGGGCGTTCCAGGGAGCCGGGTTGCCGGTGCCGTAGAAGATCAGATCGGTCTCATGGTCGTAAGTGCCGCCCTGCCAGGTGGCCGCGCCACCGGTCTTCCACATGTCGCCGGGCCAGGTGGCGTTGGTCTTGCCGGTGAGCCCGTTCTCCATCTTCTTGCCGTCTTTCCAGATGTAGCCCATGTGGCCTTCCACCGAAGGACGGATCCAGCGCAGCTCACCGGTCTTGGCGTCGCGGGCCTCGACCCGGCCGACAATGCCGAACTCACCGCCGGAGACACCGGTGATGACCATGTCCTTGACGATCAGCGGCGCCGCGGTGAAGGAGTAACCGGCCTTGTAGTCGTCGATCTTGGAGCGCCAGACCACCTTGCCGGTGGCCTGGTCCAGCGCCACCAGGCGTGCGTCCAGGGTGCCGAAGATCACCAGGTCGTCATACAGGGCGGCGCCGCGGTTGATGACGTCGCAACAGGGCAGGATGCCGTCCGGCAGGCGATGGTCGTACTGCCACAGCTCCTCACCGGTCTTGGCGTCGATGGCGTAGAGACGGGAGTAGGATCCGGTGACGAAGATACGGCCGTTGTGCACCACCGGCTGCGCCTCCTGACCGCGCTGCTTTTCACCGCCGAAGGAGAAGCTCCACGCCGGAACCAACTTCTTCACGTTGCCTTTGTTGATCTTTTTCAGCGGGCTGTAGCGCTGGCCCTGCTGACCCATACCCCAGCTGACCACGTCACCCGTGGTGGTGGCGTCACTGTCGATGTCGGCCTGAGTGACCTTCGCCAGCGCGGGCGTGGACAGGCTGACTCCACCGCTCAGCACGGCGAGCGCCATTGCGGCGCCCAAGGCCTTTGTTTTCTGTGGGAATTTCATCGTTGTTTCTCCTCCCATTAGTGGTCGTAACAGATACCGGAAGAACGGCAGGGCCAATGCCCACGCCCCGCAGTACTGTCCTTCCGAGCTCTATAGCAAGACACAGGCCACCCCCTAAAAAGTGGCTTATCATCATGTTTTCATTGTGATTTTTTAATTAGTAAGGAATGCCGGGTCCGCTTCGGAAAGGCCGGGTATCAGATAACAACAGCAGATGTATCAGTTTCGATACAGCAAAGTTACAGTCCCGCAGTCCGTGACGATTCGACGGTAAAGTGCCCTTGGCGAGGACGAGTTCAGGTCTTTCCGTGACTGTTGCGCCCGCTCGATAAAACCAGGCCTCCTTCAAGCGCTAGAGCATCTGGGACGGTAGAGAAGCCTCGGTGAGGGTGTCCTGTTCAAAAACGCCACGGGCCACCGAGCCCTCAAGATGAGGCCCGGCAAATGCCGAAGGCGGATTGCCGCAGACCCGTGCCGGACTGCCCGGCCACCACCTGAAATCAGGAAAAATATCTAGTGAATCATATGATTAGCTTGAATAGTCGCCTCATGGCGTGGAATACCTTTTACCCCCGAAATGCCTGATGAGCCGGGAAATCCGGCCTATCCAGAGGTGCGATAAGAATTGACAATCCTGCGTAAGTTTGCTGTTACCTGACGAATTAGCTAGACTTTTTCAAAATTAAAACAACATCTCACACTGTTCCCGTCTGCCGCTACCCAACAGTTTCCAGGTAGCGGTTTTCGTGATCGTTCCGTCACAGGGTACTGCAAGTCGGTGGGTGACGGTCTCGACAGGTCGGTCTTTAACAGGACGGTTGGGGGATGTGCTGACGCCCCCGCTCCTGGCGCAGTATCTGCCAGTTGAGTCAATCCCCATCATTGAGTGTCGTGCCAAGGAATGGCTGTACGGTGGCCCCTGGCGCCGTTCAGCCCATGTGAGGAATTTGTACCCTAGGAGGTCTCATCGAGAGTGGTAAGCCATTTTCGAACAGGGTCAGGCGGAAATAATAACAACCGGTCCTGTCGGATCGGCCTCGAGCAGTCTCATCCGCCGAGCTGAATAGTGAGGAACAGAGCCCAGTAGACAAGTACCGGGATGGAGGAAGCCTTAGATGGCAAAACAACACATACAACATCAACACGCACAGAACGTCTACGCCGTTCTGGCTGACGACAACACGTCGACAGACTCTCCGCTGGCCAGTCTCATCCTGACCTCATGGCGCAGATGTGCCGTCAATGACGAACTCGATCCCCTGCATATCCACAAACCCGAGGTCATCGATGCCACGGCACTGCGCATGCTGCAAGGACGCTTTCAGGGCTTTCTCCGCCTGGCGGAACCCGAGATGCGGAATCTCTACTCATCACTGAAAGGATCGGGTTACGCCCTCATACTGACCAACGACCAGGGTGTCATTCTCAATCACTTGAACAGCGACGGCATGGAACAGGAGTTTCGCGAAGCCGGATTGTGGCTTGGCGCCAATTGGGGAGAGTCCTACCTGGGAACCAACGGCATCGGTACCTGTATCGCTGAAGACCGTCCCTTGACCGTACACAAAGACGAACATTTTCTGACTCAGAACATCAACCTCACCTGCTCCGCTGCGCCGATTCACGACCCCCACGGCAATCTGCTGGCGGTACTGGACGCCTCCCGTTGCAGCAGCGAAGACAGTTTGTCGGCTCAAATCCTGGCCCGCGCACTGGTTGCCAACTCGGCTCAGATCATTGAAAACCAATTCTTCCTGCATGAATTGAGAAACCAACGGATACTGCGATTCCACCGCAGTGCGAATCATTTGGGTCTGCCCACCGAGGGTCTGCTGGCCATTGGCGAAGACAATCGGGTTCTCGCCCTCAACGAAGGCGCGATTGACATACTCGGGCTGAAAAACCGGCATCAGCTGCTGGAGAAAGAGCTGGACTTTGTCCTCGGCAAGGATTTGGATGACCTGATGATGAGCGCAACCCGGGATGATAATCGGGTACGGGCTTTCAGGGATCAGCGTAACGGCGAAAAGCTTTTTGGCTATCTCCATCATTTTAAGGAGAGGCCCAAACGCCGTAACGGCATACGCATACCACCCGCAAAGGTCGATTCGGATGCCTGCCGCGGAGAGCTCTGCAACCTGGCGGTACTGGCGGGTGAAGACCCCAGCATGCAGGAGTCGGCGCGCCGCGCGAAACGGGTCATGAACAAACGCATCCCCATACTGCTGCACGGTGAAACCGGCACCGGCAAGGAACTGTTCACCCATGCCATCCACCTGGCCAGCGAGCGACGGGACAAACCGTTCGTTGCCCTCAATTGCGCCTCCATTCCCGAATCCCTGATCGAAAGTGAACTCTTCGGCTACCGTCAGGGGGCCTTTACCGGCGCTCGCAGGGAGGGCCGGCGGGGCAAAATCATCGAATCCGACGGCGGCACCCTTTTCCTCGACGAGATCGGTGATATGCCGATGACCATGCAGTCACGGTTGCTGCGCGTGCTCGAAACCCGGGAAGTGGTCCCGCTGGGTGGCGACCAGGCCATCAACGTGGACCTGCATGTGGTTACGGCCAGTCACCGTGACTTGCGCCAGTTGGTGAGGACCGGAGAGTTTCGTCAGGACCTCTACTTCAGACTCAACGGCATCACCCTGGAGTTGCCCCCACTGCGTGACAGACGCGATCTCCACAACATCATTCTCAAGGTGTTGGAGGCGGAGAACGACACCGGCGAGGAACTCAAGATCTCCAAGGACGCCATGGAAGCGCTGTTGAATTACGAATGGCCCGGCAATCTGCGTCAGCTGCGCTATGTGATCCGTACCGCCGTCGCCCTGTGCGAACAGGGTGAGTTGCAGCTCGATGATTTCAATATCGACTACACCCTGCCGCTCACAGCCGAGGCGCCAGCACCGCAGTTCCAACCCATTGCTTCCCCGGTGGCAGCCACCGAGCCGCCACGCGCGGAGGCGGAGAATCCCCTGCAATCGGCCGAACAGCAGGTCATTGTCTCCAGCCTGGGCGCCAACGACTGGAACATCACGCGCACCGCTTCAGCCTTGGGCATGAGTCGAAACACGCTCTATCGAAAAATGAAGAAACTCGGGATCAGTCAAACCCGCTGATCATGCCGCTGACGGAGGGCTGTGCCTGTGCAGGGCAGAGGCAACCGTAGCTCAGATTGCCGCTGAAAGGTCCTCTGAACAACGTCCCTCTCCTAACCTCCCGTCTGCTCGATTGGCGTCGATGCCGTATTGCCCAGCCAATAAAATCGCAGGTGTCACCACTCCACCACCACCTGAAGAACCCGCCGCCACTGATTGGGCGGGTTACTGTTTGACGATTTTTTCATATCCAGGTGGTTCCTGGATTGTTTCTTTATAGTCACTGACCACCTGGAACTGCCTTCCAATAACTCGGGAGGAATCAACAACCAGATAAGAACGAGAAGCTGGTCCTATTTCTGTACAGGCGATCTAATTAGTTAAAGATGCACCGAAGCGGCAAATAGTCACAACGGACTGCAAGGGCACTGGTTAGCTTGGTTGCTCCCGATTACAACTCTACGGACCTGTCTCTCATCAGCGAGTCTGAGAGCATAGGGCTTATACTGGAGGCCTGCACCTGTCAGCCCCCTATCAAACCTGCTCCGAACGCCATAGGACGTCGATACCTTATTTACCCGGCGTCATTGGTATCGCCGAGGCATTGTCCGAGGCGTATCGGCCACCGGCGTCGACGCTATCGACAAACAGCACTGGTATCTGGTGGATACCTTGCTAAGAGGCTAACAAAAACTGCTCGGTAATAATGATGACTACCTGTTGAGCCCGGTTGCCAATGACCTGCTTGGATATGCCTTTACCCATTCGAAACCGAAGAGGCACTGATGCAACGTTAGGGCTCTGCAACAGACCAGCCTGAAGAGACGAAGGCCCATACTGCCGAACATCGTTATTTTTCAAGTCAGGTTGTCGCTGTGCGAGATCAGCTGCGTGGAGGCCAAAAAGTATCCTGCATAGACGTGCTGAGGTTTCTCAATCATTGGTTATGCAAGCACATGTCGGTAACGATCAATTGCTTGGCAAATGCCTGACAGCGAAATCGGGACCCAACAGGGCGCAATAACATTCTGCTATCCAGTACTGATTGCCTGGATTGAAGCGGGTTATTTGTCGAAAAAATTTGCCCAGCCGTCGTACAGCCGCATTCTGAGTCGGGGTGTCCGGCGTCGTGACCTGCGCAGGCAAGAGCGCGAACAAAAAATTCTAACTCATTGTTTTAAAAGATGTATGGCGGAGAGGGAGGGATTTGAACCCTCGGACCCCGTGAGGGATCACCTGATTTCGAGTCAGGCCCGTTCGGCCGCTCCGGCACCTCTCCTGAAACCTGGCCCCGATCAGACATCGCCTGACGCCATCCGCCGATTATCGGCAGTGGTTGAAGGCCGTCGATCGAAGGGCTCGTGACATGACGTGAGTCCCGGCAGCGGATTGCCCTTTATCAATGCCGGCTCCATCCCATTTCGGTAATTAATGGGATATTCGCCAAGTCAGCGCCAAGGCTTTATTCTATATCAATCTGAAGTTGAAATAAGCATCATTGGACCCGGATCTGAAAAAAAATCACCTCCCGAAACGCTGTGGGGAATAGACGCCTCAAAACGATGTCACAACAACAAGCAAAGATAACGGTCCCAGCCAGGTAGGATGCACTGCAATAGACCCGTCCACCCGCTCCTCTCACTGCTCCTGCTGATACTGCTGTTGGCAGCCTGCAGCATTCCACCGCCGCTGGTGGAACGGATCAAGGCATCGGGCGAACTACGGGTCGTCACACGCAACAGCGGCACCACCCTCTACGAGGGCCCTGAAGGCCTCACCGGTTTCGAGTACGACCTGGTCACCCTGTTCGCCGAGGACCTGGGCGTCAAGCCTCACTTCATCATCCCCAAGCGATTTGACGATCTGTTGCCGACGGTAATCAGCGGCGAGGCCCAACTGGCGGCCGCCGGCCTCACCGTGACCCCCGATCGGGAATCGGAAATCCGTTTCGGCCCGCCCTATCAGGAGATCACGCAGCAGGTTATCTACCGCCAAGGCAGCATGCGACCGCGCAAGATCGAGGATCTGTATGAGGGCAAGCTGGTGGTTCTGGCTGGCAGCAGCCATGAGGAGGAACTGATACGTCTGAAGCAGAGCCATCCGGAGCTGACTTGGGAGAGCCGTGCCGACCTGGAAAGCGCGGAGTTGATGCAGATGGTATTGGACCGGGAGATCGACTACACCATAGCCGACTCCAACGAATTCGCCGTGACACGGCGCTTCATGCCCAACCTGGGCGTAGCCTTCGACCTCACCGAGCCGCAACTGCTGGCCTGGGCCATGGCCCATGCAGAGGACGGCAGCCTGTATCACGCCATGGTCGAATTCTTCAACCGCATCGCCGAAGACGGCACGCTCGATGAGCTGATCGAGCGCTATTACGGCCACATCGGCCGGCTCAACTTCGTCGAGCTGAAGACGTTCATCAAGCACTATGAGAAGCGCCTTCCGAAATACAAGGACTTCTTCAAAGAGGCCGAAACCGAAAGCGGGATCGACTGGCTCACGCTGGCGGCCATCGGCTACCAGGAGTCGCACTGGAACCCCCGGGCCAAGTCACCGACAGGCGTAAGGGGCATCATGATGCTGACCCTGACCACCGCCAAGCAGGTGGGCATAGAGAGCCGACTCGACCCCAAGCAGAGCATTCTGGGCGGCGCCAAATACCTGCGCTATATCGAGGACAGACTGCCTGAGCGCATCCAGGAGCCCGACCGACTCTGGCTGACCCTGGCGGGTTACAACATCGGGTTCGGTCATCTGGAGGACGCGCGCGTGCTGACGGAACATCTGGGCGACAACCCGGACAAGTGGGTCGACGTGAAGAAGCACCTGCCGAAGCTGAGCCTCAAGAAGTGGTACAGCGGCCTCAAACACGGCTACGCCCGGGGTAACGAACCGGTGAACTACGTGGACAACATCCGCGCCTACCTGGAGCTGTTACGCTGGCAGGAGCGCCGGCAGCAGGAGGCAAGCAACGGCGACAAGGACAAGCCGCATGTGCTCTCGATCATTCCGGAAGCGCTCTAGGGTCTGTTGACGTCATTGATTCGGCAGCACATCCGTAGCCCGGATGGTGCGAAGCGGAATCCGGGCTACCCCTCTCTGCGCAGCGAGTTATACAACGGTAATACTGACAGGCGCAATTTTCCCTGACCCTGCGGCTACAGCCAGTCGGTCAGCTGCAAGCCCAGTCCGAATCTCCGGCTCTCCGCATTGTAGTCGACCAGGCTCTCCCCATAGCCGGAGAAATACTGCACATAGCCGCGCCAGCGTTTGTAGAGAGGGAAGCTCCAGTCGAACTGGAATGTCTCCCGACCGCTGTTCTCGAACAGATTGCGTGTCAACAGACTGAAGGTCTGATCGCGGTGCTTGTAGATGCCCCTGAGTTCGTAGTGGCCCATGTAGTCGGTAATGTCCGGATTGTCGTCATTGCTTTCGGGGATTCGATGCCAGGGTCGGAAACCAAGCAGGAAATCCCCCCTCTCGAAGATGAAATTGCCATACACGCGATTCCAGCTGCGCGAGAGAAAGCCACCCTGGCCGTTCGACTGATGCACCAGGCCGAACTGCATGAGCGAATTTCTCCAACCGAACAGCGACCAGTCGTTCGGTACCACCAGAAACATCTCTGGCTCGTGCACCGTCTCGCGGAACGGCGAAGAGATATGCCGGTTGTAGGCCTGCCAGAAGGAGAGATTGGTATAGGCCGCATAGAGATCGGCGTCGCTCCCCAGCACCCCCTCGATCACGGGCATCTTGAAGCTGAGCTGGAACTTCATCTCCACCCGATCGAAATCCGATTCCGGGATGTTGTAGATCTCGTAATTGGGGCTGTCGTTGTAGGAGGCCAGCAATACATAGTTCTGCTTGTGCGGCGAGAGCACGAACGGATTGAAACGGGTCGCTTTCTCTGCCTGCATACGTTCGGCAATCAGCGATCCTCCGGTTTCCGCAGATTCGGACACAGCCTCGTCCGTCACTGCATCCGGCTGCGTCGACAGCTCCTCTGCCGGTACGATCACTTCACACTCGGCCCTGATCTGACCAACGCTGACATCGGGTTCCGAGCGTTGTAGTTTGTCCAGTAGACAGGCATCCATGCTCGAGAGTGATTGCGCCATCGCTGGCATGGTGATCAGCAGACCGCTCAATGCCAACCCCTGAATCACTTCAACATACTGCATTTTTACCTTCACGATGTTTGCCTGCTCTCTTTCTGTTGTTCCCGTCGTTGACGAAAAAAGGCTCGCAACAGGTCGCTGCTCTCCTGCTGCATGAGACCGCCCTCGATCTCGACCCGATGATTGAAACGATGATCGGTGGGCAGCAGGTCGAAAACGCTGCCGGCGGCGCCGCCCTTGGGATCCTTCGCCGCATAGACCACCCGCCGTACCCGGGCATGCACGATGGCGCCGGCACACATGGGGCAGGGTTCAAGAGTGACATAGAGGGTGCTTTCGCTGAGCCGATAGTTGCTCAGTGCGGTCGCGGCATCGCGCAGGGCGACGATCTCGGCATGGGCAGTGGGATCCTGGGTGGCGATGGGCCGATTCCAACCTTCGCCGACAATGCGGCCGTCACTGACCACGACGGCACCGACCGGCACTTCGCCCTCTGCCATGGCGCGCCGCGCCAGCATCAGGGCGTGTTCCATATAGACCCGGTCTTCCTGTTGCGCAGCGGCGTCGAGCATCAGACGCATTCGGACCCTGTCGTGTGCAATGCCAGCCCCACTCGATCGTTGACAAGCCGCAAAAAACCAGTACCGGCGCGGTTTGTTTTGGTGGTCGCGAGTGTCGATAACATAAAAAAATACCATGATCGGTTTTTAAGGCGATTGCCCTACCCAACCTTCCTCAGCGGCGCCGCCTAGCGGTGGAAATCCATGGCATGCCACAGGTCCCGGTCCCATTGCAGTTTGAGCCAGACTTCCGACCCGGTCTCGAGCGCCTCGCCCGGGGTCAGAGCGAAATCCGCGCCAATATTGCGTCGACCGCAGATGGTCCCGTTCTGCCGCGCGCAGGTCCAGCCCAGGTGCCCGGCGAACGCCTTCCGGGTTGCACCAAAGGGCGCCGGGAACGCCTTGAGCGACATCACACATGGATGGGGGGGTGAGGGCTTCTTCGGTAACATCTTATCTCACCTGCGGCAATCCGAAATCTCGACATGCTGCGAATCGCTTCCCTCCCAACGGAACACGATGCGCCACGAGTCACGTATAAGAAGAATAAACACCCTTCCCACCCAGGTCCAGCAGCAGCTCTGACCGCGAATGGTCCGCCCGGCAATCGGTCGCAACCGTTCGAGAGCCCCAAATGGGTCTGAATTCCGCTCACGTCGCTGTAAACACGCCCACTTTTTCTCCACAGCCGGCTTCATTCCCGCTCTCCTCGGCATCCAGTAATTGGCGGGCATTGTCACGGCGAAAGAGTGGCAGCAGATGGACGAGATGCTACATCAGTTTGTGGAGGCACAACTGGGCGGCGTAAGCATAGTTCGCCTGTGCCGTTGATCACACCTGGGCGCTCTCCTGCCGCTACCGATCGGGATTCGGCGCAAAGACCGGGCGCACCATCCAACTGGCTCCGGGGTTTCTGCGAACCACCAGAAACCAGAGGAAGAACGACGTCGTCGCCACGTGAGAGAGGTGCTCCGACCACGCGGGGAGGACGCCGGTGAGGTCATAAAGCAATCCCGTCCCGTAGTGGGGACCCAGACCGACCAAGGCGGGAATTCGAAACCAGTAGTAGGTGGAGACGGCGGCCGCCGCAAACACTCGGATCAGCATACCGCGCGCCACTTTCGTGCCAACCACCCACCGGTAGAGAATCGTGTAGGCGGCGAGGGAGACAAGAGCGCCGCCAAGCGGCCAAAGGTAAGCACTGAGGAGGTGGGGCGCGGCATCGGTGCCGAGGTAGTCCGGTATCTGGTACCAGCCCCAGACGAATCCGGCGAAGCCGCCAATCATCACATGACCTGTCACAGTCGCGAGCGTCGAGGGGCCGGTGATGGCCGGCGTCATGGCGCGCGTCGAGTCGGGACACGGCGCTGTGCAGCGTTCACAGTGGGTGCAGCGGGCGTTCCGAAAGGTCATTGCGGGCGCCATGCCATAGAGCCGCTCGACGGGGTGGATGGGGCAGAGGGTGGTGCACCATCCGCTGCGCCATTTGCAGGCCGCACCCATCCCGAACGCGATGCCTCCCGCGACGACCAGCATCAATGCCGACAGGGGCCCGCTGGTATTCAGGCCCAGGTGGCGGTACGGCACGATGAGGACCAGCTCGGAAATGCTCACCATGCCAAGCAGCGCGGCCGACCGGCGCGTCAGTGAACCGTGCCGGGAGATTCCGAGACGCTGGGGAAGAAGACTCAGGGTTGCCATGGGGCAGACGTTCCGCCAAAGCCCAGGGGCCACTACGACGAGCGCGGGTGCGATGGGGATCAGGATGTTCCACAGGATGTTAAGCCCGACGGTGGGCAGGAACCAAAGCAAGGCGACGAGGACGAATGCCGCCGCAAGCAGCAGGTACTGGAGCCGGTGCCAGCGCGCAAGCGCAGGGTCGGAGGCAGGTACGGGTTTGACGTCTGTCACCGTCGGCTTGGGGAGAGGCAGCGGTGGAAGGAGGAGGCTCTTGCCGAGGTTCGGCGTATCGGTCTGCATGGCATGGTCTCCCGATTCAGGACCTTGCCGGCACGGGGCCGGTCAAGCGGGCAGGTGCTGGCGAAAAGGGTAGGGCCGAGCCGGGAGCAGATATGTAACAAAGGTTACGCAAGCCAAGAGAAAAGGGGTCAGAGGAGAAAAGGGGTCAGAGAAAAGGAACGAGAAAAGGGGTCGGTGACAATCACGCTTTCGAATCACTGTGGCCGGAGGCGCAATCTGAGCTTGGTGGGCGTCACATATCACGAAGTCGGACGGTCCTCAATCACTCTTATTGTCAAACTGGCGGCAGCGGTCGTCGCTGCACCTTCATCAGGGAAGAAAAGTTGGAGTGGGGTGGGGTGGGGCGGTGCCGAAACTGACTGTTGCCTTGATCGGGGCCATGAGGGGGGGCAACACCAGAGCGGCAGCCTGCCGTGTCGGATGAAAGGGAGGCGGGGGCAGGTGTAAGTTCAATGCGGATGAGCGGTCCCGATGGGATCAAAGTGACTGGGTTTGCCAAACGATTCGTTGGAGAACCTCAGATCAGTTCATTGATCGGTGCAGAGTGGCTGAAATGCCCCGGCTCTGTGTTGAAAAGCGTCACAATAGCCAGCTGTTACATACGCTTCTCGCCCGAGGGAAGCGCCCTTGGGGTGCGCCTTGATCCCAAGCGTTTCATCACACCACACACTCGATCCTGAATCGATCAGAGCTTGCCTGGTACAGTAACTAGAACCTATCTCAAAATTTAGCTCGTGTGTCAGGGAAAGGCGCAGATGCTGCGAGGAGCGGAGTTTACATGGGCAAATAAGCACCGCAGCGGCGTCTGCAACGCCGCCATGGCGTGTGGAATGCATTTTGAGATGGTTTCTAGGGAATTGCGGCCCCGTTTGTATCGATACGCCATAACTGATTGTCATGTCCGTGACATGGCCACTGAATGATGCTGGCGCCATCGGATGA
>JBNLGI010000161.1:0-1731 GCA_050305975.1 Sedimenticolaceae bacterium | reverse complement strand
TACCGCTCGGGCATCGAATCCAAAGGTGGCGCCATCCACCGCCTGGAGGATTGGGGCCGTCGTCAGCTGGCATACCCCATCAACAAAATCCACAAGGCACACTACGTGCTGATGAACATCGAGTGCGACGGCGACGCGCTGTCGGAGCTCGAGAGCGCGTTCCGCTTCAACGATGCGGTCCTTCGCAACCTGATCATCCGTCGCGACGAGGCGATCACCGAAGTCTCTCAGCTGGCCAAGTCCCAGGATGAGGATGACAGTGCCGCTTCACGCCGTCGTGAAGATGCGGAGAGCGATTCGGATGACGATGATTCCGATGAAGAAGAGTAACCAGGGTTGAGAGAGGAATAAGCACATGGCGCGTTTTTTTCGTCGCAAGAAATACTGCCGTTTCACGGCGGAGGGCATAACCGAGATCGATTATAAGGATCTCAACCTGCTCAAGGCATACATCAGTGAGAGCGGCAAGATCGTTCCCAGCCGCATTACCGGTACCAAGGCAAAGTATCAGCGTCAGCTGTCGACCGCGATCAAACGGGCCCGTTATCTGGCCCTGCTGCCGTACACGGATCAGCACTGACCGGGAGTGATTTGACCAACCGGACAGCGGCATGAGATGGCTCGCATCCTTTGTGATGCAGCGGTTCTCCCAGGCGGTGATGGTAACCACCGTACTGGCGATGCTCTCGCTCATCTTCCCGCTGATCGGACTGCTGAGTACCGCAAGTGTCGGGCTGGTGAGCCTGCGTCAGGGCCTCAAAACGGGTGCCATGACTGCGGGTGCGGCCACCCTGGCGACCGGGCTGCTGATGGCGCTGATCTTCGGCAATCCGTGGCCCGCGCTGGTGTTCCTGCTGGTGCAGTGGGTGCCCGTCGGATTCCTGGCCTGGCTGCTGCGCGGCAGCCGCTCCCTGGCTCTGGCCACCCATGCCGGCCTGGGACTGGGCATTCTGGCGGTGATCGTGCAGATGTTCAGTTTCGGCGATCCCGCCGAGTTCTGGCGGGAACAGCTGCAGCCGATGGCGCAGCGCTTTGTCGAAGCAGGGCTGTTCGATCAGAGCCAAAGCGCGGAAGCCATTGCGCAACTGGCCCCGCTGATGTGCGGGGTGGTGGCCGCGGGTTTCGTGCTGCAGCTGCTGCTCAGCCTCTACCTGGCGAGATGGTGGCAGGCGCTGCTCTACAATCCGGGCGGCTTCTCGGTTGAATTCAGACAGCTGAGACTTCACCGGATGCCGGGTCTGCTGGGAGGCGCCGCCCTGGTGCTCTGGCTGATCCCCGGCCTGACGCTGCCGGTTTGGCTGAACTGCCTGGGACTGGTGGTGCTGTCGGTGTTCCTGTTGCAGGGACTGGCGGTGGCCCACGGGGTGTTCGGCGCGCTGCCGGGTTCGCAGCGCTGGTTGGTCGCAACCTACATATTGCTGCTGCTGTTTTTGCCGCAGATGGCGATGGTGCTGGTCACCATCGGACTGCTGGATGTCTGGATCGACTTCCGCAGCCGCTTTCCCCGCAGGGGTTAGCCCAGGCCGTCCGGCGAAGCAGCCTTGAAAGAGAAAGATTTGACCTATAGAAGGTGATTACAATGGAAATTATTCTGTTGCAGAAAGTCGATAACCTGGGAGACCTGGGCGACAAGGTACACGTTAAGAACGGTTACGGACGTAACTTCCTGATCCCCTCGGGCAAGGCGGTTCCGGCCACCGAAGAGAACGTGAAGGTGTTCGAGGCCCGTCG
>JBNLGI010000160.1:0-24283 GCA_050305975.1 Sedimenticolaceae bacterium | reverse complement strand
TCCGTATACGGGTCCAATGAATTCACATAGAGCCGCTGTTGCTGTTGTACCTCTTGCGTCGTTTTGGCGAGGAGACGGGAACGCTCTTTGAATCCGCCCAGTCGGGCATAGAGTTCCGATCCGATGGCGATGGCGGCCAGCAGCATGGTCCACCAGGGGGACGTTATTTCGTAGCTGGTGTATAAGTACGCTCCTGTTCCCAGCGCGCCGAGTGCGCCTGTGATCGTGAGGGCGGTGAGGACGATGTTCGCAAGGCCGAACTCTTGCTTGAGTCGGGATCTTGTGAGCAGCAGTTCAATGGAACTGGCGATCGCGATGAGCACGCCTGACACGGAGATGAGGGCGTACTCCTGGTGGATAGGCCAGTAGGAGGCGATCAGCACGCCGGCTAGGGTGACCACGGCTTCCGCTATCATGAAGTGCTGGCGTGCGCGAATTGCCAGTTGCGCCAGACGCTCTATCGGATTGTTGAGTTCCTTGTCGAGGTAACGGTTGGAGCGTTTCCGTCTCTCTTCGGCCACTGCATCGAGGGTGATTTGTGTTTCGTCGCCATGGAGGCGAGCCGGTTTCGCCTCGGTGAAATGGGACAGCACCTCCTGGCGCTTGATCTCCGGAACCTCGGGCATGGTGATGCTGGGATTGCCGGTGACTTGTGCCGCTAGATTCTCCATCGCGGCGAGCAGGGACTTCGATGAGTAGTCGGCGCCGGTGGCGTCACCGAACGGCGCCAGCACCTCTTCATAGGCGTAGTAGGGCTGGTAGAGGATCTCGGCGTTGTCCCAGTAAGCGCGCATTGACTGTGGCTCGCTGTCGCTCTGGATATACTGTTCGATGACCTTGCGCGCCCGCCGTCGCGCCGCTTCCAGGCGGTCTTTCTCCGCCAGCTCCACGCGGGTGACGATGGGCAGAATGGCGAGACTGCTGCGGTCCCGTTGTGCGACTACCGATTCGAGCACTGCGGCCACGCCCAGGATGCTCTGGCGGTTGAGTGTGAACATCGCCACGAGGCGGTCCGGCATGGCCACGGTGCAGATGCCGGAGGTATCGCTGACCCCGGTGCGGCTGTCGATCAGGATGAAGTCGTAGTCTTGCTTCAGACGCCCTTTGATGTGCTCGATCAGCAGTGCGCCGTCGAGACGCTGGTAGAGATTGTTCCAGTCGAATCCGTTGACGCGTTCGGCGTATTCCGGGTCTTGGCGGCCGGCGGGAATCAGATCGAGGCAACCCGAGCCGGGAAATTTCCAGTCCATCTGCACCGTGTATTCGTCGAGATCCGTGACCTCGTCCCACCAGCTCCGCTCTTCGTGGTCCTGTTCGGCCGGTGTCATCACTTCCGTCGCATAGGACCACAGGAAGTCGATCAGACCCGGGGTGTCGGCCAGATCGGGGTCGATCAGGAAGGGGCGGAAGTAGCGATGCAGACCCGGCGCCTCTAGGTCCCAGTCGATGGCCAACACACGGTAACCGTTGGCGGCCAGGATCCAGGCCACATTGGCCATCGCCATGGAGCGGCCGGTGCCGCCCTTGTAGGAGTAGAAGGTGATGATGGTGCCGGGAGGGGCGTCAGCCATTGTCGGTGTCCTTGACCGGTCCGCGAATCTTCGGCCGCTCCGTCGCCGCGCCGCCGCCGGGTGGCCGCCGCTGTACGGACGACTCGGCAACGATGAGCTTGAGCAGCTCCAGGCTGACCCGCCGGAGATCCGCCACAAACTGCTTGGGATCCTCCGCCACTTGCCTGATCAGGATGCGTCCGGCTGTCACTTCGGGCAGCTTGAGACGGCTGGCCAGCGTGATGCCGCCGGCGGCGGGAGCCGCTTGCGGTATCAGCAGACAACCGGTCCAACCGCTGTCGTTGGCGATGGATTGCAGCAGCGTCACGACCGCCTGTTCGTGTTCCGCGCGGGCCATCGGATCGATCAGCAGGCATACCAGACGGTTTTTGCTGCTGTGTTCGATCAATTTGTCGGCGAGCTCACCTGCATTGACGGCTTCGGGAGAGATGTACTCGGTCGAAAGGTTGAGATTCTCGTCTTCGTCCTCGAGTGTCGCCAGCCAGGCGGCGCTGCCGTTGGCGCTGAAGGGGCTGGAGGAGTCCTCGGGGGTGATGACGAACAGCGCCAGGCGGGTATTGCTGGCAGCGGCGGCGTCGGGCGCTGGGGCCAGGGGGGCGGCCGCCAGCGGGGGCTTGGCGAAGGCGTTGTTCACCTGCTTGATGCTGGGGGCTTGGGGTAAGGGCGCGGGGTGGTCGGGGAAGCGGGCAATCAGGTCGCTGACGATGTCGTTCAGTATGTCCAGGTAGGCCGTCTTGGGGCTGCGCCTCAGGATATGCCGTAGACCCTCTTTCTCGTAGCGCTGCTGATGCTTTTTCGCCCTGAAGTTGATGCGCTTGGTGACCACCGGCGGCAGCTGGTGACGTTGCAGATCCTGCATGCTGGCCCAGAGTATCGGCAGGATGCAGCGGGCGTTCTCAGCAGCGCCCTCGTTATCGTATTGCACATTGGCGCGGTCGAGAAAGACCTGGAACTCCTTGCCGCAATACTCCCGCTTGAAGTAGAGGGGGGTATAGACGCTGACACAGGCCCAGGAACTGCGCAGGGCGTCCGCCAGCTCGTTGGGCCAGTCGGTGCCGCCGGCGATGTCGTCGGTGTCTCGAAAGCCGACTTCCTTATTATCGGATGAGTTATCGAGACCTTCGCGGAATGCAACTTCCTGGCGCAGATCCTTGTAGAAGCGTTCCAGATAGGCGTCGCTTGCGCCGCGTGCGTAGGAAAGGAAGAAGCGAGGTTGCTTTTTTTTATCAGCCTCCGTTGGCATGCCCATTTCTCCCGAAACCAAGGAAGTCTGGAGTGATTATCCCGACAGGTTGTTGTTTGTGTGTGAACCGCTCGACTGCAATCAGCCGGTGCCTGGTTCGGCTTCGGCGCAATCCCCCTGGTGGCGCCTTTTAGGATTAATAGTTCATTATTACCCCAATTACTAGCATAGGTACGGTGGGGGCAGAGGCCGCACTGATGTCAGCATGACAGATGAGGGGGAGGACATCTATTGTGTTCGACTCAGTGTCGTATGCACAGATTAAACCAGCCATCAGTCTGATGACCGATATTGCGCAAGGTGCCGGTCCCGATTTCGATCGACCCGCGCGTCGCTATCCGTGGGTCGATGCTTCCGCGGCATGAAAGTACCACGGGCTGGCGCGCAGCACCGCGACCGGTAGTACTCGCGCTGATCCCAGTCATCCCGAATCCCTCTGGGAGATCGGCATGACCAAGAATCCGTTCCCTTGGATATGGCACGACTGATCACGCATGAGCCTGTAGCCTTGCAATCCGGCGTACATCGCCCAGGGTAGGCGTTTCAACCGGAATATAATTCTGAATTCGTCGAAAATAATTACAAAAAAAATCGTTCAGACGACTAAGTCATTGATTCGCAGATGATGGCACGAATGATGCCCATAAATTTGCGTGCGGTCTGTTTTGTTTAATGACTCGGCATTAACAAGATACTAACGTTGTGAACAATAAGACTTAGGTTCTTCCATCGACAGAAAGGGCAAGCTTCTGCCGCACATTCTTGGACGATGGAAAATGTTATGAGGCAAAAAAGCGTGAACAATTATGTGTCGTACTTTGCGATCAGCGAAAAACGTTGCGAAAATTACCGGCAAAAAATTGCAGAACACACTCCTCCCAAAACGGAAAACGACAAACAAATAATCCGTAACTATCTTCGCTGCCTGATGAGGGATGATATTTTGCTGGCAGCGCTTATTGAAATGGATTGGGACAATGTCACATGAGCCATGATTGAACTGTATTGTTTCCCGTTACGGCTGCAACCGTAACCAGAAAAGAATCGGCAGACTACTGCAGATATGCAGCCATTCGAAAGCGATGAGAGCGTCAGATATTCAGTTGTTTGCAAGCATCACAGCTGGGGGTTATGCCGTTTGGTTTTCCGCGTGCATGTCTGCGGTTAGTGATTGCAGCATAGCTCGCGAGGCTCAAACATGAAGGCAATCAATGCGCCCCAAGCATTTAGCAGACCCATCCATGGAGGTACGCCTTAGACAAGATGCAATCCCTATTCTGTTGTACGGTGGGACTGCTGATGGCTCTGTATTCGACCCATTCCTTTGGCTGATGACTGGCGGTTGGGAATCTTCAACCGGTCGCGTTTGTAATGGGCCGGGGTGGCAAAATTCAGTCGATCCTCTCAAGCCATCTGTTATGCCAGAACAGTAAGCAGGCACGCTTGCAGATTTCATCCTGCCAGGGTTGATCACCACTACAGTAAACACCGTCAAGGACAAGCGCATTATTCAGCTTGAATCCGGTCCTGCGTTTTTCGTCGTAAAATTCCTGAACGTCTTTCGAGACGGTAAACTCTTTGCCGCAAAATTCAGCCATATGCTCCTGAATGAACTTGATATCCTCGGTCTTGCCATTCTCATCTAGAGTGCGGGCAATCTCGTTGATACTCTTCACTCGAACCCTGACGGCGGATTCAAGTGAATCATCCGGAGTGATCGTTTCGTGCTGTAGACTGGGCTTCTCTTTTTCAATATGTACGGATGCTTCTTTCACCCTTTCGCTTGTGGTGCCAGCTTGCACTGGAATTGTGCTGTCGTATTGAGGCAAGCGTTCCAACCAGGCATCTTTCCAGAAAATAAGGCAATTACGATCACATCCAGGGGAGTCGGTAACTTGTGAGCCATCGCAATGCGCGCCAGCAAGCAGCACGGTGTTTTTTAGTCTAAGCGGTCGTTGTCTGACCTCGTCATAAAAGCGATCAACGACGGTATGCACTTTTAAGATCATGCCTTCATATTGATCCATGACACTAGGAACATAAGACATTCCCTGACAACGCCCTTCAGAATTCAGGGTCTTTCTGATATCGACGCGACTTTTCACACGGACCAGTTCGCCCTCTGTCAGTCCGAGTGGTTGTGGTTCAACTTCGGCTTTTGCAGGTGGGATCGGAGTCAGGCCAAGACGACGTCCTATTTTTTCAAATTGCCATAGGACTTTCTTGTAGACACGCTTTCTGATCACTCTAAAAGAGACCATAAAGCGTTTATATGAACTCTCTTTTGCCTTTAAGCTTTCAAGCGTATCAATGAGTTGGCACAAAAATATGTTGTCTGTCTTCTGCGTTTCGTTTTCTGGCATTTTGACTTGAATGAATCTTGGGTATGTTGTTGAACGAATCTGATTCCCGAGAGGTTTATAGGTGGTTGCTCCTTGTCATACCATCTTCTCTCGGTTGCTCAAACAAGCCCTATGATCTGAATCTGGTGTCCTACCCAATCAACACCATATGGGCTGAATTATTCGCAGAAGACTTTGCGATCTCGCTTTTAGTTTAGCGTTCGAATCCGAATATCCTTTAACCTTCGGCTATCCTGACGCGCCGTCATCACGCTTGGAATTACCGACAAGCAGATGGCGTGGCATCAAACTCGAAATGGTCATTTGCAACTATGCATCTGCAGCCCCTGAATGTATCGAATTGAGTGGACTCCGTACATTATAGGGTCACTTTCACGTCCCAACGCATAATCCACATTATTTGCATTAGGTTCTAGAATGAAACTGTGGGATTCCGTGGCGGTAATCGAATCCGATGACTGACGGCTGGAGAGCCTATCATGTTGACCGGCGGAAATCTTATTCGCATCCACGTGCTTGGATTGTACCTGCTGCTATGGCCCTGGCTAACGGGCGGGGTGACACACATGGAGTTCGATTCAGTGGCATATTCACAAATTCGACAAGCCATCGCCCTGATGAACGACTTTGCCGACCGCACCGGTCTCGATTCCGATCGACCGGTGCGTCGCTATCTGTGGACCGATGCCTTTGCGGTATGCAATTACCTAGGGCTGGCGCGCAGTACCGGCGACCGGCGCTACAGGGATCTCGCTTTGCGCCTGGTCGACCAGGTACACCACACACTGGGGCGGCACCGGCAGGACACTGCGCACGATGGTTGGATCAGCGGTCTGGCAGAGGGGGAGGGCGAGGCCCAACCGACCCGGGGCGGACTGCGCATCGGCAAGTCGCTACCCGAGCGCGGGGTACAGGATCCCTTTGACGAACGGCTGGAGTGGGATCGGGACGGTCAATACTTCCACTACCTGACCAAGTGGATGCACGCCCTCGATCAGCTCAGCCGGGCGACGGGCGAGTCGCGTTACAACCTCTGGGCGCGAGAGCTGGCCGCTACGGCCCATGATGCCTTTGTCGAACCGTCCGCCAGCGGCCAGCCCACACGCATGTATTGGAAGATGAGCATCGACCTCAGTCATCCACTGGTCTCATCCATGGGGCAGCACGATCCTTTGGACGGCTATATCACCGCCTTGCAACTAAGGACTACAGCGGCCAGGCTCCAAGCTTCTACAAGCGGACCGGATCTGGATAATGCCATACACGAGTATGAGATCATGGCGAATCAAACCCGTTGGCCCAGTCCCGATCCACTGGGTATCGGGGGCTTGTTGATCGACGCCAATCGGGTGGCGCAATTGAAACAGAGGGGCGCACCAATGGATACCCATCTGGTGGCAAAGCTGCTCGGTACTGCATTGGCCGGCCTGCGCTATTACGCCACCAACGGTGAGTTACAGGCTCCGGCCGAGCACCGCCTCGCGTTTCGAGAGCTGGGATTGGCGATAGGCCTTGAAGCTGCCGAACGTCTTGCCCGACACGCCGGGGATGGTTCGCCCGCAGAAGAGGCGGTCAGGCGGGAGCTCAAGGCGCTGAGCCACTACTTTACCCTCAACAGGGAGATCCGGGAGTTCTGGTTGGATCCGGTGCATCGAAAATCCCACACCTGGAGTGAACATCGCGACATCAACGAAGTCATGCTGGCGACCAGTCTTGCGCCCGACGGGTTTCTAGAGCTCAGTGTGAAGAAGTGAGCATGAAGCGGAGTTGTTGAATTGCACAATTCAGTGGTAATGAAATCGCAGGACCCAGGTTGGTAGGATCGAGCCTTACAGTTGCAAGCTTTCGTCGTCGAGTCACAGTGCATCACCGTAAAAGTGATTGACTAGTGATAAAGAGTGGGTAGGGGCACACAAAAAGGGGAGGGACTACAAAGGACTTTCTAATTTCAATATTTTTTGACATTAACGAGTTATCACAATCTTTGATTGGAAACTGTTTGCCTAACCATTAGTAGCAAATCGGTTTTTGTAAAAGAAATAGAGAAGCACTATGAAAATTGACGATTCGAGCGCTGCACAAGACCCGATACTACGCGTACTCACACTGACCTCGGCCATACTCGGCCTGTTGCTGATTTGTTTCGGCATCTGGGCGCTGGCAGGTGCCGTGTATGTCACATGGGAGTTATTCACCAATCCTGACAGCATCAGCTATTTCGCAAACTACTTTATACAGACAGCGCGGATCACGGCCCGCTTGACAGACGACGGCGATAGTCTGGCCCATCTGCTGTCATGGTTCACGGTGATACTGTTACTGCTGTTGATCGGTAAGCTGGGCGACTGGTGCATCACCTCGGGCGCTCACCTGTTTATGTTTGGAAAAACAGATAGAGGAAGCGGAGATTGACAGCCTGGGCAGACAGTGCATCAGCAGTTATAGACTGCTTGCCGAAAGAGGAGCCAGCTTCACACTGAAGTAGAAGCGGTCCGCGTTGATTCAGAGCCGGTCATCTATCAGGGATGCCTCCAATGTGGCATCTGCCGTACATCGAAGCCGGCTCAATTCGGCCATGAGCAGTCATACGGCTGTCGAAATGGCGTTGTCCAACAGCAGCAGTAATGGAGTCTTGACCACGATTCGTGCGATCGGTTGACGAAGGAAGCTTATGTTAAGTAACAACCTCAGAAGGACGATCGCTCTTGGATCGGTTGCTGTTCTATTACTAGTGGAATTCAGCATGTTCCACGACTTTTTCTATCCGTTTCGGTTTCTATGGGACCAAGGCGATATAGCAGAGCTTTTCCTGTCATTGATATTGTTCATCTGGAGTCTGTTAGGTGTATTCCTGATGTTCTTTAGCGGCCGCAGTCTTTTACGCAAAGTAACCCTGCCGATTTTTCTGTTCTTCTTTCTGTTTAATCTTGGTTCCTTGGATATCGCAAACTCGCCTGTTGATTTTCAACAGACAGTCATGATCGTAGAGAACTTTCAATGGTGGTTTTGGGAAGTGGTCGAGAATTACGGTATGGCCGCCCTGCCTCTTTTGATAATTTTTATACCAGTCGCAATTTTCGTCGAGCGCTTGCCGGAGTCATCAAGACTCAAAATCCCGAAAGCGGCTTATTATGTACCGCTGAGCGCCGTGATGCTCGCTGCTCTCGGTCTGCAGAACAGTCATGGTTTTTTTGATCGCTATCCCTCCTTTTTCAGGGTGCCGGCAATGCTTGTATTCGCCGGTCAAAGCCGCATATACGGTGGTGAAAGATCTGCGGTTGCCTACTCGGGTCCGTTCAATGCGCAGGTTGAGAAGATTGTCCTGATTGTGGATGAAAGTATCCGAGCGGATCTTCTGGGGGTTAATGGATACGCAGAAGCGACGACGCCCTATCTCAGCTCCCTGCAGACGGGAATCGTCAACTATGGCTTGGCAGCGGCCGCGTCGAACTGCAGTGATTATTCCAATCTCATTCTCAGGACGGGTGTGCGAAAAGCGGATATTCCGGACCAAAATCAAATGACGATGAAGAAACCTTCGATTTGGCAATTCACCAGGAAGGCGGGTTTTCACAATATCTATCTGGATGCCCAGAGCGCAGAGGAGTGGGCGAACTACCAAAACTTCATGAATGAGCATGAGGCCCATTTCGTGGATGAACTCATTCGGGGTCGTCAGAAGGTCGCCTATGAAAGCGATGGGTTTGTTCGTGACAAGTTAATAGATCTTCTCAAGCAACCGGGAAAGGACTTTATCATACTGAATAAGTACGGTATGCATTTTCCATACTTTAGGAGCCACCCCGAAGAGTACCGCTATTTCACTCCTGCACTCAAGCAGGGCGAATCAATGAATGACAGGGAGAAATCACTGAATTCATATATGAATGGAATCCGCTGGAGTGTCGATGACTGGTTTAATGGACTGTTATCCGATAGTGGAGAGTTTGAGCGTTACGTCATGATTTATACCAGTGATCATGGGCAGAATATCGTTGACGATGGAACACTTGCCACTCACTGTAGACCGAGGGCAAATCGTTTCGAGGGTATTGTGCCTATGATGGTGTTCTCCAATGATATGGCGGTCATTGAGGGATTCAAGACGACTCAGGCAATCGATTACGACAGGACGAGTCATTTTCAGATATTTCCGACGTTACTCAGACTCGCGGGATACGATGGAACATGGGTTGAAAGCCAGTATGGCGCCTCCCTGAGCGAACCCGTCAGCACATTGCCGGAATTTTTTGTCGGGGATCTTCACGGGCGCGGCTCTATCCGGCAATGGGTATCGATATCTCACACAGCAACCGACATGGGTTCCGGACAACAAGCCAAAGCTGCTGTAGGCGTTGCCGGATCCAATTCAAAGAGCGCTAAGCCAAATCGCTAAGAATGAGCCTGTCAGAAATCGCGCTGAGGCAGGCCGGAGCAGCTTTCGCGGTATGGCCAGTAGTCGCCGATGTACATCGCCCACTCCCGCTCGCTCAGGTTATGGGTTAGCCGGGAGCAGGCGGTATCGACCAGGTCGTCAGGACGCCACAACGACAGTTGGACGACTCCGTTCCAGCTGCCGCTGGCGAGATGCCGGCCGTCAGGGCTGAAGGCGACAACACCCACAGGGCTACCGTGATTCACTCGGGCGACCTCTCGATTCTCTGACAGGTCCCAGATGCGCGCAGATTCGGACAAGGTGCCGATGGCGAGAAAGTCGCCATCCTTGCTGAATGTGACGTCCTGAACCCCGAACTCGAGTGTAATCCGGGCCCGTTGGAGGCCTGCCGGGATTTCCCAGACGATGGCCGTTTCTCCGGACGCACTGGCCAGCAGGCGGCTGTCGGGGCTGAAAGCGACGGCATCGAGATTGCCACTTGGCGGTGACTCGAAAATCAGCGAACCCTCGGGTATCTTCCACAAGCGAACGATCATATCTTCCGTCGCGGTCGCCAGCAGGCGGCCGTTTCGGCTGAGCGCCAGGTCGGCTACCGCTTGCTCGAATCTGAGTCGCGTCAGTTCCTGACCGCTCGCCATATCCCGCACGATCACCTCGGACGGATTGGCCGTGTCGTCCAGTGGAACGAAACGCCGCTCGCCCAGCGCGATGGCAAGCCGCTCGCCTCTGGCGTCGAATCCTATCGCGGTAATTCCCGTGTCGAACTCCTGGCGATCGAGGAGTGTACCCTCGGGTATTCGATAGCTATCGAGCCTGTATCCGTCGGCGATGTAGAGTGAATTTTTACCGGGATCGAATACGCCGGCGGCCCCGCGCGCCTCCAGGTGGTGGCTGAAGATCTCTGCGCCATCGGCGAGTCGCCAGACCACGGCGTCGCCATCCATGTTGTAGGTCGCGAGATAGTCGCTGTTCGACGAGAAGGAGAGCTCCTGAATGTAGCTCTCATTCGCCACATCGCCCAGTCTCCATCTGGCCGATCCCCATGGGCGGGAAATGTCACGCAACCGGTGCGACAGATCCGCGCTGCCCTTGGTCGCGAGATACCGTCCGTCAGGGCTGAAGGCGACCGCCTCCACCTGGCTCATGCTGCCGATGCGTACCGTCTCGACGCCGCTCGCGACCTCCCACACACGCGCCGTGTGATCGACACTCGCCGTGGCCAGCAAGCGGCTGTCGGCAGAAAATATCAGGTCGTTTACGGAGTCGGCATGGTTCATCCGGGAAACCAGCCGTCCGGTGTCAAGATCCCAGACTGAGATCGAACCGTTCCGCGCGGTGGTCGCCAGCAGAGTGCCGTCCGCGCTCAGCCGGATCTGCTCGAGTTCAGAGGCGAGGTTTTGGAGCTTCACGACTGTGGCGCCTGTCTGGAGACGCCGTACATCGATGGATGCGTCGGTCAACGCGACCACGACCCGTTCGCCATCGTCGCTGATGACAGCCGCTCTGACGGAGGCGGTATAGTCAAGCCTGCGGAGGATACGCCCACTCAAAGTATCGCGCACCGTAATGGAGGGCGAATCGAAAGCCCACTGCAGCCAGTGCCTGCCCGTGGGGCTGAACGCGAGCTGGCGGAATTCGCCTTGCGGTCCCCTTACGGAAGTCGCTGAAATCTGTTTGCCGCCGTGTATCTCGATAACGACGATCTCGTCGGATCGCCGGGGCTCGACGACCAGGTAGTCGCCATCGATGAAGCGGACGCTTGCGTCCGGCAGCGGACCCGTCGAGAAGAGTTCGTGACCGGTACGGATGTTCCGGGCCACGATGTGGTTGTCGACCAGGACCAGGTAGTTCTCACCGTCGGGCGTGAAGGCCAGGATCGTGCCGTCGGTGGAGGCGAGTCTTTCCGCCGGCCGGATCCGCCAGATCTCCTTGTCTGACGCGATAAGCTGGCCGTCGGGACTGAAGCGAACGGAGTTCAACGCCGGGAGACCCTCGACGATCGGCGGCAGCAGCGCGAGGCCCAGACGCAGAGACTGGTCGGCATCGAGCGACGGGTAGATGCGCATGGATTCGATGCCCAACGCAATCGAGGATTCGATGAAGTTCGGTATCTCGCGTCGGAGCAAAGTGGAGCTTGATGCGAGCTGGCGCGCGGATGCGATTTCGAACTGACGTACCGCTTCCCGACGCTGCTCGTCGGCGAGTTTGCGTTGCTCGTTGGCGATCCAGGCCGCACCGACCGCGATCAACAGCAGTACGGCCAGCGAGCCAATGACCGTGTTGCGGATGCGCATGGTGCGTCGATGCTGGCGTACCTCCTCGCCGATCATTTCGCCGACCGTGCGTCCGTGCAGCGTAGCCGCCAGGCCGACGACGGCATTCATGAACTCAGGGTTGCTGGCGGAGACACCCTCGGCCGAGCGAAACGCCCTGAGGTCGACATAGATCGGTTCCTCCTCGAAGCTGCCCGCGAGGTTCTTCGGGAGACAGGTCGTGTGCCGCCAGTCGAAATCGCGGGCGGCTGCATCCCAGATCAACTCGCCGTCGGTCAGCGCGATCAGCAACTTGTCGCGGTCCTTGTTGCTGAGCCAGTAGTCGACCTCCCTGGCGACCCACTTGGAGGCCGCAGCGTCGGGTGAGGCCATTAAGATCAGGTAGCGTGCCTCGACCAGTGCGGCTTGCACATCAGTCCACAGGTGGGGAGAAGCGGAAAGGTCGGTCTGATCGCGAAAAACGTTGAGCATGCGCGGTCGGTACCAGGGCTTGGCAAGCCGGTGCAGGGCGCTCTGCAGCGCCGGGGCCAGCCGCCCGTCGGCGGCATGCGAGTATGAGATGAACGCGTCGTACTTCACCTGATAGGGTGCCTCAAAACGTATCCGCCTTGACATGCTGCAGGCCGGTGTCCTGCCATGCACCGGTGACCCGGATCAGAGGCCGCATCGAGAACATCGGTTGGGGAAGGCGTACATCCAGTATAAACCCTCTATTCGCCCTGCTGCAGTCCCTACTCGGTAGGGCTCGGCGCCTGGTCATGCTGCGCCCAGGTCATCGAGGCATGGCGACTTGCAGAGATACGGTTTGGCGTGAACTCCGTTCCTTTCGTGCCCTGTTTATGAATGCCGGTTCATGACCGGCGATGCCTTGGAGAGCGTGGACCGTGGGTAGACCTTCAGGGATTTATGAACTAAAGGCAACGCAACTATTTAGCTGATGGTGGCAAACTCCTGCTGGACCGGGATAAGAAGGGTGCTCAATCCTCTTGTACCCGCTTCGTGAAGCAAGCTATTGTGAAAAGACCGGAAGAAGTTGAGTCAAAACGGCGTTCGCCAACTGCAGCTTTTCTTCCCGATCCTTCTCCTTGGCAACCGGGCCGTCGACAAACAGACAGGCCAGTCCATGCACTGTGGACCAGGCCAGCAACTCCTGCGGACTGAAGTTACAAGGATCCTCATCGGCGATGGTTTTTACGAAACCCTCCTGGAGGTAACTGGCCAGACGCTCCGTCGCAGTGAGGTAGTCAGAATCCTTCGAGTAGATCGTTTCCTCGCGCCACATTGCCCGAAAAAAAGCCGGTTTGGTCAGGGCAAAGCGGACATATGCCATACAGACGGCGTGGAGCGCATCGCCACCCGTTTCTTGCGCCTGCAGCATGGCCGCTTCCATCGCGTCGGCGAGCTGATTCAGTGCCCGGGTCGCAAAGACAGTCAACAGCGCCCGCTTGTCAGTATAGTGTCGGAAGGCCGATGCAGGTGAAACACCGATGCGTTTCGCGCACCCTCGTAGCGTGACAGCCTCAATGCCGAACTGAGAAGCTATCTCATCCACGGCATCGAGCAATGACTCCGCCAGGTGGCCGTGATGGTAGTGACTGTTTCTCTTCTTCATGATTCATTTGTAGCATCAAAAGTGATCATTGTTAACATTTTTTCCCCGGATCCTTGAAATACGCCCTGGCTTCATCTAAATTGTAAGTTAACGGTGTTAACATCCGTCTTTGGAATATTTCCTAACTCACTGTAATCAGGTAACTAATGGAGGATAGTGACAATGTCGTCAACAGACTATTCAACGGCAGGCCAGTCGCGTGGGCGGTGTTTCAACGGCCCTATGCGGTCATGCGGTAGCGGTCACTGGAGCGGCGCGAATATCGCTGCAATGGTGTTGGGTTTCATCATATTTCCACCATTGGGCTTTGTCGTCTTGTTATGGACAATCCTCGGTCACCCTATCCAGGAACTCCCAGGTTGGGTGCGCGACAAATGGGAACAGATCTTCCGCAAAAGCAGTGCAGGAACGTACAAGGATAGTGATAACATCGTATTCAACGAGTATCAGCAGACACAATACGATCGCATCCGTGAAATCAAGGAGGAAATCAAGAGACGGGCGGAAGCTTTCCGTTCATTTCGGTTCGACGCTAAACGGCGCAAAGACCAGGATGAGTTCGACGAGTTCATGGCAAGCAAACCAACCAACAAACGCGACGAATCCTGACTACCTGAGTTCTGTGTGTCAGAGTCGATAAGTACCACCGCGCGAGAAGCGCGGTGGCTCTATGACGGCTGCTGCTAAATGCGACACCGCCATGACAACTAAATCATTTTCTATGTAATATTCTCTCGTGCTACGGCACTAGACGGCGCCTTCACATCATCAGTGATAAAAAATTCCATACCATGGTTGCATACCAATTATCCAGGTCTTCCCGGTTAGAAATAATGCATAGGGGGACTCTGGTTCGACGCCGCAATTGGGTTTCAGCGCAATAGACCCGTTTCGGCCAATGGCTGAAATCCGGTTCGGTATTGTACGCTGTTCGTAATCGAGCCGAAGCAGACATACCTCAGTGTCAATCAAGTCTGACCTGATTGTACTAAGATGGAACAAAACCAAATACGTTGCTAAGGTGTTAAACAGCCCGGCTCGGACCGTGATCAATATGGCGAGGATGCTACGATACTAAGGTAGTGCACAAGGAGTGTTCTGGCATAAATTCGAAGCTCAGATCCTCATGAATAATATGGATAAGGCTTTGAATTGATATCGTGGCATTCAGAATGAATAGTGGAATTTTGTGAAACTCCCGTCTGCGTAGAATTTCAATTTAACTCCTGACGCCATGTGCACTGTCGTTTGGATGAACTCGATTTTCTTATGGAGAGAGAGATGAGACGGCTAAGAATTTGCTTGTACGGAGGAACGGATCTCCAAGGAATGCCTACCGAATTCGTTGCGGTACTCGCCTATAAGATTCTAAATGAATTGCCTGCAGTCATTGTCACTGGAGGGTTTCGCCATTCGAACAAAAAGCCGATGGCCATTTCCACCGATGTGGCTGCGTTAAGGGGCGTACAGCGCTATGCTGAGCAGCGCGCAGTTAATTTGATGGATTACTATGAGGCCTGGATTCCAGAGCCAGACTTAGACAGCCGCCCCGACGTAAAAGGTGTTGTTCGGCTATCCGAAGCGGATGGCATTGCCGTGCGGGTCATGGCAGGACGAACGCCTCTAGGGCGGCGCTTGGCTATGGTCGCTGGCGTTGACATAGTAGTAACAATATCCGGCAAAGTGCACACGGAAGTCGTGGTTGAGCAGGCATTGGAACTTGGTGTACCGGTACTACCCATACCCGATGCAGGAGGTGATTCCAGGAACCTCCTTGCCAAGTACCGGAAACGGATCGAGGCATACTTTGATGATGGTGCGTTAGACCAATGCCTAGGCAAAATATCGCAGGCGATAGACAATAATCCGGAGATGGCTGCCAGTGCAGTTGTGGACCTCATCAGAACGGCTAAAGTTGGAAGGTGTCTAGTGCTCATTCCTTACGACGTTGAGCATAACAGCCTGTACAAATCGACGATCGAACCGACGGTCGCCCGGCACATGGTGCCGATTCGTTTGGATCGCCTCCCGAATAGCGAGGCAATCTACACCAGCTTTGCCGATGCCATACAAACGTCCTCTGCCGTGATCGCTGATATCACAACTTCGAATGAAAATGTCCTGTATGAAATTGGATACTCACACGGTCGTGGATTGACGCCCCTAATTTATACGAGAGATAAGGAACGACTGAGTCAATTACCGATATACTTTCGGACTTTGAATGTGCGGTTGGCCTCTGATGAGATGCCGCTTAGTGCCCTTATTGAAGAATACATGCGATCTGTAAAGACAACCCCGGACATTGCATAATCAGGCTGCACGAGCCGTACTCTTTCATGGTGGAACAAGGGCAATCTGCATGAAGCTGAAAATCGATGGGTTATGCTGACGACCAATATACGTCCGTAGACGTCCGCTGCCTACGTGACAGCTGAGGCTTGGCTTTGATTGTCCGGTATTGAGACGGACAGAAAGATTGTAATTATGCCCGCTCAGGTGGCTAACCAGAAGGAAGCAGACTTACCATCAAGCACATTCGGCTGCTGTATGTGAAACGGCGGCCGCTGATAAATGCTGATTGAAGGGTGTGAGCGTCTCCAGGTTTTCAGACACCCTTTCAGCACCTTTGTCGCAGCGAAGTGGCGATTTCAACAGTTCCCTGAAGTAGGCTGGGCCATTCAGTCTATACTTCACCGACACTGGAGACGGCCTGCGGATCCTCCACGTAGAGCTCAACCCGATTCCTTCCATGATCCTTGGCCTGGTACAGAGCGTGGTCGGCGCGTAACAGGATATCCTCGTATTTCTCGTCTTCGTTTTGAATGGCGCTGATGCCGATGCTTACGGTCATGGGTATCTCGCTATGTTGGTTGTGGTAGGGCTGTTTCCTGATGTTGCTGCACAGGCGATCGGCCAGCCACTTTGCACCTACGATGTCGGTCTCGGGCATCAGGATGACGAACTCTTCACCACCGTAGCGTGCCAGCAGGTCCTGGACCCGTATGGTGGATTGGCAGATGGTGGCGATGTGCTTGAGGACCTGGTCGCCGACATTGTGGCCGAAGCTGTCGTTGACGTTTTTGAAGTGGTCCAGGTCGAGCATCAGGAAGGAGAGCGGGCGGTCGAACCGTTTTGCGCGTACGAATTCGCGCTCGCCGAGTTTGTTCAGTTCGCGCCGGTTGGCGGTGCCGGTCAGGTCGTCGGTAACGGCGTGTTCCTGTAGTTTGATGTAGGCCAAATGCTTTTGTGCGGCGGTTTTGGCAAACAGATAGCTGATCAGTGCCGTGAGCATGAACAGCGAGAAATAGATACTTGTCGTGATAATCGCCCGCTTGGTCGAGAGCTCTTCGATCAGTGTGCGGGAGATTTTGGAGACCAGGATCCAGTAAGGGGCGTCTTCATGGTGGCTGGAGGCTTCCTCGGGCAGCGACAGGTTTTCCAACGAGCCGAGGTGTTCTCTGTGGATCAGGTAGGTCTTGCGGAAGACGTAGAGGCCGTCATCCGCTGCAAAGGTTCCGCTGTGATTCGCGTTTATGGCCGACCAGACCTTTGGGTGTCTGTTGGCAAAGGTGACTTTGGAGTCGAACATGAAGCCCCACAGAATATCCTCGGGTATTCCCATCAGCCAGTAGCCTTTCGAATTCAGCATCACGGTGTCGCCCAGCAGCGGTTTGAAAAGCCCTGAAAGGCGGTTGAGCAGTTCATCGGGGTTGTAGTTCAGGATGACGACGCCGCGTTTGACGCCATAGCCGTCGTAGACCGGGGTGATGAAGCGTATCGTGGGCTGGTAGGGCTTGGCGATCTCTCCGTTTTCCATATCCAGGTCGAGGGGTGAGATGTAGATATCCCCCTGGGACAGTTCGAGTGCCTTGTCAAAATAGTAGCGATTGCGCATGTTACGCATCTCGACTGTGGGGACGATGATCTGCCGGCCCCGCTTATTGTTGACTCTGATAAGCTCCTGACCGTTATTGTCCAGCAGTCTGATCTTCATGTATTGGGGTTTGCGCCTGGCGAAAAGTGCGAATTCCCGTGAGAGGTGTACCCGGTTCGTCATGTTGTCATCGTGCAGGAATTCTCTCAGGGTTTCGCCTTCCGACAACACCATCAGATCTGTCAGCTTTTGTTCGAGCAGCAGGGTGGTCATATCGCTGGCGCTCTTCAGGGTGGCGGCCTCTCGGATCACTAGGGTCTGAAGCTCGAAATCCTGCGACACGCGGTAGAAAGCGTAAAAGATGAGGGAGAGCAGCAACAGGGTGGGAACGAAGAAGAGCAGAAAGGTGCGCAGCAGAAGCTTACTTGAAGGAGTGTGCTTCGTCGTACTGTGGGCGATGTTGTCTGCGCTTGTCATCGCGGGTTGGACTCTGTGGTCTGGCTGCGATCGATCCAGGTATAGGGTGACAGTTTTGCCGGATCCGGTGACAGGCGCGAGATGTGGTCGGCGAGCGCCTCCAGGTCGCTGAGCGGCAGATCCTTGATCGTCTTCATCATCTCCCGATTGGCATTGCGGCGTAGGCCGTTCTGTATCCACTGCAGCTGGCGCATGATGTAGTTGTAGTGCTGACCCTGAATCAGCGGATAGGCCTTTGCGGGATCGCCCTGGCCCTGTGCTCCGTGGCACTCGGTACAGAGGTCGTGATAGAGGGACTCTCCCCGTGCCAGGGCGGTGCCGGGGCCCTTGCCGGTGGCGCTGGTCATCTTCAGGATTTCGATATAGGCCGCCACATCGGAAATCGCCTGGGCACCACCGATCTCCTCGGGAAGCGCATAGGGGTACATGGAGGGGTTGTCGCGGTTTTTTGCACGAATGTCGGACAGCTGTTTGATGGTAACCGAGCGGTATTGTCCGGCGATCTGCGGATAGGCACCGTTTGGCGTGCCCCAGCCTTCGGGCATGTGACAGACGGCGCAGCTCTCATAGACCGCTGCGCCGTTGTCGATATCCGGTGTCAGCTGCATCGCCTCTTCACGCTCGAGCTGTGCCTCGTCCCACCCGCCATGGCAGGGAAGCGCGCAGAAGAGCGATGCCAACAGGAGGGTGAGCAACGGAGGAGAGGAACGCGTCTGCACAGGTCGCTCCTTTAGGGTTTTTATTGATAAAGAGGGACGCAAAGTCCCTTTTCATACCCTGAATTTAGAATAGCAACCCGACCCGAATGCGACAAATCCACAGTTTCTTGAACTGAGCGGAGTTTGGCGATCTCCACCCTTGAAACGTAGGATTCACCTGGGCTATCGACTCACCGGCAGGACGGCGGAAGTCTCTCAGTGCGACAGGGCCTGGTCACCCCAGACCTTTTCCAGGTACTGGTCGCGGCCGGAGTTCCAGCGGTAGAAGTGGTAGCGGACAGGATTCTTTTTGTAGTAGTCCTGATGGTACTCCTCGGCCGGATAGAAGGGGCCGGCATCGCGGATCGGCGTGACCATGGGTTTGTCGTAGCGACCGCTTTCATTAAGCGCCTTTAAGGAAGCCTCCGCCTTGGCCCGCTGTTGCGGCGAGTGGGTGAAGATTGCGGTGGTGTATTGATGGCCGCGATCGACGAACTGGCCGCCGTCGTCGGTGGGATTGACCATCTTCCAGAAGGCATCGAGCAGGGCGTCGTAACTGATCTGCTGCGGGTCGTAGTAGACCTCGACACTCTCCAGGTGTTGGGTGGTGCCGCTGGAGACCTGTTTATAGCTCGGTTTTTTCAGGCTTCCTCCGGTGTAGCCGGAGATGACCTTCTTCACGCCGTCAAGTTTTTCGAAGTCCGACTCCGTGCACCAGAAGCAGCCCCCGGCGAAAGTGGCGAGCGCCAGACCGGAGGCGTCGTCGGAACGCTTCTCGGCGGACTGGGCAAGGGGGGTGAGGATCAGGCCGATGAGCAGTAAAGGAGTGAGTCGCTGGAATAGACGGGTCATGGGGTATCGCCTCCTGGTGTCGTTGAATGCATAGACCGGCGCTTGTTAAGGGCGTTCCTTGCGTGATAGAAATGTGACATTCGATACCCGGGCCAAACCGCCCATCGCCTCCATTTCCGACACCGCTCATGCTCTACTTTGCTTACGGTTCCAACATGTCGCTGGCGAGACTGCGTCAGCGGGTGCCCTCGGCCCAGCGTCTCAGCGTGGGGTCCTTGAGTGGACATCGGCTCTGCTTTCACAAGGTGAGTCAGCGCGACGGCTCGGCCAAGTGCGATGCGCTGGAGACCGACCTGGCGCAGGACCGGATCTGGGGCGTGGTCTATCGCATTGCGCCGCAGGAGCGCGTGCTGCTCGACCGGGCCGAGGGTCTGGGGCAGGGCTATCGCCGGGACTGGGTCGATCTGTGCCTGCAGAGCGGTGAGGATTGCCGAGCGTTTATCTATCGGGCCACCCTGATCGACCGACGGCTGGCGCCCTTCACTTGGTACAAGCAGCATGTGCTGATCGGGGCGCGGGAGAACGAGCTGCCCGAGGAGTATGTCTGTCTCATCGAGGCCGTCTACGCGCTGCAGGACGCGGATCGGGCGCGGCATCGGAGCGAGACACGGATTCACCGCGCGCTTGCGGATGTTCGCAATGGCTGATTCGATATTTCTCTTAGTACCCGAAATCGACGACAGCCCTGGGACAAACTGCTAAAGTTTTCACCTCTATCCGGGGCCGACGGCCCCATTCCCGACCTGGAGCCCTCGATGTCAGAGACACCGAAAATCATCGTGGTCGGCGGCGGCGCCGCCGGCCTGGAACTCGCCACCCGGCTCGGCAGGAAGCTCGGCAAGCGGGGCAGGGCGGAAGTCACCCTGATCGACGCCACCCGCACCCATGTTTGGAAACCCCTGCTGCACCAGGTGGCGGCGGGCACCTTCGATCCGGCCCAGCACGCCCTCGAATACCTGGCCCACGCGCACTGGAACCACTACCGCTTTCGCCTCGGCGCCATGACCGGACTCGACCGGGTGGAACGAAAGGTGATCCTGGCTCCGCTCTATAACGACAAGGGCGAGGAGTTGATCCCGAGCCGCAGCTTCGACTACGACTATCTGGTCTTCGCGGTCGGCAGCGTGAGCAACGATTTCGGCATCCCCGGCGTCAGCCAGCACTGCCTGATGCTCGATACCAAGTCGCAGGCCAACGCCTTCCAGCAGCAGCTGCTGGAGTCGCTGATTCGCGCCAACACCCAGAGCGCGCCCCTGCGCGAAGGCCAGCTGGACGTGGCCATCGTCGGCGCCGGCGCCACCGGCGTGGAGCTGGCGGCGCAACTCCACCAGGTCACCCGGCAGATCTCCCAATACGGCTTCGAGACCATCGAGCCCGACCGCCACATCCGCCTGCACATTCTCGACGCCGGACCGCGTATCCTGCCGGCCCTGCCGGAGAAGCTCTCGGCCCAGGTGCAACAGGAGCTGGAGCGGCTGGGTATCCAGGTGCATGTCTCGGAGAAGGTCACCCAGGTGACTGACGATGCGGTGCACACCGAATCCGGGCTGGTGATACCGGCCGCCATCAAGGTCTGGGCCGCCGGCATCAAGGGGCCCGATTTCCTCGCGCAACTCGGGCTCGAGGTCAACCGCATCAATCAGCTGAAGGTGGGTGGGGATCTGGTGCTGGAGGACGACGACCGCATCTATGCCATCGGCGACTGCGCCGCCTGCGTCATGAACGAACGCGGCGACCTGGTGCCGCCGCGTGCCCAGGCCGCCCACCAGCAGGCGTCGTTCGTGGCCAAGGCGCTGGGCAAACGGATCAAGGGACAGCGCTTCGACAAGCACTATGTCTACCGCGACTACGGCTCCTTGGTGACCCTCGGCCGCTACAGCACCGTGGGCAGCCTGATGGGGGCGATCACCGGCAGCGTGCGCGTCAGCGGCTGGATCGCCCGCTGGGTCTATCTCTCCCTCTACAAGATGCACCAGCTGACCCTGTTCGGCTGGTGGCGCACCGGGCTGACCACCCTGGCCCGCATGTTGCGGCGGAGCATCGATCCGGCGATCAAGCTGCATTGAGGCTGTAGGCCTATCTCCTTGTCCGGTTTCTGGTGGGGTATGACCCCACCCTGCACCCTGAATGGAGCGGTAGGGTGGGGCCATGCCCCACCAAAATCTGTCGAAAAGCAACAGCAGATAGGTGCTATTGCATTTAAGGATGTGCCATTCGAATAAAGAAGCGATTTACCCAGGCTCTATGGTGGGGCAGGGCCCCACCCTACACAATGAGCAACAGGGTGGGATTTGATTCTGTGAGAATCGGCTAGTATTTCCTCTACGCACGATTAGGAGCGGGAGGAGTCACATGACCAAACACTACCGGGGCAGCTGCCATTGCGGCGCCATCAGGTTCTCCTTCGAGGGTGACGCGATCGTCAGGGGCCTGCGCTGCAACTGTTCGTTCTGCTCGCGCAGGGGGGCGATGATGTCGCCCCAGGCAGTTCCGCAATCGGACATCCATATCGAGGCCGAGGAGGGCGCCCTGGGTCTCTACCAGTTCGGCGCTAAGACGGCCAAGCACTACTTCTGCACGCGTTGCGGCATCTACCCCTTTCATGAGACCGCCCGCGCGCCCGGACACCTGCGGGTCAATCTGGGTTGTCTCGAGGGTGTGGACACCTTCAGCCTGGAGGCAGATGTGTTCGACGGCAAACATCTGCTGTAAGGCAAGGATGCAGGCTTCGCCGCAGCGGTGAGCTGGCGCTCCCGCGACAGGGCAAAGACTACACTTAAGGATGTGAGTGGGAACCCAGGAAGCATGATGCACGACCCTTTCACCAATGAGGTTTCGCGTGATGTCTGGCGCAGGAAGTACGCCCTGCACGATGGCACCGGTCAGTGTGAACAGCGGGTCGATGAGACCTGGCATCGGGTCGCCCGGGCGGTGGCTTCGGTGGAGGGGGATGATGCGGTGCTCTGGTCCCAGCGCTTCCAGGAGCTGCTGCGCGATTTCCGATTCCTGCCGGGGGGACGCATTTTGGCCGGAGCCGGTACCGAACATCATGTGACCCTCTTCAACTGCTTCGTCATGGGTGCCATCGAGGACTCGATGGACGGCATCTTCAACGCCCTGAAAGAGGGGGCGTTGACCATGCAGCAGGGTGGCGGCGTGGGCTACGACTTCTCGACCCTGCGCCCCAAGGGCGCCCCCGCCCGGCATGCGGGCACCATCTCCTCAGGCCCGGTCTCCTTTATGCGCATCTGGGACAGCATGTGCGAGACCCTGCTCTCCACCGGCAACCGGCGTGGCGCCATGATGGCGACCCTGCGCTGCGATCATCCCGATATCGAGACCTTCATCGAGGCCAAACGGGATCCGCGCGAGTTGCGCAACTTCAACCTCTCGGTGCTGGTCAGTGACGCCTTCATGGAGGCGGTCAAGTGCGACCGGGAGTGGGCACTGCGTTTCCCGCTGTTGCCCGACGAGTCGGTCGCGGCGGACGTCTCCATACAATGGCCGGGACATCGGGAAGCCGTACCTTGCCGGGTCTATGACCGCGTATCCGCGCGGGAGCTGTGGCGCAAGCTGATGCGCGCCAGCTATGACATGGCCGAACCCGGGGTGCTCTTCATCGACCGCATCAACCGGGAGAACAATCTCCGCTATTGCGAAACCATCGCCGCCACCAATCCCTGTGGTGAGATTCCGTTACCGCCCTACGGCGCCTGCGATCTGGGTTCCCTCAATCTCACCGCCTACGTGCAGCGTCCCTTCACCGATCGCGCGGTGTTCGACGAAACAGCCTTTTTCAGCGATGTCGCCATCGCGGTACGCTTTCTCGACAACGTGATCGATCTCTCCCAGTTCCCACTGCCGGCGCAGCGGCAGAAGGCGCGGCAGACGCGACGTCTCGGGCTGGGGGTCACCGGGCTCGGCGATCTGCTGATGATGCTGGGTATGCATTACGCCGACACGGCTTCGCTGGAGTGGGTCGCTCGCCTCTTCGAGCGGCTGCGCGACAGCGCCTATCACGCCTCCTGCGACCTGGCCCAGGAGAAGGGGAGCTTTCCGCTGCTGACCACCGATGACTACCTGGCCGGCGACTTCGTGCAGCGCCTGCCGGAGGAGTTACGGCGCCGAATCGCCGAGGGGGGGATTCGCAACAGCCATCTGCTGGCCATCGCCCCCACCGGCACCATCAGTCTGCTGGCAAACAATGTGTCGAGCGGGCTGGAGCCGGTGTTCGACTACACCTACCAGCGTAACCTGCGGCTGGCCGAGGAGGATTATCGGCAGGTCGAGGTGGAGGACTACGCCTGGCACTTGTGGCGATCGCTCGGTGACGAGGCCATGCCGCCCCATTTCGTCACCGCGAAGGAGGTCTCACCCGATGACCACCTGGCGATGCAGGGACGCATTCAGCCCTACATCGACAACGCCATCTCCAAAACCATCAATATTCCAGAGAACACCGACTTCGAGCGTTTCAGCACCCTCTATGAAAAGGCCTATCATCTGGGCCTGAAGGGCTGCACCACCTTCCGGCCCAATCCCATTCGCGGCCATGTGCTGATCAGCGAACCGGCAAGTCGGGAGAAAGAGAGTTGCTGTATGACCGATTAGGGGCAGATCGCAGTGGCACTTATTGCAGCTTAAATGCATCATTCTACTTGATCCATTAGGCGGATTTCGGTGGGGCAGGGCCCCACCCTACGCCGGATTCGAAGTGTAGGGTGGGGCCCTGCCCCACCAATAAGTGCTTGAGTAAGTGCTATTCAGGTCAGATCTGAGTGGGGCGTTAATAAGCGAATGAAATCGCAAGTCAATGCCAGTCGCCACGAGTCTATGCAAATATGGAGATTGCACAGACGAGTTGTTCGCGGTGCGGCAAGCCGCACCCTACGGCTTGATCACGGTTAGGGTGCGGCTTGCC
>JBNLGI010000159.1:0-4830 GCA_050305975.1 Sedimenticolaceae bacterium | reverse complement strand
CAGATCGGCAAACAGTATTACGAAAACCTCACCCCGGAGATCGTCGACGCGATTCTCGGGGGGCTGGAGTAAGCCATGGCCAACGAAGTCTGCCTGCGCACCCTCGACCTGGATCGCCCCTGGCTGCTGGAGCAGTATCAGAGCCGTGGCGGTTATGCGATGTTGAAGAAGGTCCTGACCGAGAAGATGCCACCGGAAGCGATCATCGAAGAGGTGAAGAAGTCGGGTCTGCGCGGTCGTGGCGGCGCCGGCTTTCCCACCGGCCTCAAGTGGAGTTTCATCCAGCGCAATGCCCCCGGCCAGAAGTACGTGGTCTGCAACTCGGACGAGGGCGAGCCCGGTACCTTCAAGGATCGGGACATCCTGCGCTACAACCCGCACCAGCTGATCGAGGGCATGCTCCTTTGCGGTTACGCCATCGGCGCGACCCGCGGCTACAACTACATCCGCGGCGAGTTCTGGGAGCCCTACGAACGGTTCGAATATGCACTGGACGAGGCGCGCAAGGCCGGCTTCCTGGGCGAGAATCTGCTCGGCTCCGGGTTCGATTTCGAACTCCACACCCATCTCGGCGCCGGCGCCTACATCTGCGGCGAGGAGACGGCGTTGCTGGAGTCGATCGAAGGCAAGAAGGGGCAGCCCCGCTACAAACCCCCGTTTCCGGCCCATTTCGGTCTCTACGGCTGTCCCACGGTGATCAACAACACCGAATCGCTGGCCTCCATACCGATGATCCTGGAGAAGGGCGGCGACTGGTTCGCCGAGATCGGGGTCAAGAACAGCGGCGGTCCCAAGCTCTTCTCCATCTCCGGCAACATCAACAATCCCGGTGTCTTCGAGATCCCCATGGGTACCCCCTTCTCGAAGCTGCTGGAGATGGCCGGCGGCATGAAGGACGGACGCAGGATCAAGGCGGTGATCCCGGGCGGCTCCTCCGCTCCGGTCATTCCGGGCGAGCAGATGATGGACCTCAACATGGACTACGACAGCATCGCCGGCGCCGGCTCCATGCTCGGTTCCGGGGCGGTGATCGTACTCGACGACAGCAATTGCATGGTCAAGGTGCTCGAGCGCATGTCCTATTTCTATCACGAGGAGTCCTGCGGCCAGTGCACCCCCTGCCGCGAGGGCACCGGCTGGCTCTACCGGATGGTGCACCGCATCGAGACGGGTCAGGGCCGGCAGGAGGACCTGGATCTGCTCGACGACGTGGCCGGCAAGATCGCCGGTCGCACCATCTGCGCCCTGGGCGACGCCGCGGCCATGCCGGTACAGGGCATGCTGCGCCATTTCCGTGACGAGTTTCAGTATCACATCGACCACAAGCGCTGCATGGTCGGGATCGGCTGAGGTTAGAGATAGACCACGATGACAGACACAGTCACCATTGAAGTCGACGGCCGCGAGCTGCAGGCGAAGGCCGGCAGCATGCTGATCGAGGCTACCGACGCGGCAGGCATCCGGATTCCCCGCTTCTGCTATCACAAGAAACTCTCGGTCGCGGCCAACTGCCGGATGTGTCTGGTCGAAGTGGAGAAGGCGCCCAAGCCGCTGCCGGCCTGCGCCACCCCTGTCAGCGACGGCATGAAGGTCTTCACCCGCTCGCCGAAGGCGCTGGCGGCGCAGAAGGGGACCATGGAGTTCCTGCTCATCAACCACCCCCTCGACTGTCCCATCTGCGACCAGGGCGGCGAGTGCGAACTGCAGGACGTGGCCATGGGATACGGCGGCGACGTCTCCCGCTTCAGCGAACGCAAGCGGGTGGTGGCCGACAAGAACATCGGCCCGCTGATCGCCACCGACATGACCCGCTGCATCCACTGCACCCGCTGCGTGCGCTTCGGCAAGGAGATCGCCGGCATCCGCGAACTGGGGGCCACCGGTCGCGGCGAGCACATGCAGATCGGCACCTACATCGAAAAGAGCATCGATTCCGAACTCTCCGGCAACATCATCGATCTCTGCCCGGTCGGCGCCCTGACCTCCAAGCCCTTCCGTTTCAGCGCCCGTGCCTGGGAGCTGACCCTGGTGGAGGGGATCGCGCCGCACGACAGCCTGGGCTCCAACATCAACCTGCACCTGCGCGGGAACCGGGTGATGCGGGTTCATCCCCGCGACAACGAGTCGATCAACGAAACCTGGATCTCGGACCGCGACCGCTACAGCTATGAAGGGCTCTATAGCCCGGACCGGCTGACCGCCCCGATGATCAAGAAGGGCGGCGACTGGCAGGAGGCGAGCTGGGAGATGGCTCTCGAGATGGCTGCCGCCGGCCTCAGGGAGATCGGAGAGGGAGAACAGATCGGCGCCCTGGTTTCGCCGGCATCGACTCTGGAAGAGCTCTACCTGGCCCAGAAACTGATGCGGGGGCTCGGCAGCAACAATATCGACAGCCGCCTGCGCCAGGGTGATTTCCGGCTCGACGAAGCGGCCTCCGGCATTCATTGGCTGGGCATGAAGATCGCCGATGTGGAGAGCTTGAACGCGGCGCTGGTGGTCGGCGGCAATCTGCGCAAGGAGCAGCCGTTACTCGCCCATCGACTGCGCAAGGCGGCACTTGCCGGAGCCGATCTGCATCTGTTGAATCCCCGGGAGATCGAACTCAATCACGCCGCCACGCAAACGGTGGTCGGTCCCGCCGGCCTGGTCGGTGCCCTGGCCGCCATCGCCAAGGCCGCCGGTGTCGAGGCCAAGGGGACTATCGCGGCGCTGATCAAATCGGCCAAGCCCGACGCGCGCGCCAAAGCCGCCGCCAACAGCCTCAAGCAGGCCGAAAACGCAGCGGTGATGCTGGGTGCCTTGGCCCAGGCCCATCCCGACTACGCCCTGATCGGGGCCCTGGCCTCGGCGCTGGCGCAGGCCACAACCGCCACCCTGTCCGTGGTTCCTTCCGCTTCCAATAGCCTCGGCGCCCAGTTGGCCGGAGCCGTGCCCACCTTGCAGGCCGGAGGCGAGGCCGCTGCGCAAGCGGGACTGGATGTGGTGAAGATGCTCAAGATGCCGCGCAAGGGCTATCTGTTGATGGGGGTGGAACCCGGACTCGACTTCTGGGACGGCGCACTCTCCACCGCCGCCCTGCAGAGCGCCGATCTGGTGGTGGCCCTGAGCGCCTATCGCAGTCCCCAGCTGGAGGCCTGCGCCGATATCCTGCTGCCGATGGGGCTCTTCGCTGAGACCGCCGGGACTTACGTGAATGCGGAAGGCGCCTGGCAGAGCAGCCGCGGTGCGGTCAAACCCCAGGGTGAGGCCCGGCCGGGCTGGAAGATTCTGCGTGTGCTGGGCAATCTGCTCGATGTGCAGGGCTTTGACTACGTCGACGCCGCCCAGGTTCTGGAGGAGGTCAAGGCGCTCTGCAGCCAGGACTTGCCGCCCGTCAGCATGAGTCTCGCCAGCGACTCGGCCCGCTTGCTGTCGGCCGACGGCCTGCTGCGCGCCGGCGACACGCCCCTGTACGCCAGCGATCCTCTGGTGCGCCGGGCGAAGGCCCTGCAGCAGACCCGCGACGCGGGTACGCCGACCATCCGGCTGCATCCGGCGGAGGCCGCAAGACTCGGTCTCAGGGAGAGTGAGCCGGCGCTGGTGAAACAGAACGGTTATCAGGCGAACCTGACCCTGCAACTCGATGACAGCCTGCCCGAAGGCTGTGCCTGGATTTCGACAGGGCTGGCGGAGACCGCCGAACTGGGTCAGCCCTTTGGCGAAGTGACGGTAGAGAAGGCGTAACCGATGGAACTATTCAACAGTGTCTGGGGAAGCCTGCCTTCCGAACTTCAATTCCTGATCTGGACCCTGATCAAGATCATCGTCATCGTCGCGCCGCTGATGCTGGTGGTGGCCTACTACACCTACTTCGAGCGCAAGATCATCGGCTATATGCATGTGCGTATCGGGCCCAACCGGGTCGGACCCAAGGGTTGGCTGCAGCCCATCGCGGATGCGCTCAAGCTGATGTTCAAAGAGATCGTCATCCCGAGCAACGCCAACAAATACCTGTTCCTGCTCGCTCCCATGCTGACCCTGGGGCCGGCGCTGGCGGCCTGGGCGGTGTTTCCCTTCGACGAGAAGCTGGTGCTGGCCAACATCAACGCCGGCCTGCTCTACATCCTGGCGCTCACCTCCATGGGCGTCTACGGCGTGATCATCGCCGGCTGGGCCTCCAACTCAAAATACGCCTTCCTCGGCGCCATGCGCTCGGCGGCGCAGATCGTCGCCTACGAGATCGCCATGGGCTTCGCCCTGGTGGGCGTGCTGGTGGCCGCCGGCAGCCTCAACCTGGCCGAGATCGTGAAGGCCCAGGAGGGCGGACTCTTCTCCTGGTTCTGGCTGCCGCTGCTGCCGCTGTTCGCGGTCTATGTGATCTCCGGCGTGGCCGAGACCAACCGCGCGCCCTTCGACGTGGCCGAAGGCGAGTCGGAGATCGTGGCCGGTTTCCATTTGGAGTATTCCGGCATGACCTTCGCGGTCTTCTTCCTCGCCGAATACGCCAACATGATTCTGATCTCGGCCCTGTGCGCCACCATGTTCATGGGCGGCTGGCTCTCGCCTTTCCAGGGTTGGCCGCTGCTGGGAGCGCTGTTCGACTGGGTGCCCGGCTTCATCTGGCTGGTGCTCAAGACCGGTTTCTTCATGTTCCTGATCGTCTGGCTGCGCGCCACCTTCCCCCGCTACCGCTATGACCAGATCATGCGCCTGGGCTGGAAGGTCTTCATCCCCATCACGATCGTCTGGATTGCTGTCGTCGGTCTCGCGGTGGTCTATCAAGTGCCTTGGTGGTTCGACTGAGGAGGTCACTGATGAAAGCGTTTTCCAACTATTTCAAGAGCCTGTTCC
>JBNLGI010000158.1:0-2572 GCA_050305975.1 Sedimenticolaceae bacterium | reverse complement strand
TTCGATTTGATTCGGTGCGGCAAGCCGCACCCTACCCGTTCATCTACCTTTTCTGGTGGGGCCCTGCCCCACCGAACGCTCGCTTGATTTCACTCTTCCCAACCGTCCGCTTCCATCTGGTCGAAGCGGGACGGATCGGTCGGCGCAGCCTGCTTGATGGCACGGGCCAGCCAGCTGCCCGGACCCTGTCTCAGCTCCTCCTGCAGCGAGGAGAGCAACCCACTGATGGGAGCGCCGGGGGAGATCTTCACCGGCTGAATGCCTCTCGCCTTCAGCTGGTTGATGGCCGAGGCGCCGACCGCCTGGCTGTAGACGGCGATACAACCGCCAAGGGCATCGATCTTGTCGATCAATTTGTCTTCGTTGCCGTCCATGTCGAGTTTTCCGAACTCCACTGCCTCCACGAAGCAGGCTTTGTCCTGATCCAGGGCGTAGATGGCGAAGGACTGGGCCGCACCGAAGTGCTGGTCCACGTGTTTCATGTCGCTGGTGGCGAAGGCCACTTTGAGTGCGGTTGCCATCCACTTGTCCTCAGTGGTGCAACCCACCAGCTGCAGTCGCCGTGTCAGGCTCATGGTCTACCTCCCGGTATTCCGGTTTCTGTGCATAGATGGAGCGGTAGGGATGGATCTCGCCCTTCTCCAGGGTCAACATGATGTTGGCCAGATCGAACAGGGTCTGACGGCTGCCCCGATAGCCGATCCAGGTCTTCTGGTAACCGCCCAGGGTGTCGTACTGGGGAAAACCGGCGCGCAGCAATGGGATACCCAGCCGGTTGGCGCTCTCGACGCCGTGGGAGTTGGCGATCAGCAGCTCGGCCTTGCTGGCCTTTGCCTGCTGTTCCAGATCTTCCAGGTCGCCGATCTTGATCTGTTCGGTCGCCGCCCGCTGCAGCGCCGGCACGTTCACCGGCGAGACGGCGGCCACCGTCTCAGCGCCGACGCCGGCCAGCATCTGACTGAAACCGATCAACAGATCGGGATCGCCGGCCACCGCGATACGGGACATGCCGAGCATGAAATGGCAGTCGAGCATGGCGTCCTGCAGCTGGGCGCGCTGGCGCTCCAGTTTGGCCGGCACCGGCTCGCCGGAGATCCCATACAGGGCGTGGATGAAGGCGTCGACCGCCTCCAGCCCCATCAGGTGATCGAAGCGGTAGTCCGGCACCCCGGTCAGCTTGTGCAGTTCGTCCGCCGCCTTGAACATCGAGGGACCGATGACCAGGGTAGCGGCCGCATCGCCCAGGGTCAGCAGTTCCGAAACCTGGGCGCCGCCGATGGTCAGGGGGGAGAAGTCGTCTTCGCCCAGGTGGCCGTCGAGGGAGTCGGAGAGATCGGGAATCAGCACCGGGCGCAGGCCGCAGGCCTCGATGATCTCCTTCAGCTCTTCCAGATCGCCGGGGGTGAGCGATGACCCCACCAGCACATTGACCTGGCGGCGCCGCCGGCCGGGCTCGGTGCCGGCATCCGCGGCTGCCGGCACGATGGTCCGGATGATCGCCTCCACCGCCTTGGCGAAACCGGTCTCCAGGCAACCGGTATAGTCGGGGGTGGAGACCGGCACCACCGGAATGGCGTCGTACTCCGGATACTTCTGGCGAAACATCTTCACCGCCATGCGCACGTCGCTGCCCTGGGTCTCGGCAAGGCCGGTGGTCGGCACGCCGAGCAGCGAAGGACTGCTCTTCTCGGCGATGGTCTTCAACCCCTCCACCACGCTCTCCTCGGAACCCATCACTGTGCTGACCTGATCCATGGCGGTGGTCTGCAGCGGAATCGGTTCGCGGAAGTGGCGCACGAAGAAGACCTTGCCGAAAGCCGTGCAGCCCTGAGAGCCGTGGAGCATGGGTATCGCCCGGCGAAAACCCAGAAATGCCAGAGCGGCGCCGATGGTCTGGCTGGCCTTGAGCGGGCTGACCGACAGGGCCTTGTTGCGCTTGATGATCTCGGTCATGGGCAAACCTCCGCCTGGACTGTAGTGGGTGTGGACCAGGGCGCCGGGGTCCGAACCTGTTTCCAGATCGGGCTTTCGATGGTCAGGACCAATTGACGCGCCAGTTCCACCATGCCGGTATAGCCGGCATAGCCGAATTCACGTTCCTGATTGATGTCGAGAAACGGGATACGCGCCTTCAGCGCGGTGTACATGTTGCGTCCGCCGGCGATCAGCACATCCACATTGTTGTCCCGCACCAGGTTGATCAGTGCACGGGGATTGCCGTCTTCGATCATCACCGCATCCTGCCCCATCAGTTCGCGGATCCGCGCCTTGTCCTCTTCGGTGGATTTCTTGGTGCCTGTAGCCACCACTTCCATGCCCAGATCCTGGAGCGCGGCAATCACCGACCAGGACTTGACCCCACCGGTGTAGAGCAACACTTTGCGGCCACGCAGCTTTTCGCGCCAGGGTTCCAGTGCCGCATTGATCGTCTGTTCTTCACGAGCGATCAGCACCTCGGTGCGCCGGGTCAGATCCTCGTCCCCGATGAGCCGGGCGAAGTCGCGCAACGCCTGAGAGACGTCGCGAACCCCGTAAAAGCTGCCCTCGAACCAGGGCGTGCCAAAGGCATCCT
>JBNLGI010000157.1:0-1748 GCA_050305975.1 Sedimenticolaceae bacterium | reverse complement strand
TCGGTAGGACGTGGGAAAGAAAGGGGACCCGCCGACGCGCACTCCCGCCAACATGAGTTTTGCGATTTCCGGTTCGCCCACTTGGCTGACACACCGCTCCAGTGCCTGGTCGGCGGCCAGGCGCTGCGGTTCGCTGCCGCCTTGCCAGTAGGCGATGTCGTGGCGGATGCAGCACTCCATCCAGAGCGACTGCTGTTGATAGGTGCCGTCGGGAAACATGCTGCAGCCATCGGTGGTGAAAGGCTTCAGGGTGTCGCTCCATAGAGGAGTCACCAGCAAGAGAAGAGCGATATAGAGGGGGATCGAGAGGGATGCTTTCATGTTTTCCTCGTCTGCACCGGCTTATCCATAACGGCGGACTTTCCCTGGATCATCGCTGGGGACTCCCTGTTTCAGGCAAAACCCGAAACCTTTTTCATGGTTTCGTATTTGACGCTGGCCTCGGCAATGACGCGTTCCGCGGAAAAGGTCTCGTAATGCGGCAGGGGGACGGCGCCGTCCAGCGCGTTCGCCAGATCGTTGGCGATGCAGATGCCGGAGCGGAAATCGCCATACGAGACGAAGGGCTGCTGATGGTGAAAGGAGATCGCCGCGATCTCTTCGGGAAAGCGCCATTGGGTCATCAGTTGATGGCCGAGCTCCTGGTGGGAGATGCCGTAGACCTGCTGCTCCGCCTCGCAGACGGTCTCCCGGCCCGAGAGCGTGGCGCTGACCACCTCCGCGTACTTGACCGGGTCGTGTGTCAGCAGCAACAGACGTCCGATATCGTGCAACAGACCGCCGGTGAACCAGCGGGCGGGTTTTTCCAATTGGTGATGATGCGCATAGGCGTCGGCGATACAGGCGGTGACCAGATTATGGGTCCACAGCCGTTTCATGTCCCCGAACTTACCCGGTACCGAGAGAAACACCGCCCGGATCTCGCTGGCGGTGATGATCTGGATGATCGGTACCAGGCCGATGCGTACGACAGCCTCTTGCACATTGTCGATGCGTTGTCGCGGATAGGAGAAGGCGGCGTTGGCGGCGCTGAGCGTGCGCGCCGACAGGGCGGCATCGGTGGAAAGGGTGTCCGCCAGATCGCTCAGCGATGTGGCGGGATCGAACATCATCTCGAACAGGCGGTTGATTATCGGCGAAGGGGAGGCGAGGTTGGTTTCCCGGACGATGGGGTGGGGTAGTGTCATGCAGCGCTATGATGATTGCTATGGTGGGGATTGAGTATATCATCAGCATCAGACCCCGGTGTGAGATGCGAAGGATTTTAAATTTCGTTGGCCACTCCATAGGTATCCGACAGTGATGCGTCAGACATTGGATCCCTGGTGGTCGGGATTGTTGCCAGCATAAGCTCGAAGGCAGTTCAGGAAAGTTTCGCCATAGGCTTCCAGCTTTTTTTCACCCACCCCAGAAATGCCTGCCAGTTGCTGCAGCGTTTCGGGCTGTATCTGCGCCATCTCCAACAGCGTCGCGTCATGAAAGATGATATAGGCCGGTACTCCCTGGCTTTCCGCCAGTTCCCGGCGCAGGGCGCGTAGCGCCTCCCACAGTTCTTCGTTGACACTTCCCGCCACCGACGGCTGACTCCGTTCCCGGCGTTTGCGCGCGGCGGCCTTGCGCATTTTTCGCAGCATCAGTTTGGTTTCGCCCTTCAGTACCGGGCGGCTCGCCTCGGTGAGCCTGAGTCCGCCGTAGCCCTCCAGGTCGACGGCCAGCAGACCACGGGCGATGAGCTGGCGGAACAGGGT
>JBNLGI010000156.1:0-2400 GCA_050305975.1 Sedimenticolaceae bacterium | reverse complement strand
TACCTGGGCGTGGACGGCATCGCCATGCCGCTGATCATCCTCACCACCTTCATCACCCCGCTGGTGGTGATCGCCGGCTGGGAGGTGATCAAGTTCCGTCCCTCCCAATACATGGCCGCCTTCCTCATCATGGAAGGGGTGATGGTCGGCGTCTTCTCGGCCCTCGACGCCATGCTCTTCTACGTCTTCTGGGAAGCGATGCTGATCCCGATGTTCCTCATCATCGGCGTCTGGGGCGGACCCAACCGGGTCTACGCCACCATCAAGTTCTTCCTCTACACCTTCTTCGGCTCGGTGTTCATGCTGGTCGCTCTGATCTACATGTATTTCCAGTCGGGCAGCTTCGATATTCTCGGTTTTCACAACCTCAAGCTGGGCCTCACCGAGCAGATCCTGATCTTCATCGCCTTCCTCATGGCCTTCGCGGTCAAGGTGCCCATGTGGCCGGTGCACACCTGGCTGCCCGACGCCCACGTCGAGGCGCCCACCGGCGGCTCGGTGATCCTGGCCGCCATCATGCTGAAGATCGGCGGTTACGGCTTCCTGCGTTTCAGCCTGCCGATCACGCCGGACGCCAGCCACAGCCTCGACTGGCTGATCATCACCATGTCCCTGATCGCGGTGGTCTACATCGGTTTCGTGGCGCTGATCCAGCAGGACATGAAGAAGCTGATCGCCTACTCGTCCATCGCCCACATGGGCTTCGTCACCCTCGGTTTCTTCATCGTCTTCATCATCAGCCAGAACAACGCCGGCAGCGGCGCCGCGCTGGGCATGCAGGGCGGCATGGTGCAGATGGTCTCCCATGGTTTCATCTCGGCGGCGCTCTTCCTCTGTGTCGGCGTGCTCTACGACCGGCTGCACAGCCGTCAGATCAACGATTACGGCGGCGTGGTCAACACAATGCCCATCTTCGGCGCCTTCATGGTCTTCTTCGCCATGGCCAATGCGGGGCTGCCCGGCACCTCCGGATTCGTCGGCGAGTTCATGGTCATCCTGGCCAGCTTCCGCGCCGATTTCTGGTATGCCTTCCTGGCCGCCACCACGCTCATCATCGGCGCCGCCTACACCCTGTGGATGGTCAAGCGGGTGGTGTTCGGCGAGGTGGTCAACGACGGCGTGGCGGCCCTGCAGGATATGAACCGCCGGGAGTTTATTGTGCTGGGCACACTGGCGGCGGCGGTGCTGCTGCTGGGTCTGTGGCCGGCGCCTCTGGTCGAAGTGATGGATGCCTCCGTCAGCAACCTGCTGCAGCATATCGCTGTCTCGAAACTCAACTGACGGAGCCCGACTCGGTAGCGTGCACATGCAATTCGATTCAACACAACTGATTCCGGTCCTGCCGGAAATTTCCCTGCTGACCCTCGCCTGTGTGGTGTTGGTGGTCGATCTCTTCATCCGCGAACAGCACCGGATCGTCAGTTACGGCATCGCTCAGGTCGGCCTCATACTGACCATCGGGATTACCCTCGCGGTTTCCCGGCCGGAGACGCAGGTACTCTTCGACGGCTCCTACATCCGCGACCCTATGAGCGATGTGCTCAAGGTGGGCGTGCTGCTGATCAGTTTTCTGGCCTTCCTCTACGCCAAGGACTATCTGCGCGATCGCGGTATGTTCAAAGGGGAGTTCTACACCCTGGGACTGTTCGCCGTGCTGGGCATGTGCGTGATGATCTCGGCCAACAGTTTCCTCACCATCTACCTGGGATTGGAGCTGCTGGCGCTCTGTCTCTACGCCCTGGTGGCCTTCGATCGCAAATCGGCGAACGGGGCCGAGGCGGCCATGAAGTATTTCGTGCTGGGCGCGCTGGCTTCGGGCATGCTGCTCTACGGCATCTCCATGATCTACGGCGCCACCGGCACCCTGCATTTCGACGAACTGGCCCAGGTGGTGAAGAAGGGGGATCTCAATCAGCTGGTCATGATCTTCGGCATCGTCTTCCTGGTCATCGGTCTCGCCTTCAAGCTGGGCGCAGTGCCTTTTCACATGTGGGTGCCCGATATTTACCACGGCGCTCCGACGGCAGTGACCCTGTTTCTCGGCAGCGCTCCCAAGATCGCCGCCTTCGCGCTGACCATGCGCCTGCTGGTGGACGGCCTGTCCGGCCTGCACGGGGGCTGGGAAGGCTGGCAGGGGATGCTGATCATCCTCGCCATCCTCTCCATGGGCGTAGGTAACCTGATCGCCATCGCCCAGAGCAACATCAAGCGCATGCTGGGCTACTCCACCATCTCCCACGTCGGCTTCATCCTGCTGGGCATCCTGGCCGGTACCCAGGAGGGCTACACGGCATCCATGTTCTACACCCTGGTCTACGCCCTCATGTCGGCGGGCGGCTTCGGCGTGGTTATCGCCTTGAGCCGCAAAGGGTTTGAGGCGGAGAACCTCGAGGACTTCAA
>JBNLGI010000155.1:0-11604 GCA_050305975.1 Sedimenticolaceae bacterium | reverse complement strand
TATTCACCGCAAATCAACGCCAATATTCGATCTGTGTGTAGGGTGCGGCTTGCCGCACCGAATCACGGGCAAAGAACGTACGACACTTACACCATTGCCTTAAGTGTGTAGCCTGGATGGAGCAACGAGTAATCCAGGAGTGACCGGGATTGACGAATCCCCGGATACCACTGCGTTGCATCCGGGCTGCTTGCTTGGAGACTCCGGATTGATCACTTGGGAAAAGCATCTGGGATGAAGTTCAGCCGCTACATCGGTATCGATTATTCGGGAGCCGCCACACCGGAGAGTCGGCTCAAGACCCTGCAGGTCTACCGGGCCGGGCGCTCGCAGGCGCCGCAGAAGGTGCAGCCTCCCCAGGGTTCACGACAGTGGTCGCGCCAGGATATTGCCGCCTATTGCGAGCGGATGCTGCTGTCCGATGCTCCGGTCATCATCGGCATCGACCACGGCTTCTCTTTTCCATCAGACTATATGCAGCGTTACGGACTGGCCGACTGGGACGCCTTTCTGGATGACTTCGTGCGCCACTGGCCGACCGCCGAGCCGGGCGCCAGCGTGGAATCGGTGCGCAGCGGCAATCGGCGTACGGGTGCAGCCTCGGAGCTGCGTCTCTGCGAGCAGTGGACGGCCACGGCCAAGAGCGTCTTTCTGTTCGATGTGCAGGGGTCGGTGGCCAAGTCGACCCATGCCGGACTGCCCTGGCTCCATGCCTTGCGACAAGTTGACACCCTGAGGTCGCGGGTCCATTTCTGGCCTTTCGATGGCTTCCTGGTAGCGGCGGGCAAGTCGGTGGTCGCCGAAGCCTACCCGGCGCTCTACAAGCGCCGCTATCCGAAGGCCGGACGGACCCCGGACGAGCAGGACGCCTGGGCGGTCGCGGCCTGGTTGCGCGAGGCCGATCGACGCGGCTCGCTGGAGCACTATTTCAATCCGCCGCTGACCCCGGCCGAGCGCATCCGGGCGACGCTGGAAGGCTGGATTCTCGGTGTCTGGTAGCGATCCGGGCCAGCGGCGGGTTCAGGCTCACTCCAGGCCGCTGTTGCCGAAGCTGGGCACCAGCCGCACGTTGTTGGCCACCAGTCCGTCGTCCTTGTCGCTCTCCTGGACATAGAACTCCAGGATCGAATCCCGGTTCATCAACACCTCATCGGTGACCTCGTCGGCCAACTCGTTGACGTGACAAAAGACGCTCTCATAGGGCGAATCGGGATGACGGGGATCGGTGATCCAGAGATTGGGATCGATCTGCTTGAGAAAGCGCAGGAAGCCGTATCCCTTCTCCGGAAACCACTTGGCGCAGACGCCGCGCACGCAGGAGCCCGGCTGGCCCCAGTCGTTGCGGGGCTCGTAACTGACCGGCAGCAGATCGGGAATCAGAAACCCCGAATAGTAGTCGTCCACCTGCCGCCGCAGCTCCTGGGAGACGTTGCGAAAACCGAGCAGTTCCACCCGGCAGCCCCGATCCTGCAGGGCGGTCACCACCTGCAGAAAGTCGCCGTCGCCGGTCACCAGCAGCAACAGGTCGAGTTTCTCGGACTGCAGCATGGCATCGACCGCCATGTCCAGGTCGGAGTTGGCCTTGGTGGTGATGTTGCCGTCCTCGTCGGTGTAGCGGCGCACTTCCTTGACGATCACCTTCCAGCCGAATTCGCGCACCATCTGTTGATAGGTACGGGCGCGGCGACCGTACTCCGGGTCCTCCTTGGCTCGCTCCTGGTCGAAGGCGATATAGGTGTTGAGACGCAGCAGGCTACCGCCGTAGCGGGCGGCAAAGAATCTCAAAATATCGTAACGGAGTTGATAGCCGCCGTTGTAGCGGACATTTTCGGCGTCAACGAATACGCCAACCTTGATGCTGTTGTGCACTATGCTGAATCCTGGGATTAGGTCGGTTTGTAAAGATTCCGTGTTCTAGGTCGACACGGTTGTCCATCTTGGTGGAATCCCGCGGGCATTCCCGATATATGGCTGTCCTTGATCGGAAGTCCGTGCAGTATAGCTCGATTCACTGACCACTTCTAAATGCTTTCCTGCCATTTCGTGACAGATTGTGGGTTTATTCGCAGCCCTTGAATCGGCTCGGAGGTGAAGCTGTCATTGGATTTCACCCTGCCGGCTCTGGCAGAGTATGCTGACAAGAACTCGAATCACGAGCGAAGCGCCCCATGGCCACCGACCTGCCTGACATCAGCCGGCTCACCCACGGTGAGCTCTTTCTCCAGCCCGACCGGCTGGAGCCCTGCGTACTGGTGATTTTTGGCGCCGCGGGCGATCTGACCCGCCGCAAGCTGCTGCCGGCTCTCTACAACCTGACCCGCGAAGGAGCCCTCGACGAACGCTTCGCGGTCATCGGCTATAGCCGTGCGGAACAGTCCGATGGGGAGTTTCGCGAGCTGCTGCACGATTCGGTGGCCAGGTATTCGCGCACTCAGCCGGTGGATGCAACGGTCTGGCACAATTTCAGTCGGCGCATCGGCTATGTGCGGGGCAACTTCGAGGATCCGGAGGGCTACGCGGCGCTGCGCGAGCGGCTGGAGCAGCTGGAGGCGTCGATCGGCAGCGAGGGTAACCGACTCTTCTACTTCGCCACCCCGCCATCGGCCGCGCCGATCATTCTCCATCGCCTGCAGGAGACCGGCCTGCTGGGTGAAAGCGGCGCCGGATCGCCCTGGACCCGGGTGATCATGGAGAAGCCCTACGGCCGCGACCTGGAGTCGGCCAGCGACCTCAACCGCATCGTCGGCGAGGTCCTGCGGGAAGATCAGGTCTACCGCATCGACCATTATCTGGGCAAGGAGACGGTGCAGAATATCCTGGTGGCCCGACTGGGCAACACCATCTTCGAGCCGCTGTGGAACCGCAAGTATATCGACCATATTCAGATCACCGCCGCCGAATCGATCGGGGTCGAGGGTCGTGGACGTTTCTACGACCAGACCGGCGTGCTGCGCGACATGGTGCAGAGCCACCTGCTGCAGGTGCTCTCGCTGTGCGCCATGGAGCCGCCGGTCTCCTTCGCCGCCGACGATATCCGCGACAAGCGGGTCGAGGTGTTGCGCTCCCTGCGCACCTTCACCGCCAGCGAGGTTTTCAGCCATGTGATCTTCGGTCAGTACCGGGGCTATCGCGACGAGGAGAACGTGGAGCCTCGCTCGCGCACGCCCACCTATGCGGCCATGAAGTGCTATATCGACAACTGGCGCTGGCAGGGTGTCCCGTTCTTCCTGCGGGTCGGCAAGCAGCTGTCGCAAAGACTGACCGAGATCTCGGTGGTGTTCCGGCCCGTGCCGCTCTGTCTGTTCGGGCGCGATGACGTGTGCCAGAGTCTGGAACCCAACGTGCTCACCATCCGCATCCAGCCGGACGAGGGTATGGCGCTGAAGATCGCCAGCAAGAAGCCGGGCGGTGAGATGGACGTGGGCAGCGTGGAGATGGACTTCAGCTATTCGGAGACCTACAGCCACCCGATAAAGGATGCCTACGAGCGGCTGTTGCTGGATGCGGTGAAGGGGGATGCGACCCTGTTCGCGCGGCGCGACGAGGTGGAGTTCGCCTGGCGTTTCGTCAGCCCCATCCTGCAGGCCTGGGAGGGCGCTCAGAAACGGCAACCGGTGTTCTACGCCGAAGGCAGCGAAGGACCGGTCGAGGCGGAAGACTTGATGGATCGCTACAGCCGACAGTGGCGGGAGATTGATTCATGACGGGAATGCGAAAGATTGTGGAGTCCGAACAGTTCGCTGGCGCGGCCGCGGACTGGATTCGGGAGAAGGTGGAGGGGGTTCTGAAGAGCGAGCAGCGCTGTCACCTGATGCTGGCCGGCGGCGGTACCCCCCTGCCGGTCTACGAACAGCTGGCGAAGCAGCCTGATCTGCCCTGGCAGCGCATCGTGATCTACTTCGGCGACGAACGCTGCGTGCCGCCCCTGACACCGGAGAACAACGCCTTTACGGTGATCTCGAAACTCTTCCCCCAGGGTCTGCCGGAGGGCGTCTCCGTGCACCGCATGTGCGGCGAAGAGCCGCCGGACCAGGCGGCGCAGGCCTACGAATCGGTGCTGCCCCAGCGTATCGACATCCTGCTTCTGGGCATGGGTGAGGACGGTCATACCGCCTCCATCTTTCCCGGTTCGGTGGCGCTGGACGAGGAGCGCAGACGGGTGATGCCGGTGATCGGCAACAAGCCCCCCATGCAGCGCCTCACCATCACCCCGCCGGTGATCCGCGAGGCCCGCCATCTGCTGGTGATGGTGCAGGGCGAGGAGAAGGCCGACGCGGTGCGCTGGGCCTTGATGGACGGCACGGTTCCGGCTGCCCTGGCCGCCGAGGGTGACTGGTTGCTCGATCGGCAGGCCGCCCGCTCCCTGCTGCTACGGAACAACATAGAAGGAGCTTCGGTATGAGTTCGTCGGCAATCTACCCTATCGGTCTGATCGGCCTCGGCGTCATGGGGCGCAATCTGGCCCTGAACATGGAGGAGAAGGGGTTCCCGGTGGCGGTCTGGAACCGCGACGGGGCGCGCATCGAGGCCTTTCTCGCCGAACACGCGGGCAAGTCATTCGGCGGTAACAGCGAACTGGACGCCTTCGTCAAGCTGCTGGTCAGGCCCCGGCGCATTCTGCTGATGATCAAGGCGGGTGAGCCTGTCGATCAGATGATCGAACGGCTGTTGCCGCTGCTGGAGCCCGGCGACATCCTCATGGATGGCGGCAACTCCTGGTTCGAGGACACCCAGCGGCGGGAAAAGACCCTGCGTGAGAAGGGGCTCCACTTCGTCGGCGTCGGCATCTCGGGCGGCGAGGAGGGAGCCCGTCACGGTCCCTCCATGATGCCCGGCGGCTCCGACACGGCCTATGGTGAGGTGCGCGCCATTTTCGAGGCGATCACCGCACAGACCGAAGCGGGGGCCTGCGTCACCCATGTGGGTCCCGACGGCGCCGGCCATTTCGTGAAGATGGTCCACAACGGCATCGAATATGCCGACATGCAGCTGCTGGCGGAGGTCTACGATCTGATGCGTCGCGGTCTCGGACTCGCCGAACCCGGCATGGCGGAGATCTTCGCCCAGTGGAACCGGGGACCGATGGAGTCGTTCCTGGTCGAGCTGACGGCCCAGGTGCTGCAGAAGGTCGACGGCGAGACCGGCAAACCGCTGGTCAGCCTGATCATGGACCGGGCCGGCCAGAAGGGCACCGGCCGCTGGACCGTGCAGGCGGCCCTGGAACAGGGAGTGGCGGTACCGGGCATCGCCGCCGCCGTGGACGCCCGCGTGCTCTCCGCCGCCAAGTCGCGGCGGGAGGCGGCCGAGGCCGAACTGCAGGGCCCGAGCGTAGAGGCCGTGGCGGATCCGCAGTCGCTGCTGGCGGACCTTCACGGGGCCTTGTATGCGTCGCGCATCACCGCCTACGCCCAGGGACTCGACCTGATCGACACCGCCTCGCAGCGCTACGGCTGGTCGGTGGACCTGGCGGAGACGGCGCGGATCTGGAAGGGGGGATGCATCATCCGCGCCCGCCTGCTGGATCCGATCCGGGCAGCCTTCTCCCGCGTGCCGACGCCGGCCAACCTGATGCTCGATCGGGAATTGGGGGGGCAGTTACAGGCGCTGCAGGGGGCCTGGCGCCGGGTTTTGGCGTATGCGACGAAGGTGGGTATACCGACGCCGGTGATGAGCGCCTGCCTCAACTATTTCGACAGCTACCGCACCGGCCGCCTGCCGCAGAACCTGATTCAGGCCCAACGCGACGCCTTCGGCGCTCACACCTATGAGCGGATCGACCATCCGGAGTGGGGTTTCGTACACAGCGACTGGTGACTGCGTATGGATCGAGGCCGAGGCTCGAGCCTTGTAGTGTGGTGATCCGGCGAACGTAACGGTGCGGCAAGCCACACCCTACCGGCTTTCGAAGTGTAGGGTGCGGCTTGCCGCACCGTAACCGCGAGTGGGTAGCCTGGAGGGAGCGAAGCGGAATCCGGGGATGCTCAGGGCAGACGAATCCCGGTTTCCACTTCGTGGCATCCGGGCTACTCGCTACTAGCTCGTGGATCGGTGGGGCAGGGCCCCACCCTACACGCGTAGACGGCAGGGTGGGACCCGCCCCGCTGTAATCCTCTGGATACGGGCAAGGTCAATATCCGATCCGGAATCGGTCATTCCAAACGCAGTGATCCGTCGGCTTCGTATTGAACGATGTTGAAGGCAACCCGGGGTTGCTGACCCACATCGCCCGGCTGTTTGTGCAGCAGCCTGTCTCCGACGCTGAGATGGTGTGAAGGTGACGACTCGTCGGTGAAGATCAGCCAGCCCTGACGCCAGTCGCCGTCCTGCTGGCAGTTCCGGCCATCCCGGCTGGGGCAGACGGTCACCACTGTTCCCAGCCGCACCGCTTCCTGCCTGGCGTATTCCAGTTGAGAGGCCAGTGAGACCTCCTGCAGCAGATACTCCGGACCCCGCTCGTTCAGCAGATTGTAGAGCGGCAGGCCCAGCAGCGTGATTGAGAGCGTGGTGGCGACGATCGTTGCGATCTCGAACAGCGTGAAGCCTGGATGTCTTCCGTTTCGCCGTCGCTGGTGCTGACTCTCTGCCGATGATTGCATGTGGTTTGCCCGTAGTTCCCTTGATCCCGTATCGGAATCACATCGGCGAATCTGTAGCCTGATTCGGAACCTCGTTCCGGTAGGCTGAATGACGGGTTCAGAGGAGTGATCCAGTCCGCACTTTTCTCTCGTGGTTCGGAATCCCTTTCCTGGGTACTAAAGTTGTTGCCTGGGGCGACGGTTGACGCACTTGCCTTGAACCTGTTTCATAGCCACGCTGGAAACCGGGGATCTTTCGACGATGACGCTAGAAGAGTTCAGAAACTGGATCGCCAATGGCGGTGAATGGGGCTGGGTGATCCAGGTCTTCCTGGTGGTGTTCGGAGCGCTGCTGCTCAACTACCTGCTGCGGCGTATGCTCGACAGGCTGCATCAGCGCCTTAACCGGACCCGCACACCCTGGGACGACGCCCTCATCGACGCCGCCCGTCGCCCACTCGCCTGGGTGGTCTGGATCGTCGGCATCACCTTTGCCGTGGAGATCGTGCGCGATATCTCCGATCTGACCATCTTCGATCTGGCCACACCGCTGCGCGATGTCGGCGTGGTGGCCTGCCTGGCCTGGTTCATGATCCGTTTCATTTCGCTGGCGGAGCGGAATCTGGTCGCCGACCGCCCGGATGGGGGCAGGCGGTACGATCGCACCACCATGGACGCCATCGCCAAACTGCTGTGCGCTTCAGTGGTGATCACCGCTGTGCTGGTGACCATGCAGACGCTGGGATTCAGCATCTCCGGCGTGCTTGCTTTCGGCGGCATCGGCGGTATCGCCGTCGGCTTCGCCGCCAAGGATCTGCTGGCCAACTTTTTTGGCGGTTTGATGATCTATCTCGACCGCCCCTTCGCGGTGGGCGACTGGATCCGCTCCCCCGACCGGAATATCGAGGGCACGGTGGAGAAGATAGGCTGGCGGCTGACCTGTATCCGCACCTTCGACAAGCGTCCGCTCTACATCCCCAACAACATCTTCGCCACCATCGCCCTGGAGAATCCGTCACGCATGAGCCATCGGCGCATCTACGAGACCATCGGCATCCGCTACGACGATGCGGCACACATGGGCGCCATCGTCGATGACGTCAAGCGTATGCTGATCGCGCACCCGGAGATCGACGACGGCCAGACCCTGATCGTCAACTTCAACAAATTCGCCGCCTCCTCGCTCGACTTCTTCGTCTATACCTTCACCCACACCACCAACTGGGTGCGCTATCACGAGATCAAGCACGAGGTGTTGCTGAAGATTCACGAGATCATCGCCGCCCACGGAGCGGAGATCGCCTTTCCGACCTCGACCGTCCACGTCCCCGAGGGAGTCAGAGTTTCCTCCATCCAGTCACTCACCTAGGGAAGTGGATTGGGAGGGGCATGCCAACCTCAACCCTTTTCTGGTCCGGGCGGTTGCATTGCTGGAGTTCGTCTCTCACCTCAAACTGAGCTTATCAGTTCCCTGAACATTGCCGTCTTGGCGACTGAGCTACATCGGCAAACTCTCCCGGCAACGCCACCGGCTGCCGGATGCTGGCTCCAGTTCAACGGTCTATAAATGAAAACAATTGTGTCTAACCCCATTTCAAGTCGTGTCGACTGATTCCAGTCATCTATCCTAGCCAGACAGACATGTCTGGCTGAAGGTCATGAATGGCAGTCAGCGGCAAGGTCTTTGCCCTGATCCGGGTAACGCATTCTTATTTATTCAGTTCGGAATCAAACTCCATGGAGAACTGAATCCATGAGGTGATTTGATCAATATCTCAATAACGGAAGAGGAAATCACATGTCAGTCGCCAAAGTGACAGAGATAATCTCATCGTCGACAAAGGGTTTTGATGATGCCGTGAAGGAAGGCATCAAACGTGCCAATAAAACACTTAAAAACATTAAAGGTGCATGGGTAAAGGATCAGAAGGTATCGGTCAGTAACGGCAAGGTCACAGAGTACCGCGTCACACTGAAAGTTACCTTTGTTCTTAAGGAATGAATAATTCGAACCCATAGGTTCAGGATCGATACCGGATGTTGTGACTAAGGGATCCCTTTGTCCATGTTTCGAATATCGACACTTTCTTCGGATGATTTTTTTGGAGTATCAGAGAATGGGTTTGTTTGATTTTGCTGTGAACATGGGGAAGAAACTGTTTGGTGGTGATGACGATCCCGCCGAGAAGATCAAGGCGCAAATCGAGGCCGACAACCCCGGTATCAAAAACCTGGATGTCAGCTTCGATGAAGGCAAGGTCGTTTTGTCGGGTGATGCGGAAAGCGCGGAGGCCATGGAGAAAGCGGTCTTGATTGCAGGAAACGTACAAGGGGTCGGTGAGGTGTCCGCCGATCAGGTCAACGCGCCGAAACAGGAAGCCAAGGTCGAATATTATGTGATCGAGAAGGGTGATACGCTTTCCGGAATCGCTAAACGCTTTCTGGGCAATGCCTCTGCTTACCCAAAAATCTTCGAAGCCAATCGTGAAGTGATCAAAGATCCCAATCTGATCTACCCGGGTCAGAAAATCCGTATTCCATTGGATTGACTTCCCAGGGCGCGAAGCGATCGCACAGAGTATTTTGTATTTGATCGTTTCGCACCCGAAGCTTCCATAGACAGTGCGGGTCCGCCTGACCTGGCCTGAATGCAGAAGAGGCTGGCGGCCGGCAACTCAAGATATGTGAGCGGAACGGGTCTTGCCTGATCCGACGCCGTTGCATGGCGTCGGACCCTTAAATGTCCTAGAAGAGATAGCGCGCGCCGATGGAGAGGGTCTCGTAGTCGGCGCCCAGATCGATCTCCAGGCCCGCCGAGAAGTTGGGCATGAAGAAGTAGTCGCCGCCGAGGGTGAAGTAGGTGTCGTCATCCTCGATGTCGATATAGTTGGCGTGGGCGCGCAGCTCGATATTGGGTTGGATCATGGTCCGCACGCCGCCGCTGATCTCGAATCCGCTGTCGTCGTAGTTGGCGCCGCGTGCATCGACCTCGGCATCCACGTAGGCGAAAGACAGATTGAAGTCCAGGCTGGCGTTCACGGGATGGATATAGCCCACCCCGAGTTTGAAGACGTCCAGATCGGCATCGAAGTTGTCGAGGTCGACACTATCGAGTTCGGCGAAGCCGTAGATCTGGTGGGTGAATCGATAGGAACCGTCGAAGCGCAGTCCGTCTCCATCCACATTGTCGAGCTCGGCATCCAGCAGGTAGCGCGCTTCGATGAAGCTGTAGTTGGGGCCGCCGGCCGTCACCGATGAGGAGAAGCCGCTGGAGAGGGACGCCAGCAGGACAAGGGTGGGGATCGCGACGTTGCGTGTAGCCATTTTTGACTCCTGGTTGTTGTCGATTGCCTAATCAAGTGGCCAAGATATAACTCAAATGGATTTAGGAAAGCGATTCCTGAATCGCAAAATTGAAAACGCGATGGGACCATGGAATGGCAGGTGTCGAAAATTCAAACCCAGGCCAGGAAGCGTCGTGATTCGGCTCACGTTTTTGTTTCCGATGGAGCGACGCCTGTTCCAATGGGTAGCCTGGATGGAGCGTAACGTAATCCCGGTTTGACCAGCGGCGACGAATCCCGGATTCCACTTCGCTCCATTCGGGCAACTCGATTGCCGGGTCGGTTAACCGCGGTGCGACAAGCCGCACCCTACGGGGAGATCATGTGTAGGGTGCGGCTTGCCGCACCGATGGGGATATCCGAGAGGTTTCGGTGGGGCAGGGCCCCACCCTACCGCTAGAGTTTGCGGATCTTTTCCAGCTGCGCCTGAAGACTCTCCAGGGCTTTCCTGGCGTCAGCCAGCTTGTCCCGCTCCTTCTGCACCACCGCCTCCGGCGCCTTGTCGACGAAGCTGGGGTTGCCGAGCTTTTTCTCGGTACGCTCCGCGTCTCCCTGCAGGCGGGCGATCTCCTTCTCCAGACGCTTGATCTCGGCATCCTTGTCGATGAGGCCGGCCAGCGGGATCAGCACCTTCATCTCGCCCACCAGGGCGGTGGCCGACTCGGGGCCGTGGTCGTCCGGCGGCAGCACCTCGATCGATTCGGTGCGGGCCAGGAAGTCGAGGAAGTGGCGATGCCGCTGCGCCAGTTGCTTGTCCTTTTCGCTGGCGTTGGCCAGCAGCACCGGCACCGGCTTGGCCGGGGCGATGTTCATCTCGCCCTTGATCTTGCGGATACCGAGGATGAACTGCATCACCCAGGCCATCTCCGTTTCCGCCGCCTCGTCGACCAGGGAGCGGCGCTGGGTGGGGAAGGGGCGGTGCATGATGGTCTCGCCCTCGACCCCGGCGATGGGGGCGACCCGCTGCCAGATCTCCTCGGTGATGAAGGGCATGATGGGGTGGGCCAGGCGCAGCAGGTTCTCCAGCACCCGTACCAGGGTGCGGCGGGTGCCACGCTTGGCTGCCTCGCTGGCGTTGTCATCGGTGAGCACCGGCTTGGAGAGCTCCAGGTACCAGTCGCAGTACTCGTTCCAGGTGAACTCGTAGATGGCCTGGGCGGCATGGTCGAAGCGGTAGCCCTCGATGGCGTCGGCGACGGCTTTCTTGGTCTTCTGCAGGCGCGAGAGAATCCAACGGTCGGCCAGCGAGCGCTCCAGTTCGGCGGCCGGCTCCGAATGGCCGGTGGTGGGCGCGCCGACGCCGCAGTCCTGGCCCTCCACGTTCATCATCACGTAGCGGGTGGCGTTCCACAGCTTGTTGCAGAAGTTGCGGTAGCCCTCGATACGCCCCACGTCGAACTTGATGTCGCGGCCGGTGGCGGCCAGCGCGGCGAAGGTGAAGCGCAGGGAGTCGGTGCCGAAGCTGGGGATGCCGTCCGGGAACTCCTTGCGGGTCTGTTTTTCGATCTTCTTCGCCAGCTGGGGCTGCATCATGCCCTTGGTGCGTTTCTCCACCAGGGACTCCAGGTCGATGCCGTCGATCAGATCTATGGGGTCGAGCACGTTGCCCTTCGATTTCGACATCTTGTCGCCGTGGGAGTCGCGCACCAAGCCATGCACGTAGACCTCTTTGAAGGGCACCTCGT
>JBNLGI010000154.1:0-25578 GCA_050305975.1 Sedimenticolaceae bacterium | reverse complement strand
ACTCATGGCCATGACTATCCATGTGGACATCGTCAGCGCGGAAGGCGAGATCTTCAGCGGCCTCGCTGAGATGGTCTACGCCCCGGCGGTGATGGGCGAGGTGGGTATCGCCCCCCGCCACACCCCGCTGGTGACCCAGCTGAAGCCGGGCGAGGTGCGCGTCGATACCGGCGGCGGCAAGGAGATGCAGCATTTCTACGTCTCCGGCGGTATCCTCGAGGTTCAGCCCCATGTAGTGACCGTGCTCGCCGACACCGCCGTGCGCGCGGCCGATCTCGACGAGGCGGCGGCCCAGGAGGCCAAGCGCCGCGCCGAGGACGCCATGGCGAACCGCGCCTCCGAGATGGATTACGCCAAGGCTCAGGCGGAACTGGCGGAAGCCGCCGCCCAGCTGCGCGCGATCGAACGTATCCGCAAGGGCAAGCGCGGTTAATTCCTTCCAATCCATCAGGGCCCGACTCCGGGCCCTGATACGCTTAGATCATCATGTCGAAAGAAACCATCAAGACCGGCAAGTTCGTTACGCTCACCTACTCCATCAGCGATCTGGAAGGTAACGTACTGGAACAGAGCGATCTCCCCGTCAACTATATCCACGGTGGTGAGACCGAACTGATCGGCGGCATGGACCGCGCCGTCGCCGGTAAGGGCCCTGGCGATGAGGTGAGCATTACGGTCCCGCCTGAGCAGGGCTTCGGTGACCACGATCCCGACCTCACCTTCACTGACGATCTCGAAAACGTTCCACCCCAGTTTCGCCAACTGGGCGCCGAGGTGCAGATGCAAAACGAGGCGGGCGAGGTAAAGAGTTTCTTCGTCACCAAGATCGAGAACGGTAGACTGACCGTGGACGGCAATCATCCGCTGGCCGGCAAGACACTGAAGGTCAATGTAAAGATCCTCGAAGTGCGTGACGCCACGCAGGAAGATGCCATGTCGATCGGCGCCCAGGGGCAATCCGCCACCCTGAACTGAATCGCCCTGGCCGAGTTTTCGTCGGTAAAGGGAGCTGATCAGAATTCAATTCGCGGCAGTCTGGCGAAAAGAGTTCGTCAACAGCACAATTACACCTCATTTAAGTGGCTATGCTCCATCGGGCGTCTTTGGCCTTGCCGAGATTTCTGAAATAATGGCCCATCTGCCCATCAGGGCATGGCAGTGTTCACAGGGGAGTCTTGATGCGTCTTGGGGTACTCATTTTGGCGGCGGGCGAAGGCACGCGCATGCAGTCCAGGCAGCCGAAAGTGCTGCACCGTTTGGCTGGCAAACAGCTGTTGCGGCATGTCATAGAGACGGCCCGCGCGATTACTCCGGACGAGATCTCCATCGTCTACGGACATGGCGGCGAGCAGGTGCTCGAGGAGCTCGATGCCCCCGACTTGGATTGGGTCGAGCAGCAGGAGCGGCTCGGAACCGGCCATGCGGTCATGCAGGCGATCCCCTTTCTCAAGCGTGTCGATCAGGTTCTGATTCTCTACGGCGACGTGCCGCTGATCAGTGGTTCGACCCTGGTCAGTCTGCTGGCCGCCCTCCACACCACCAAACTCGCCCTGCTCACAGTCGATCTTCCCGATCCCACCGGCTACGGGCGCATCGTGCGCGACCGGGATGACCGCGTGGTGCGTATCGTCGAACAGAAGGACGCCAGTGAACGGGAGCTGGAGATCAGTGAGATCAACACCGGCATCATGGCGGTGAATCGGGAGTCGCTGGAGTCCTGGCTCGACCAGCTCGAAAACAACAACGCCCAGAAGGAGTACTACCTTACCGACATCATCGCCATGGCGGTCAGGGACGGTCACAACATCCAGGTCGTGCACCCCATCTGCGAAGAGGAGGTGATGGGCGTCAATGACAGAAAGCAGCTGGCCTACCTGGAGCGCTACTACCAGGCCCAACGGGCCGATGAGCTGATGCAGTCGGGTGTCACCCTGAGCGATCCTGCGCGGATCGACATCCGGGGGTCGCTGAAGACCGGTAAGGATGTGTTTCTCGATTTCAACACTCTGTTCAAAGGCGAAGTGGTGCTGGCGGACGGCGTCAAGATCGGGCCCAACGTGATCCTCAAGAACTGCACCGTCGGTGAGAATACGGAGATCCTCGCCAACAGCGTGATCGAAGGCGCCACCATCGGTGCCGACTGCCGGATCGGACCCTTCGCCCGGATCCGTCCGGAGACCCAACTAGAGGATTGCGTCCACGTCGGCAACTTCGTCGAACTGAAGAAGAGCCAGGTGGCGACCAAGAGCAAGATCAACCATTTGAGCTATGTGGGCGACGCCACGGTCGGCAGCGAGGTTAATATCGGTGCCGGCACCATCACCTGCAACTACGACGGGGCCAACAAATTTCAGACCGTGATCGGAGACAGAGCCTTCATCGGATCGGACACCCAGCTGGTCGCGCCCGTCACCGTAGGCGAGGGCGCCACCATCGGCGCCGGATCCACCATCACCAGAGATACGCCGGCGGAGACCCTGACCCTGAGTCGCTCCAAGCAGGTGAGTGTCGAGGGGTGGCAACGTCCGGTCAAACAACCCAAAGATTCCAAATAGGTAAGCATATGTGCGGCATTGTCGGCGGTATCGCGGAACGTGATGTGGTCCCCATCCTGATGGAGGGGCTGAGACGATTGGAGTATCGGGGTTACGATTCGGCGGGCCTGGCCGTGCGGGAGCTTTCCGGTCATCTTCAGCGTTTTCGCACCATTGGCAAGGTCTCCAATCTCAGCGACATCGTGAACCAGACCGGCGCGGCAGGTCTGCTGGGAATCGCCCATACTCGCTGGGCGACGCACGGACGCCCCTCCGAGTTGAACGCCCATCCCCACATGAGCGGGGAGCGAGTCGCGGTGGTCCACAACGGGATCATCGAGAACCACAGCGAACTGAGAAGAAAACTCGAAGCCCTCGGCTATGTCTTCACCTCCGAAACCGATACGGAAGTGATCGCCCATCTGCTGGCGAGCAAACTGGAAGCGGGTCTGGATATCTTCGAAGCCGTGAAGCAGGCCTCGAAGGAGATGACAGGGGCCTATGCCATGGCGGTCGCCTGCCCGGAAGAGTCCGATCGCATCATCGTCACCCGTGAGGGCAGCCCGCTGGTGGTCGGCCTCGGTGATGGCGAGAACTTCATCGCCTCCGACGTGGCCGCGCTGCTGCCGGTGACACAGCGCTTTCTGTTTCTCGAAGAGGGCGACGTGGCGGAGATCACCCGCCAACAGGTGAGCGTCTACGACAGAACCGGCAGTCAGGTCACGCGGCCGGAGAAACGCTCGAAACTCAATGCCGACAGTGTCGACAAAGGCCCCTATCGCCACTATATGCTGAAGGAGATCTTCGAGCAGCCGGCGGTCATCGCCGAGACACTGGAGGGCCGCATCTACAAAGGCCGTCTGATGGAAGAGAGTTTCGGCCACGAGGCCAAGGCCCTGTTCGACAAGACGCGACAGATCCAGATCGTGGCTTGCGGCACCAGCTACCACGCAGGGCTGGTGGCCAAGTACTGGCTCGAAGAGGTCGGCATTCCCTGCAACGTCGAGGTGGCCAGCGAGTACCGCTACCGCAAGGTCGTGGTGGCGCCGGATACCCTGTTCCTCACCATCTCCCAGTCGGGCGAGACGGCCGATACCCTGGCGGCCCTGCGGGCGGCCAACGAAAAGGGATACATCGGCAGCCTCTGTATCTGCAACGTGCCCGAGAGTTCTCTGGTGCGGGAATCCAACGTGGCCCTGATGACCCGTGCCGGCCCCGAGATCGGTGTCGCCTCCACCAAGGCCTTCACCACCCAGCTGGTCGCCCTGCGCCTGCTGACCATCGCGCTGGCCAAGCGCCAGGGCTTGAGCTCCGAGGACGAGCATCGCCTGGTCAACGAACTGCATGCGGTGCCAAGGCAGGTCGAAGTGGTGCTGGAGCTGAGCGACGCCATCCAGTCGATGGCCAACGCCTTCGCCGAGCGCCAGCATGCCCTGTTCCTGGGACGCGGTTGCTTCTATCCGATTGCCATGGAGGGGGCGCTCAAGCTGAAGGAGATCTCCTATATCCACGCCGAGGCCTACCCGGCCGGTGAATTGAAGCACGGACCACTGGCCCTGGTGGACTCCGAGATGCCGGTGGTCTGCGCCCTACCCGACGACCCGCTGCTGGAGAAGGTGCTGTCCAATCTGCAGGAAGTGCGCGCCCGCGGCGGCGAGCTGTTCCTCTTCAGCGACCAGCGCGTGAATATCGAATTGGACAACTATCAGAACCTGACCCTGTCCGATATCTATCCCACCACCGCGCCGATCGTCTACAGCATTCCGCTGCAACTATTGGCCTACCACGTTGCAGTGCTGAAAGGTACGGACGTGGATCAACCGAGGAACCTCGCCAAATCGGTTACGGTTGAATAGGGTCCAAGGACCGTATGTTGTGTTGTTGTGCGGGATTAAAGTCCGTTGCACCAGTGCACTAGTAGCCCACGACGGGTATCGGTTTGGTTGAGGGCGCCCAGGACTATTGGAATGGTGATATTCAACGTACAGGGTCATCCCACAACGCTTCCATAGTTCCGTCACACGACCGCAGTGGTAGTCGATAGCGTCTAGAGCATGGCTACGACTACGGGTGTAATAGCGGTCAGGGTGCTATTTCCGGATATTCCCGCAGCCGGCCAGCAGTAGAAATCCAGCGGTCTTTGTCCAGACTGCGGAAGCTGCCGAATGTGGATGGTACGATGGCCGTTGGAGACGCGTGCATCGTTCGGCCATGAAGGCTAACTATTCTGTGCCCGGAGTTCTGTTTCACTATGCGGGCTGGTCGGCATCGTTCTTGGTGTTGTCATAACTGATTTTGTCCCGCCCCGTCTGTTTCGAGCGATACAGCGCCAGGTCCGATCTGTGGATTGCGGCTTGAATGGTGTCATCGCTCTCCAGCATCAGTGACGCGCCCAGACTGCAGGTTACCGGAATGTGGACGGCATCATCGATCGCAAAAGGCTCGCTTCGGATGGCACGCCAGATACGTTCGGCAACCGATCTCAAACCTGAGACCTCCGTATCCGGGAGAATCAGGAGAAACTCTTCTCCGCCATAGCGCCCGAAGGTATCGCACTGCCGTATCATCCCCTTCACTCTGGCGGCAACCTCCTTGATAACGGCGTCGCCCGCAATATGGCCGTGTTCGTCGTTGATGCGCTTGAAATGGTCGATATCGATGAGTATCACACCAACCCCCGGATTTTCCTTTCTGCATTCGTTCTGCCGCTTCAGCCGCGACAACTCCTCACTCGCCCTGACAAAGAGATGGCGCCGGTTGTAGGCGCCCGTGAGCGCGTCGGTAATCGAGATGGTCTCCAGATCATCCTGCACCCGCGTCAGCTCGGTGGTTCCCCGGCGCATGAAGAGATACAGCAGACCGAACACCAGGATCAAAACGGAGGAAATCACCACCACCGACGCGAAAACGGTATCCCTGACCTGATCCTGGCGCCGGGTGATATCGAGATAGACCTCAAAACTGCCGATGATCTCATCGCCATCGCGCAATGGCAGATAGGCTTCAACGATATCGACATCCATACGTTGCTCGCCCGCGAGATCCCGGATTTCATCTTTCCGGCCAAGATTGGAAACCACCGTGCCGTTCATCGCCTCGGACAGTTTCGCGTTGTCCGGGTTCGCTTGGCCGATAATCGATTGATCGGTGGAGTAGACGATCACCTTGTCCCGTGAGAACACCTTGATTTTGACGATGTTCATCGGCGCCAGAAAAAAGCGCATTCGTTCATCCAGGACGGCGAAATGCTCCTTCGACACCTGAACGCTTCCCCTGCCGGATGCATCGGTCCCGTACAGCACGTCCCGTTCCAGTTCATACAGCGCCTTGGTTATGGCTACGGCATCCAGTTCGGCTGTTTCGATATTTTTCTTGGTGATGATCGCACTAATTCCGAAGCTCACGTACACGATGATCACGACCACTGAAGCGGCGGACACAACGGTAAAGAGCTTGAGAAGCCTGCGCGGATTTAGAGAGGTTTGCCTTGGAGTCATGCAGTCAGTCTGGATGTGAGTCACTACCCCATGAGCAATAACATTGCTTTCGACTGAAACAGGTGCGACTAAGGGGCTGATATAAGCGTCTATTCAGATTAATACCTAAAACGTGCTATCAGGTATATAACTTATACCCACAGTAAAAACATGGAATATAATCAGCCATGAAAAGCGGGCGACTCCGAAGCCTCTTTCGCCACCCAATCAGCAGACTGCCTTCGCACCTCGTGGCTCAGCTTTCGCTATGCCGTTATTCCGGTGAGACTAGGAAAAAGGAGACGGAGGGTAATGGTGCTTACTTAACCGAAATGGTGTGGGGATCGTCAAAAGACTACAGTGCGGCAAGCCGCACCCTAAACCTGATCAAGCCGTAGGGTATGGCTTGCCACACCGAAACATGGCCTAAGTAAGTGCCTTTGGGATGGAAGGGAATGGTACTTACTTAAGGGGGATATTTGCATATTTTGAGAGTGCGATTGCGTAAGCTGGTCGGTCCTTAAAGCTACACTATAGCTCAATGTAAAAACATATTTGCGAAGCGATCGAGTCTGGGCGAGGTCTTCCGCGATAAAAGAATGTCCCCTGTACTGTATATTCACGACAGAGTACATCGTATAGCTCCTTGAGCTAGGCACTCACCCTGAATGCCACTCGATCGGCATGCATCACTCCAGCTTGCTGATAAGGTTTATGATGTCCTGCCACTTGATGGTGCGCCCGATGATGTCGCCGAACAGCGGCACCAGCAGGAGTAGGTTGCTGAGTCTGAATCGGCGGCTGGTGTGTACATCCACCGGCCATGTGGGCATGTTTTCTATAGCCCAGAAGCGAAGGCTTTTCTCTTCGATCTCGAGCGCCAACTCCTCCCTACTCTCGGGATCCTGGGAGGATTCCTTGCGACTGCGCAGGTCTGCGATCTCCAGACTTAGACGGTCTGCCTCTTCCATCCAGCCGGCCTTTGCTTTCAGCATGATGCGGTGGAAGGCCCAGACGGGCGCCAGGAAGGCCAAAATCTCTATTGCGATGGCAATGCCGAGAAGCAATGCATAGGGCTCCCTCCAGGCGGAGTAGTCCCGTGGCCAGATAGGAAAGAGAAACCACCAGACAGCGAGGAAGATCGCCGCAATGCCGACTACCATGGCCTGGTAGAAGTAGAAATCACCGAGGGGTTTCATGCCGGCGACTCCGTCCACATGGGATGGCTGAATCCGCACCTCCACGGGTTCGGATTTCAGATGCCAGCCTAGCTGTCCGTAGTTCGCCATCCGCCCCAGATAGGTACCGGCGATATAGGCGCCGGCAGCCTCGGCTAGGCCGAGCAGCAGGCGGGAGAGCAGAAACTTCTGGGAGAGGACGATGGCGAAGGCCGCGAGCATGGCGGTCATCGCGACAAGACCACCAATTCCGGCCCAGAGCCTGCCGCGCATCTCCAGCCGGTCAATGAAGGCGTCACGCTCAGCGTCGTCAATCTTGAATGTGCCCCGGGCGAGGAGGCGCTCCAGTGTCAGTCCGAAACGCTCGCGTACGACGCCGTAGAGTCTGATACCCAAGAGGAATGACGCCACGCCGGTGATAAGCAGCAAGTCCCACTGCTCGAAATTGAACTGTTGCCGATAGTACTCGTGGAAAGGCAGGATCAGCAGGAATACGAGCAGCAGGTAAATGACGTAGCTGCGGCAGCGACTCTCGCATAAGGGGAGCTTATCGATGAAACGGGATGCAATGGAGTATGCCTCATTGCCAGTCATCCATAACCTCCGGCTATCACCTGTGAAACGTTCCTGTCCGGGAACTCATTTCAGAATAGCACAGGGTTGCTGCCGGCTAAGGCTCTTCCCCTTCCTTATTCCCGGTCTGGAGCGCGGTGTAATCGCTAGCGCTCACGCTCTCATTGTTTTGATGCGATAGGAAACTGGGCGCTGTCCAAGGCGAGCAGGCTCGGTTCTCGGGCAGGCAAAAGAGTGTGGGTGCTGTAAAAAAGGGTTGCTGAGAATGGGTGGATCGATGCTATACGTTTCTGCGCGAGTAATGCATAAATAGTTGTAGAAACAATCTGTTGCGCTTGTTCGGCTGGGTGAGGGCAGAGCGGGTTGCAGCGCTATCTCAGTTGAAGATTTTTCTGTGATACGTGGCCGAGTGATCAGATACAGGACTTTGTGTTGGATGTATCGACTCCGGCAGCCCTGTACCCCTGTAAAATGATCAATGTCGAGCCAAGGTTGACGTTAACGTCAGTTATGTTACCTTTGGGTATATTAAGTGGATTCATTCGGATCAACTAGGGTGAGTGTGGGGGTTAGTCACTATGAAGATTTTGGTGTGTGCAAAACGGGTGGTCGACGCCAATGTGAAGATCGGCATCAAGGCCGATGGCAGTGGCGTCGAGCTGGCCAATCTCAAGATGGCCATGAATCCGTTCGATGAAATTGCCGTTGAAGAGGCGGTACGGTTGCGCGAATCGGGCAAGGCAGAGGAAGGCGTGGTGGTGTCGCTGGGGCAGAAAGCCTGTCAGGAGACCCTGCGTACCGCACTGGCCATGGGCCTGGATCGAGCCGTGCTGGTGGAAACCGAGAGTGAGCTGCAGCCGCTGGCAGTGGCGAAACTGCTGGCCGAGGTGGTGCGGCGGGAGCGCCCCGACCTGGTGATCATGGGCAAACAGGCGATCGATGACGATAACAACCAGACCGGGCAGATGCTGGCCGCCCTGCTCGGCTGGGGGCAGGGGACCTTTGTCTCCAAGCTGGAGATAGCGGGGGACGAGATCGAGATCACCCGTGAAATCGATGGCGGTCTGGAGACGCTTGCGCTGCCCTTGCCGGCCGTGGTCACTGCGGATCTGCGTCTCAACGAGCCCCGCTACGTCAAACTGCCCAATATCATGAAGGCGAAGAAGAAACCGCTCGATGTCGTCACCCCCGATGAACTCGAGGTCAATATCCAGCCTCGGCTGGAACTGCTGAAGGTTGAGGAGCCGCCCCGGCGCAGTGGTGGTGTCAAGGTGGCCGATGTGGCCGAGCTGGTGGATAGACTGCGTAACGAAGCGAGGGTGATCTGATGAGCGTTCTGGTTATTGCTGAACACAACAACGTTGCGCTAGGCGCCGCCACGCGCAACACTCTGACGGCAGCCGCCGGGCTCGGCGCGGTGACGCTGCTGGTGGCCGGCGAGGGGTGTCGCGGGGTGGCCGACGAGGCCGCCGCTATGGCGGGTGTCGAGCGGGTGCTGCTGTGCGACGATGCGCGATTCGGGCATGGCCTGGCGGAACCGCTGGCCGATCTGATCGCCGGCATCGGCAAGCAGTTCACGCATCTGCTGGCTCCGGCCACCACCTTCGGTAAGAACCTGATGCCCCGGGTGGCGGCGTTGCTGGATGTGGCCCAGCTGTCGGAGATCATCGAAGTGATCGACGCCGACACCTTCAAGCGCCCCATCTACGCGGGCAATGCCATCGCCACCGTGCGCAGCCGCGATGCGCTAAAGGTGATCACGGTACGCGGCACCGCTTTCGAAGCCGCCGCCTCGGGGGGTGCCGGTGCGCCCGTGGAGGTCATCTCCGCCGGCGCTGCCGCGGGCCTCTCCCGGTTCGTATCCCGCACCCTGACCCAGTCGGATCGACCCGAGCTTACCGCCGCGCGCGTGGTGGTTTCCGGCGGACGCGGGGTGGGCAGCAAGGAGAACTTCGCCCTCCTCGAGCAGCTGGCCGACAGGCTGGGCGGTGCCGTCGGTGCTTCGCGCGCGGCGGTCGACGCTGACTTCGTGCCCAACGACTACCAGGTGGGCCAGACCGGCAAGATCGTGGCTCCGGAGATCTACTTCGCAATCGGCATCTCCGGCGCCATTCAGCATTTGGCCGGCATGAAGGAGAGCAAGGTGATCGTCGCCATCAACAAGGACGAGGAGGCGCCCATATTCGAGGTGGCCGATTACGGTCTGGTCGCCGACCTGTTCGAAGCGGTGCCGGCGCTGACCGCAAGCCTGGATTGATGTGAAAGGGGTGGGGTGCGGCAGCCCGTACCCCATGCGGAATGACGGTGAATCGTGTCGCTAACCTTGAGGTGCGGCTTGACGCACTGCTGTAGCCGACACTGCTGATTGACGGGAGCGAGAGAATGCAACGCGAGAGCATGGAATTCGATGTGGTCATTGTCGGTGCCGGCCCAGCAGGTCTTGCGGCGGCGATCCGATTGCGTCAACTGGCGGAAGAGCGGCAGCAGGAGCTCTCCGTCTGTCTGCTGGAGAAGGGCTCAGAGATCGGCGCGCATATTCTCTCCGGCGCGGTGTTCGAAAGCCGGGCCTTGGATGAGCTGTTACCGGACTGGCAAGAGCGGGGAGCGCCGCTGGATATGCCGGTGACCGAGGATCGGGTGCTGCTGTTCACCAGCGCCAAGCGTGCACTGCGGATGCCCCCTCCGCTGACCCCGCGGACCATGCACAACCGGGGCAACTATGTGGTCAGTCTGGGCAACCTCTGCCGCTGGTTGGGAGAGCAGGCGGAGGCCGCCGGGGTCGATATCTTCCCGGGCTACCCGGCAGCGGATCTGTTGATCGGAGAGAGCGGCCGCGTGGAAGGGGTGGTGACCGGCGATATGGGTCGTGACCGCCAGGGTCAGGAGAAGGCGGGTTTCGAGCCCGGTATGGAACTGCGCGGGCGCTACACTCTCTTCGCCGAGGGCTGTCGCGGTCATCTCGGCAGAGAGTTGATAGAGCGCTTTCGGCTGAATGAGGGGTGCGATCCCCAACACTACGCCCTCGGCATCAAGGAGCTGTGGCAGGTCGAACCGGACAAGCACAAGCCGGGGCTGGTGCTGCACGGTGCCGGTTGGCCGCTGTCCGAGGGTGGCGCCAACGGCGGCTCCTTCCTCTACCATGCACCGGACGGACAGGTGGCGCTCGGCCTCATCGTCGATCTCAATTACGCCAATCCGCACCTTGCGCCGTTCGAGGAGTTCCAGCGCTTCAAGCAGCATCCGGAGATCCGTCACTACCTGGAGGGGGGCAAGCGTCTGAGCTACGGCGCCAGAGCCATCACCAAGGGCGGCTTGAACGCCCTGCCCCGTCAGCACTTTCCGGGTGGACTGCTGTTGGGCTGCGATGCGGGCACCCTCAATTTCGCCAAGATCAAGGGTGCGCATACCGCCATGAAGTCGGGGATGATCGCGGCGGAGACGGTGTTCCAGGCCCTGCTGGGCGAGACACCGCAGGCGGAGGATCTCGAGGGATACGCCGATGCCTTCCGCGACTCCTGGCTCTTCGAAGAACTCCACCGGGGGCGCAACTTCGGTCCTGCCCTGCACCGCTTTGGGCTGACTCTGGGCGGCGGCTTCAACTTCGTCGATCAAAATCTGTTCCGGGGCAGGCTGCCCTTCACCCTGCATGACAGGAAGTGGGACCACGATTGCCTGAAACCGGCGGCCGAGTGCCGGCCGCTCGAATATCCCAAGCCCGATGGCGTCATCAGCTTCGATCGGCTCTCCTCCGTATTTGTCTCCAACACCAGCCATGAGGAAGACCAGCCCTGCCACCTGACCCTGCGTCTGCCGCAGCTGGCTATCGCGGTCAACCTGGCTCGTTTCGACTCCCCCGAGCAGCGCTACTGTCCCGCCGGTGTCTATGAGATCGTGCATGATGGCGCCCAGGGTGAGCCCAGATTGCAGATCAACCCGACGAACTGTCTTCACTGCAAAACCTGTGATATCAAGGACCCCTCCCAGAATATCGTCTGGCGCCCCCCGGAAGGCGGAGGCGGTCCCAACTATCCAAACATGTGACTATCTATGAGCGAATCCGGAGCGCCCAGAGCGATGCATCGGCGTTCGATCGAACACCAGACCTGGCTCCATCAGGACGGGGCTCTGGAGATCGAATGCCGCCTGATTGACAGCAAGGCCTACGACACCCATGTCGGTTTCGACCGTCCGCTGCCGGCGGGCGAGCCGGTACACGACATGACCATCCGCGTTCTACTCGGACCCGATCTGTTGATCCGGGATATCCACGTGCGCATGGACAGCACCCCGTTCGAGATCTGTCCCGAGATTGCGAGCCGATTCGAGTCCATGCGGGGAACCAGCATGGGCAGGGGCTGGAATGCCCTGCTGAGCGAGCGGTTCGCGGGTACGGGCGGCTGTCGCCATCTGATCGATCTGCTGCGGGGCATGGCGACGGTGGCCTTTCAGAGCATGCCCCGCGGGGACTGGACACCGGAGGCCTTGGCAGGGATGGCAGACAGCTGTTACGCCTTCAGGGTGGATGGCTCGGTGATGCAGCGGCTGGTGTCCGAGCAGGCCGATTCCGATGACCAAGATAACTAATAGGGTTATAACTTGACGTATACGTCAACTAGACATATAGTGAGTTGCCATGAAACAGATCACCACAGACCTCTATAGCGTGACGGAACTGGCGGATGAGCTGGGTATCACACCCCGGGCCATCCGCTTCTACGAGACCAAGGGCCTGATCAAGCCCCGTCGCGCCGGTACCACCCGGGTCTACACCCATCGTGATAAAGCCCGCATGCAACTGATTCTGCGCGGCAAGCGTTTGGGCTTTACCTTGGCGGACATCAAAGAGTACCTCGACATGTACGAGATCGATCCCTCCCAGGTAAAGCAGGTCAAGCTGCTGCTGGGGAAGATCGAGCGCCGGGTCGGTGAGCTGGAGCAGCAGCGGGAGGATCTGGAGACCACCCTGCATGAACTGGAAGAGATGCGCCAGGAGTGCATCGCCAATATCGAGGCGGATAGGAAGCAGTCATCCGTCGGCAACTGAACCCTAACCCATACAGCTAAGACAACCATTCGGAGAGAGGTCATGAAGCGAGTCGTGATAGCAGACTACCTGCGTTCCCCCTTTACCTTCGCCAACAAGGGCGAACTGGTGAAGATACGGCCAGACGATCTGGCCGCGCAGGTGGTCAAGGCCCTGGTCGCCAGGAGCGGCGTGCCGGCTGAGGAGATCGAGGATCTGATCCTTGGCTGCGCCTTCCCCGAGGGTGAGCAGGGCTTCAACATGGCGCGCCTGGTCGGTTTCATCGCCGGTCTGCCCCAGTCTGTGGCAGGCACCACGGTGAACCGTTTCTGCGGCTCGTCCATGCAGTCGATCCACATGGCCGCCGGGGCCATCCAGATGGGTGCCGGAGAGGTCTTCATCTGCGCCGGAGTCGAATCGATGACCCGGGTGCCGATGACGGGATTCAATCCGATGCCTAATCCGGCATTGTTCGCAGCCCTGCCCGCCGCCTACATGGGCATGGGCGAGACCGCCGAGAACGTGGCCCGCAAATATCAGCTGTCGCGCAGCGAGCAGGAGGCCTTCGCCGTGCTCAGTCATGGCAAGGCATCCGAGGCGCAGGCCGCCGGCAGGCTGAGCGACGAGATCGTCCCCATCGACACCGGCAGGGGCATGCTGGACAAGGATGGCTGTGTGCGTCCCGACACCACGGCGGAAGGCCTGGCCGGACTCAAGCCCGCCTTCGCCCAGGACGGCTCGGTGACCGCCGGCACCGCCTCGCCGTTGACCGACGGCGCCAGCGCCACCCTGGTCTGCAGCGAGGAGTATGCCAAGGCCCATGGGCTGAAGCCGCTGGCCGCGATCAAGAGCATCGCGGTGGCCGGCTGCGCTCCCGAGATCATGGGCATAGGTCCGGTAGCGGCGACCCGCAAGGCGCTGGAGCGGGCGGGTTTGACGGCTGCCGATCTCGATATCATCGAACTCAACGAGGCCTTCGCCAGCCAATCCCTCGCCTGTATCCGCGATCTGGAGCTGGATCCGGAGAAGATCAACCTCGACGGCGGCGCCATCGCCCTGGGTCACCCCCTTGGCGCCACCGGCGCGCGCATCACCGGCAAGGTATCCGCCCTGCTGCAGCGCGAGGGCAAGCAGTTCGGTCTGGCCACCCAGTGCATCGGCGGCGGCCAGGGCATCGCCACCATCCTGGAGGCGCTGTGATGAAGATCCAGAAGGTTGCCGTCATCGGCGCAGGCGTCATGGGTGCGGGTATCGCCGCCCACATGGCCAATGCCGGGGTGCCGGTGGTGTTGCTCGATATCGTGCCCGAGGGTGCGGACAACCGCAGTGCCATCGCCGAAGGCGCGGTGAAGAAACTGCTCAAGGCCGAGCCCGCCGCCTTCATGCACAAACGCAATGCCAAGCTGGTCACCACGGGCAATCTCGAGGATCACCTTGAGCTGTTGGGCGACTGCGACTGGATCATCGAGGCGGTGATCGAGCGTCTCGATATCAAGCAGTCCCTCTACCGCCGCATCGACGAGGTGCGCAAACCCGGCTCGCTGGTCTCCTCCAACACCTCAACCATCCCCCTGGATCACCTGGTGGCGGGGATGCCTGCGGGCTTCGCCGAGGATTTCCTCATCACCCATTTCTTCAATCCGCCCCGCTACATGCGCCTGCTGGAGATCGTCAGTGGCGAGAACACCCGCGACGCTGCGGTGAGCGACCTGGCTGACTTCTGCGACCGCCGCCTGGGCAAGGGCATCGTCGACTGCAAGGACACCCCTGGATTCATCGCCAACCGTATCGGCATCTACTGGATCCAGACCGCCGTGCTGGAGGCCATCCGCATGGGGGTCTCGGTGGAGACGGCCGATGCGGTGATCGGCAGGCCGGTGGGCATCCCGAAGACCGGCGTGTTCGGGCTCTCCGACCTGGTGGGGCTGGATCTCATGCCCCATCTGATGCAGAGCATGAAGGCGACCCTGCCCCAGGACGACCCCTTCTTCGAGGTGGCGGAGATCCCGCCGCTGATCGAACGCATGATCGCCGACGGCTATACCGGCCGTAAGGGCAAGGGCGGCTTCTATCGCATCAATCGCGAAGGGGGCGGCAAGGTCAAGGAGAGCATCGATCTGCAGACGGGCGAGTATGGGCTATCGGTGAAGCCGAGCCTAGAGAGCCTCGCCGCCGCCAAGCAGGGCCCGCGCGCGCTGCTGGAACACCCCGACGAAGGCGGGCGCTACGCCTGGCGTGTGCTCTCCAAGGTGTTGAGCTACGCCGCCAGCCTGGTGCCGCAGATCAACGACCACCTTTATGCGGTGGACGAGGCGATGCGCCTGGGCTACGCCTGGAAGTACGGTCCTTTCGAGTTGCTCGACCGCATTGGCGGCGCCTGGTTCACCGAGCGCCTGAAGACCGAGAATCAACCCGTGCCGCCGCTGCTCGAAGCGCTTGGCGCAGGCAGCTTCTATCGGATCGAGGAGGGGGTGTTGCAGTACTTCACCACCGAGGGTGGCTACCGCGACGTGCCGCGTCCCGAAGGCGTGATGTTGCTGGCCGATATCAAGCGTCGCAGCAAGCCGCTGGCGAAGAACGGATCCGCCGCCCTGTGGGATATCGGCGACGGGGTGGTCTGCCTGGAGTTCAGCTCCAAGATGAACACCATGGATCCCCAGATCATGGCCATGATCCGCAAGGCCATCGCGCTGGTGCCGGCTCAGGGCTACAAGGCGCTGGTGATCTACAACGAGGGCAGCAACTTCTCCGCCGGGGCCAACCTGGGTCTGCTGCTGTTCGCCGGCAACCTGGCCATGTGGCCGGAGGCGAAGGCGATGGTGAAGGAGGGCCAGGATACCTACATGGCGCTCAAGTACGCCCCCTTCCCGGTGGTGGGCGCGCCCTCGGGGATGGCCTTGGGTGGCGGCTGCGAGATCCTGCTCCACTGTGATGCCCTGCAGGCCCACGCCGAGACCTATGTGGGACTGGTGGAGGTCGGCGTCGGCGTGATTCCCGGCTGGGGCGGCTGCAAGGAGCTGCTGACCCGTTGGACGGTCAACAAGCGGCGTCCCGGTGGCCCCATGCCGCCGGTGATCAAATCTTTCGAGACCATCAGTGTGGCCACCGTGGCCAAGAGCGCGGCCGAGGCCCTTGACTATCTGTTTCTGCGCGAGGGCGACGCTATCACCATGAACCGGGACCGCCTTTTGGCCGATGCCAAGGCCAAGGCGCTCGTGTTGGCACAGGACTACGCCCCGCCCGAGCCGGTGGAGATCAAGCTGCCGGGCAAGACGGCCCAGGTCGCCATGGCTATGGCGGTGGAGAGCTTCGTCAAGCTGGGCAAGGTGACGCCCCACGATCAGGTGGTCGTCGGTGAACTCATGGAGGTGCTGAGCGGTGGCGATACCGACATCACCGAACCGCTCACTGAGCAGGATCTGCTCGACCTGGAGCTGGAGCACTTCATGCGTCTGGCCCGACACCCGGACACCATGGCGCGCATGGAACATCTGTTGGAAACCGGCAAACCGCTGAGGAACTGAAACATGGCCGAGTATCACCCCCCATTGCGGGATTACCAGTTCATCTATAACGAGCTGCTCGATCCGCAGCGGATCCAAGCGCTGCCGGGATGTGAAGAGTTCGACAGCGACCTGGTCAGCGCGGTGCTGGAAGAGGCGGGCAAGTTTTGCGCGGAAGTACTCTTTCCGCTCAATCGCAGCGGTGATGAAGAGGGTTGCAGCTTCAGTGAAGGCGAGGTGCGTACCCCGGCCGGCTTCAAGGAGGCCTATCAACAGTTCGCCGAGGCCGGCTGGAGCGGCATCGCATGCAGCCCGGAGGACGGTGGTCAGGGTCTGCCCAACGCGGTCACCCTGTTGGTCGAGGAGATGACCTGTGCCACCAATCTCTCCTTCGGTCTCTACCCGGGGCTCTCTCACGGCGCCTACAACGCCATCAAGGTGCATGGTGCAGAGGAACTGAAGCAGCTCTATCTTCCCAAGCTGGCCGAGGGCGCCTGGACCGGAACCATGTGCCTGACCGAGCCCCACTGCGGCACCGATCTGGGACTGTTACGCACCAAGGCGGTACCTCAGGACGACGGCAGTTACAAAATCACCGGCACCAAGATCTTCATCACCGCCGGCGAGCACGATCTGACCGAGAATATCGTCCATCTGGTGCTGGCGCGTCTGCCCGACGCCCCCGCCGGCATCAAGGGCATCAGTCTGTTTGTGGTTCCCAAGTTTCTGCCTGACGAGAACGGCGAGGTCGGTGAGCGCAACGGCGTGGTCTGCGGCGCCATCGAACACAAGATGGGGATCAAGGCCTCATCTACCTGCGTGCTCAACTTCGACGACGCCACCGGCTGGCTGGTCGGTCAGCCCCACAAGGGCATGCGCGGCATGTTCACCATGATGAACACGGCCAGGCTTGGCGTTGGTTTGCAGGGTGTGGGCATTGCCGATGTCGCTTACCAGAATGCGGTGATCTATGCCCGCGAGCGCCTGCAGGGGCGCTCTCTGAAAGGGGCCAAGTCACCTGACAAGCCGGCCGATTCGCTGCTGGTCCATCCCGATGTGCGGCGTATGCTGCTGACCCAGCGCGCCTACGTGGAGGGCTCGCGGGCGCTGGCCAGCTGGATCGCCAGCGAGATCGACATCTACGAGCGCTCCACGGACAAGGCGGAAGCCCAGGCCGCGGAGGATCTGGTGGCGTTGCTGATCCCGGTGTTCAAGGCCTTCGGTACCGATATCGGTTTCGAGTGCGCCAATCTGGGCATGCAGGTCTTTGGCGGGCACGGGTATATCCGTGAACAGGGCATGGAGCAGTTTGTGCGGGATGCCCGCATCGCTCAGATCTACGAGGGTACCAACGGAATCCAGGCCCTCGATCTGGTGGGGCGTAAACTGCCCGCCCATACAGGCCGCTATCTGCGCCGGTTCTTCCATCCGGTGGCCGCCTATATCGAGGCTCGTCAGCAGGACGCCGAGCTGGCCGAATTCATCCAACCCCTGGCCAAGGCCTTCGGCCGCCTGCAGCGGGCCAGTGCCTGGATCGCCCAGTCGGGGCTGGCCGATCCCGATCAGGCCGGCGCTGCGGCCACAGACTATCTGCGCCTGTTCGGGCTCACCGCGCTGGCCTACCTGTGGACACGCATGGCCGAGCTCTCCCTGCAGAAGCTGGACGGCGAGGAGCGCCGTTTCTACCAGGCCAAGATCGACACGGCGCGCTTCTTCATACAGCGGCTGCTGCCGCAGAGCGGCGGTCTATTCAGCGCGATTCTCGCCGGCAGCGAGTCGATGATGGCGTTTGCCGACGATGCGTTCTGAGTTGCGCAGGGGGTTCATGCCTTTGCATCGGGCGTTTGAGCGGGGTCGCGGATGAACCTGATCTTGCGCCTGCTGCGGGTCTTCATTGCCGCCCTGTTCAAACCGCGCATCGGCCTGTTCGATGTCTCGATAGTGCCTTTCCGGGTGCTGCCGACGGACCTGGACATCAACCTGCACATGAACAATGCCCGCTATCTCAGCGTCATGGACCTGGGCCGTACCGACCTGCTGATCGGTGTCGGTCTGCTGGGGCCGGTGAGGCGGGAGCGCTGGATGCCGGTAGTTGGCAGCATCGACATCAAGTTCCGTCGTCCGCTGCACCTGTTTCAGCGCTACGTACTCAAAACCCGGCTGCTCTGCTGGGATGAAAAATGGTTCTACATGGAGCAGCGGTTGGAGAGCGCAAAAGGCGTGCACTCCATCGCCACCGTGCGAGGGCTGTTTGTGACGCGAAAAGGTTCGGTACCCACGCGCAGCGTGCTCGATGGTATCGGGTACGAGGGTGAATCACCCCCATTTCCGAAGAAATTTCACCCTCTCCCGGTGAGGGAGGAGGCGGACGCCAGCCTGTGTTCGACAGGTTGATTCAAGTGGAAGCCATATCCGCAGTCTGGGCCGCCTGAGCGCCTGGCCCGAAGAAAAACGACAAGCAAGGGGACTGGACTACAGGGTCCGGGGTCCCTCTCTGAGTCGGCCGCAAAGCGGCCGGCTTACCACCGAGGAGAAGAGAGAGGAGAGCGCAGATGAGTACCCTAAAGGGTAGAACACTCTTCATCACCGGGGCGACCCGAGGCATCGGTCTGGCCATCGCCTTGCGTGCCGCCCGCGATGGTGCGAATATCGCGATTGCCGCCAAAACCGAAAAACCCCACCCTAGTCTGCCCGGCACCATCGGCAGCGCGGCAGCCGAGATCGAAGCAGCAGGGGGACAGGCGCTGGCACTGAAGACCGATATTCGTGATGAACAGCAGATTGCCGAGGCGGTGGAGAAGACCGTGGCACGCTTCGGCGGCATCGACATCCTGGTCAACAACGCCAGCGCCATCAGCCTGACCGGTACCCTGCAGACACCGATGAAGCGCTACGATCTGATGCACCAGGTCAATGCCCGCGGCACCTTCGCCGTCTCCCAGGCCTGTCTGCCCCATCTGTTGCAGGCCGAAAACCCGCATATCCTCAACCTGTCGCCCCCCCTCTCCCTGCAACCCAAGTGGTTCAAGGATCACTGTGCCTACACCATGGCCAAGTACGGCATGAGCCTCTGTGTGCTGGGTATGGCGGAGGAGTTTCGCGACCGGGGAGTGGCGATCAATGCGTTATGGCCGCGAACGGTGATCCATACCGCGGCGATCGCCATGCTAGAGGGGTTGGTGAAGCCGGAAAACTGCCGTACCAGTGCGATCGTGGCCGATGCGGCCCACGCCATTCTGACCCGCGAGAGCCGTACCTGCAGCGGCAACTTCTTCATCGACGAGGAGGTGTTGCGGGAGGAGGGTGTCAGCGATTTCAGCGCCTATGCGGTGGACCCGGAAGGGCATCTGCTGCCGGACCTGTTTCTGGATTGATGGTGGTGAACCGATGCAGAGTCGTGAAGTGATGCGGACGCAGGATGACCGATCCGTGACAGCCGGCATGACGCCCCGTTTCATCGCCTCGGAGGAGGCCGTCACCCTGGGGGGACTGTTCCGCAAACGCGTGGCGCGATCCCCGCACGCGGTGGGCTTTCGCTACTACGACGCTCAGGCGGATGCGTGGCGCGACCTCACCTGGTCGCGCATGGCCGAAGAGGTGGCGCGCTGGCAGGACGCCATGCTGGAGGAGGGATTGACGGCGGGCGACCGGGTCGCCGTCATGATGCGCAACTGCTGCGAGTGGGTGATGTTCGATCAGGCGGCGCTGGCGCTGGGTCTGATCACCGTGCCGATCTACGCCGACGACCGCGGCGGCAACGTCTCCTATATCCTGCGCGACTCCGGTAGCCGCTTGCTGGTGATCGGCGGTCAGGAGGAGTGGGAGCGCATCGAACTGGTGTTGCACGAGATGCCGGAGGTCGAGCGGATTGTCACCACCAAGCCATTGGCGGTAACGGCCTCCGATGTGCGGCTCATGCATCTGGCGGACTGGCTGCCTGAACTGGGAGGGCCGCTGCGAGCCTCCGATGCTGGCAGCGACGACCTGGCATCGATCGTCTACACCTCGGGCACGACCGGTTTCCCCAAGGGGGTGATGCTGAGCCACCGCAACATGATGAGCAACGCGGAGGCGGCGGCGCGGCAGGTCGACCTCGGCGAGTCCGATATCCTGCTCTCCTTTCTGCCGCTCTCCCATACCCTGGAGCGCACCGTCGGCTACTACTTCTCGGTCATGGTCGGCATGACCATCGCCTATGCCCGCTCCACGGCCCAGCTGGCGGAGGATCTGCAGACCATCCGGCCGACCACGCTGGTCAGCGTGCCGCGTATCTATGAGCGGGTCTATGCCCGGGTCATGGCTGGCCTGGAGCAGAAGGGTGATAAAGCCAAAAGACTGTTCGATCTGGCCGTGGATATCGGCTGGAAGCGCTTCAATTTCCAGCAGGGGCGTGCCGGCTGGAGCCCCTCCCTGCTGCTGTGGCCGCTACTCGATCGGCTGGTGGCGCGGAAGATCACCGGCCGGCTGGGCGGGCGTCTGCGGGTGGCAGTCAGCGGCGGCGCGGCACTGGTGGCGCCTATCTCCCGCGCCTTCATCGGTCTGGGGGTGCCGATCCTGCAGGGATACGGGCTGACCGAAAGCTCGCCGATCATCTCCTGTAACCGGTTGCACGACAACGTACCGGAGAGCGTAGGGTGCGTGTTGGACGGTGTGGAGGTGAAGATCGGCGAGCATGATGAGCTGCTGGCTCGGGGCCCCAACATCATGCTGGGCTACTGGAACAACCGGGAGGCCAGCGGACGCGTGGTCGATGCCGACGGCTGGCTGCATACCGGCGACAAGGCGCGCATCGACGCCCAGGGTCACATCTATATCACCGGCCGCATCAAGGAGATCATCGTCCTCAGCAATGGAGAGAAGGTGTCGCCGGCGGATATGGAGATGGCCATCACCCTCGACCCGCTGATCGAACAGGCGATGGTGGTGGGTGAACAGAAGCCCTTTCTTTCCGCCATCTGCATTCTCAATCCGGAGATATGGCCTGAGTTCGCCGCATCCCTGGGAGTCGACCCGAACCAGCACCGGGTGCTGGAGCGGCCGGAAGTGGAGAACGCGGTGCTGGCGAGGATCGCCGAGCAGGTCAGAATGTTTCCCGGCTACGCCCGCATCGTGAGGATCCATCTGAGCTTCGAGCCCTGGTCGGTGGAGAACGGCCTGATGACGCCGACCCTGAAGCTGAAGCGATCCCAGGTGCTGGAGCATCTGGCGGAGCCGGTCTCGAAACTCTATGAGGGTCACTGACCCGCATTCACCCGTTGCCGCGATAGTGGGTGAATAGCCGTGCGGCCTGGAGCTGCTAGGCGGCGTGATTCGATCTGTCGGGAGGGGCTGTTGCGGTATTCGCAAGAACCGGAACGGACATTCGGGCAGGTTTTCCGGCCAAGGGGATCAGGGCCGGGTTCAGCCATAGAACGTCAATCGAGAGGGAGTTGAACATAGTGGCGTCTATTGGCAAAGGGCAGCCGACCACAACCGGCGGCTGTTCGAGTCCATTCGCATGAGAGGGTCAAATGAAGCAGCAGAAGTCTAAGCAGTATGGGGTGTCGCTGGTGGCTGCCGGCGTGGCACTGGGTATGTTCGGAGAGGCTGGTGCCTCGGGGTTTGCCCTGGTCGAACAGAGCGTGAAGCAGGTAGGCAGCGCCATCTCCGGGGGAGCGGCATCGGCCGAAGACGCCTCCACTATCTTTTTCAATCCGGCCGGGATGTCGCGCCTGAAAGGGACTCAGGTGGTAGTGGGGGGGCATCTGATTCAGCCCTCCTCCGAGTTTTCCGGCAGCGCCAGCATCGCCGGTGTGTTGCCGATAAACGGCAGTAACGGCGGCGATGCCGGCGCTGCCGCTCTGGTGCCCAGTCTCTATATCTCCCATGAACTCAATGAGAACCTCAGGGTTGGGCTGGGAATCGGTGCGCCGTTTGGACTCGCCACGGAGTATGACAGTGATTGGGTGGGGAGATATCACGCCATCAAATCGGAAGTTGCGACGATCAACATCAATCCTTCCGTGGCCTATAAGTTCAATGACCAGCTCTCGCTTGGCGCGGGGCTGAATTTCATGCGTGCGACCGCCGAGCTGAGCAATGCCTTGGACTATAGTGCGATGTGTCTCAATAATGTGCCCGCGCCCATGATCCCGCTGGTTTGCGGCGGTTTGGGGCTGACCACGCCGGGTACCACGACGACGGATGGCAAAGTCGTCATAGAGGGCGACGATTGGGGCTACGGATTCAACCTGGGACTGCTCTACGAAGTGAGTCCGCAGACGCGAGTCGGTGCGGCCTACCGCTCGAAGGTCAAGCAGGAGCTGACGGGCACGGCGGAGTTCAGCGGTCCCGCCGGGATCACGCTGCCTTCGGTGCTTACCTCCGCGCTACCGGCGGGCGGCGCCAGCGCGGCGGTCGACCTTCCGGCGAGTCTCTCGATGAGCGTGACCACCGGTCTGGCACCCAAATGGGATCTGATGGCGGACCTGACCTGGACCCAATGGAGCAGCTTCGACGAGCTGCGGATCAAACTCGATAACTCCACCACGGATAGCGTACAGCCCGAGAACTGGGACGATACCTATAAGCTTTCGGTTGGCTTCAACTATCGTCACAACCCCCAGTGGACATGGCGTGGCGGTATCGCGTATGACCAGACCCCGATTCCCAGCGCGGAGTATCGTACACCGAGAATTCCCGGCAACGACAGAAAGTGGCTGGCCGCCGGATTCACCTATGCGGCCTCCCCTGCCATGTCGCTCGATTTCGCACTAGCGCATCTTTTCGTGAGCGACACGCCGATCGAGGCGACGGACGCCAATGGGTATGTCCTTACAGGCACCTACGAGTCGGACGTCAACATCCTCTCCGCTCAGCTCAACTGGCAATTCTGAGCCTTGACGGGGGGGCGGGCAGCCGCCCCCCTGTCGCTGAAAACCATCTCCGTTGTTGCAAATGCATCATTCTGTGGCTATATAAAGTATATGTTGTATTTGCGGAAGATGGCATGAACACCCAAACGCTCCTCAAACCCAATGAATCGGCCACCTTGACCAAGGCGCTGCTCAATGCAGGACGAGCCCTGGGCCTGACCCAGGAGGCGCTGGGACAGGTCATCGGGCGCGACCGCACGGCGTTCCACCGGGCGGGGATCGACCCGCAGAGCAAGGCGGGAGAGCTGGCCCTGCTGGTGATCCGTCTCTACCGCAGCCTCTATGTGCTGGTGGGCGGCAAGCCTGCCGATCTTCGGCACTGGATGCAGACGGCCAACCGACACACCGGCGGGGTGCCGGCCGAGCAGATGAAGACCATCCCGGGCCTGATGCGCCTGGTCGAATATCTGGATGCGATGCGCGGTAAGGTTTGATGGACATCTGGGCGGCCTGCAGGGAGGCGGTTGTCCCGTATCGGCACCAGGGAGAGCTGCTGCGGATGGTGGAGAGCCAGGAGCAGATCGCCACCCGCATGCTGGTCGATGATCTGGCCGAGCAGGCATTGCTGGAGCAGCTGCTGGAAACCAGCAAGCCGCCAATACCGGCCGCGGCGCGGCATCTGGACTATCTGCTCGCCTCCCCATTTCGCTATCCGCCGCTGGCGTACGGCTCGCGCTTCGGCAGCCGCTACGAGCCCAGTCTCTTCTATGGCGCGCTGGGCCTGGAGCCGGTCCTGGCAGAGACCGCGTTCTACCGGCTGGTGTTCTGGTCGGGCATGAGCGAGCCGCCGCCTGGCGGCCGTCTCAGCACCGAACACAGCCTGTTCGGCGCAGGTTACGCCAGCGATCGGGGCTTGAGTCTGCACCAGGCCCCATTCGCTGCCTATAGCGAGCGTCTGACGAATCGGCAGAGCTACGCGGAGACGCAGCAGCTCGGCAGCGAGATGCGCGCCGCCGGTATCGAACTCTTCATCTACCGCTCGGCCAGGGATCCCGAAGGCGGGCTGAATATCGGACTCTTCACCGCCGCGCCCTTCGTCGAGCCGGGTCCGCGCTGGAAACAGGCGTGGTTGTGCGATGTGAGTGAGGAGGAGGTGGCCTTCTACAACAAAGCGAGCGGTACGCGCATCTATCCGCGCAAGCAGTTTCTGGTGGATGGCCGACTACCCGCGCCACCGGATTGAAGCCGCTGGAGCCGACATGAAAAAGGAGGCATCAAGCCTCCTTTTATACGCCGTGTCGAAGCATTCGGCTCAGTGTAGGTCACCCACCAGCGATGCCCTGACCTCGGCCGGCACCTCGTCGACCTGAATGTTGTAATTGCGGTGGTCGATGCCTGCGGAGAGTTTGGCTCCGCCCTTGAGCGCGGTGATCATCTCCTCGCTGAGTTCGAAGCGCAGGAAGTGGACCGAGGAGGTCTTCTCCTGCGTCGAGCGCTCCAGGTCCTCGTTGGCGATGGGGCGCACCTTGTCGAATCCCTCCACCTGCATCCAGATATTGGACTCGATACCGACCAGCTGGCTCAGCGCCGCCTTGCGCTCGTCCACCTTGTCGTACTCCATCATGAAGGTGGCCTTCCAGTTCATGCCGTCGGGGATCAGCGGATTGTAGACGTCGAGTTCGTCCTGGATACCGTCGGGTTCGAAGATCTTCTCGATGCGCAGCATCTCCTGGATCTGGTACTGCATGGTCAGCTCGTCCTCGAAGTAGAGCGCGGCGTTGGGACCGATCGGCAGGCGGCGCTGCTTCTTGTGCGCGATCACCTTGGCGCGGAAATCGGGACGGATGCGCGCATACTCCTCGAGGCTGTAGAGGTCTTCATGGGACAGATGGGTCATGGGTCGCTCCTGCATAGTCTCAATCGTGCGCAATGGTTTTATCGGTAAAGAGGTAGTCTTTGAGCTCGTGGTCGAAGGCCGGATCCCGGCGGCGGATCCACTCCAGCACCATCGCAGCATGCTCCTTCTCCTCGTCCCTGTTGTGGGCCAGGATGGCACGCAGCTCGGGATCGTTGCAGGCGTCCACGCGCTGGTTGTACCAGTCGACCGCCTCCAGCTCTTCCATCAGGGAGACGATGGCGCGGTGCATGTCGCGGGTCTCGCTGCTGAGTTGCTCGACCGGCTCGTGATAACCTTCGTTCGACATTGCTGTTCCTCTTGCTGAATTATTTTTCCGAACCAGATCCCGTAGGCCTTTCTGACCATGCTGATGGGGTGCTCCGGGGCACGACCGTCACGCAGTCCGTTCTCGATATGGTGTCCCGCCATCGGGCAGTCGCTGCCGTAGTGGTCGGCCTCGGCCTGCTTGACCCGGTTGCCCACCGGCTTGACGATCTTCATGGCATGCTCGTGAAACTCGCTCTTCCCCGCATAGGTGCC
>JBNLGI010000153.1:0-6742 GCA_050305975.1 Sedimenticolaceae bacterium | reverse complement strand
TGAAAATCACTCGCCACCGCTGCGCTCCCAGAGAAACTCCGCGATATGCCGGGTCTCGGGCCCTTCACCCTGCCATTCGAAAGCACCGCCGATATTCATCAGACAGCCGCTGTCCTGGCTCACCACCAGTCGCGCGCCGCTGTCGCGCAGGGCCCGGGTCTTGTCCTCCACCATGGCGGCGGAGATCTGCGGCTGCTTGACGGCGAAGGTGCCGCCGAAACCGCAGCACTCCGCCTTGTGGTCCTGCTCCACCAGCTCCACCCTGTCGAGTTGCGCCAGCAGCGACTCCGCCGCCTGGGCCATGCCCATCTCGCGGCGCGTCGAACAGGAGGTGTGCAGGGCCACCCGTATCGGCTCGCCCGTATCTTTCAGACTGATCCGCAGCACATCGTTGAGGAAACCGGTGAGCTCCCAGACACGCGCAGCGACTGCCACCGCCTGCGCGTACCGATCGGTACCCTCGAACAGTCGGGGATAGTGGTGTTTCATCATCCCGGCACAAGAGCCCGAGGGAACCACGATGGGATAGTCGGCGGGAAACAGGCCGAGCTGCGCCGCCGCCACCCGGCGCGCCTCCTCCCGGTATCCCGAGTTGTAGGCAGGCTGTCCGCAGCAGGTCTGATCGCGGGGAAAGATCACCGACAGACCCTCCCGCTTCAGTAGCGCCATGCCCGCCAAGCCAGCTTTGGGATAGAAGAGATCCACTAGGCAGGTGGCGAAAAAGTAGACGCTGTCAGGACGCGATGGATCTGGCACCTCAGTCAACATCCTCGGTTACGAAGGAACAGGGGCATGGTCGTATATCCGCCTTCATGATTGGAAGCGTCGAGAATACCATGCGTTGGGCCGATTCAGGTGTAATGAACTGTCTGACCAGTATAGGCCAACACAGCCCATGGGAATGGTCGGGCAGCCAGGCTTGCTGGCAAGACACTCAGCGGCCAGTAGGAGAACTCGAAGGCATCCTTGGCGTCTGATGATCATGATGCAGCAATAGCGACCGTGATGGGATTCGCCGCCCCCACAGCCGCACGACACTGACTTCCATGAGAGGCATATGACTCATGAACGGCATAGACCCCTACGCCTATATGCAGAGGCTCTCCCTCGAACTCGATTCCCTGTCGGAGCGGGACGAAATCGTGACCGCGCTCGACGAGATGGAGTATCTTTTCGAGATCATTCCACCGGAACTGCAGGACAATGCGGAGCAGCTGATCCACCTCCTGCGCCAGAAACTCGAACAGACGATTTGAATCGCCTATGACTGAACTCGGACATGTGGTCTATTACGTACGCGATCTGGAAGCCTCGCTCAGGTTCTATTCGCAGGCGGTCGGCCTGCAGGTGAAAGGCCAAATCTTCAACAATCGCGCCGCCGTGCTGACTGGCGGTCGTTCGCATCACGAGCTGCTGCTGATCGAGGTGGGCGAGGCTGACGGTCCTCTCAAGGGCCGGCGTATCGGCCTCTACCATGTGGGCTGGCGCATCGGTGACGACCTGGAAGCACTGCGCCAGGTACGGGATCGATTGGTGGCCCTGGGCTATCCCCTGGAGGGCATGTCGGATCACACCGTGAGTCAGAGCCTCTATCTGCGAGACCCGGACGGCAATGAAGTGGAGCTGTTCGTGGACGACCCCGGGTTCGACTGGTCACAGGACGACAGCTGGATGGAGGCGCCGGTCAAACCCCTGGCGCTATAACCTGTGCGTTCGCTATCGGTAAACCGGTCCGTTGCCGAAGGCGGGTCTCATTTCGAGCGCGTGTTGTGCTCGTCGTTCTCCTTCTGTTCGCTGCGGTGTTCGGCCCTGAGCTCTTCCTTGCGGTAACGCTCCACCACTTTGCCCAAGGCCTGGGTGCGGGTGTGTTTCTGCTTCCAGTCGTCCTTGTGCGTGGTGTGTTTCGCCATACTCGCGGCCACCACTTTCTCCTGTTGCTGAATCGCCGCATCCAGTTTGGCCAGAAAGGCCCGGTACTCCTGCAGCTGGGTGGCGCTCATGCCCTGGGAAGCGACGGCTTGAAAGCGCTCCAGGTACTCCTGGTGATACTGTTTCAACTGCGCCAGCTTCGCCTCTTCCTGCGCCAGATGCTGACGCGCCTGACCCATGCTACGGGCCGCGTTGCGCTCCCGTGTGGCGGCGACTTTTTGTACCGGCTTGAGCCGCTTGGAGGGTGACATGGCGGATTATCCTCGCTGATGATTCAGGGTTTGCGGCAAGTGGAGAGTGTCGGGAACCTCGATCTCCTCCTCCTGGTCCGGGAAGAGCTCTTCCAGCTGTTCCAGGCTCTGCGCCAGATTTACCGGCGTGTGCATATCCTGCCGCAGAAAACCGTTCAGTGCCGGCATGGCCGAAATCGCCATGTCGATCTGTTCGTCGCTGCCCTGCTCGTAGGCCCCCACGTTGATCAGATCCCGATTCTGCTGATACAGGGAGTATAGATGCTTGAAGGAGCGGGCGGCCTCCTGATGACTATAGGTGGTGATGTCGTTCATGGCCCGGCTGATGGAGCCCTCGATGTCGATGGCGGGATAGTGGCCGCTGTCGGCCAGCTGCCGCGAGAGCACGATATGGCCGTCGAGAATGGCCCGCGCCGCGTCCGCGATGGGGTCGTTCTGGTCGTCGCCCTCGGTCAGCACGGTGTAGAAAGCGGTGATCGAGCCACCCCCCTTGTCGCCGTTGCCGGCCCGCTCCACCAGCTGCGGCAGCTTGGCGAAGACCGACGGCGGATAGCCCTTGGTGGCGGGCGGTTCGTGGATTGCCAGGGCAATCTCGCGCTGGGCCTGGGCATATCGGGTCAGGGAGTCCATCAGCAGCAGCACGTGCTTGCCCTGGTCGCGGAAGTACTCGGCGATGCTGGTGGCCAGCATGGCGCCGTGCATGCGCCTCAGAGGCGGGTTGTCGGCCGGCACCGCCACCACCACGGCCCGCTTCAAGCCCTCCTTGCCGAGGATGTTCTCCACGAACTCCTTGACCTCACGTCCGCGCTCGCCGATCAGCGCCACCACGGTGACGTCGGCGTTGGTATAGCGGGTCATCATGCCGAGCAGCACGCTCTTGCCCACACCCGAGCCGGCGAACAGGCCGAGCCGCTGACCGCGGCCCACGCTGAGCAGGGCGTTGATGGCGCGCACGCCCACGTCGAGCGGCTCGCGTATCGGCGTGCGGGCCAGCGGATTGAAGGTCTTGCCGGTGAGCGGCCGGTGTTCGTCGCTGTGAATCGCGCCCAGGCCGTCCAATGGCAGGCCGGCGCCGTCGATGACGCGGCCCAGCAGGTGGTCGCCGACCACCGCCTCGCAGACCCGGCCGGTGGGAATCACCCGCGCGCCCTGCTCCAGCCCCTGGATGTCGCCGGTGGGCATCAGGTAGAGGCTCTCCCCGCCGAAGCCCACCACCTCGGCTTCGATATGGGTGCCGTTGCTGCTGACGATGTCACACTGCCCACCGATGGCGGCACGGCAGCCGATCGCCTCCAGGGTGAGGCCGACCATGCGGGTCAGGCGCCCCTCCACCACCAGGCCGCGATCGTCACCGAGTCGGTCCTCGTAGCGCTTCAGGCGCTCTGCCCAGAGCTGTTGACGATCTTTGCCCAGCAGCATCTCCATGATCAATCGCCCTCCCGCTCGTCGACCGCCCGCGCACCCGCCAGCAGGGGTGCGATCAGGCTGGTCAGCCGGGAGTCCAGGGTGGCGTCGATCTGCGAGGTTTCGGTCACCACCTTGCAACCGCCGCGGTCGATCACCGGGTCCTCCACCAACTGCCAGCCCACTTCGTTATCACCCAGGGCGTAGATCTCGCGAATCAGATCCGCATCTTCGGGGTGCACCAGCAGACGCACGTTGCGGGAGTTGACCGGCAGGATGGAGAGGGCCTCGCGGACCACGCCGATGATCAGGTTGGGGTCGCTTTTCACTTCGCGCCGCACCAGCTGGCGCACGATGGCGATGATCAGGGAGAGCAGCTCACGCTCCACCTGGTTATCAAGCTCGCGCAGGGGCTGTTCGAAGCTCTTCTGCAGGCGCTCGAACTGTTGCGCATAGTGCTCCAGCTGCTTCCTGGCCTGCTCCAGACCCTCTTTGTGGCCGAATTCGAATCCTTCCCGGCGTCCGCTTTCGTAACCCTCCTCATAGGCCGCCTTCTGCAGCCGCTCCAGCTCCTGGGCCGTGGGCGGGGCCGACGGCGGCTGCAGGGTACGCTGCTCGCCCACCTTGCCGCCGTCGATGTCCGGGGGCAGCCATTGTCTGACCAGGGCCGCCGGATCGGAATCGGACTTAGATGAACTCATCACCGCCGCCTCCCAGATTGATCTCACCGGCGTCGGCCAGGCGGCGGGCTACCACGAGAATCTCCTTCTGAGCGGCCTCGACGTCACTGAGCTTGGCCGGCGCGGCCGCCTCCAGATCGTCTTTGAGCATTTCGGCGGCGCGCTTGGACATGTTCTTGAAGATCTTGTCCTTGAGCGCTTCGTCGGCGCCGCGCATGGCTAGCAGCAGCTGTTCGGTGCTGACTTCGCGCAGCAGGGTCTGGATGCCACGGTCGTCGACGTCGATCAGGTTCTCGAACACGAACATGTTGTCCTGCAGCTCCTGACCCAGGTCGGCGTCGACCTCGATGATCTCCTCCATCAGCTTGCTCTCCACCGCGCCGTCGAGCATGTTGAGGATCTCGGCGGCGGTCTTGACCCCGCCCAGATTCGAAGACTTCACGTTGGTGGCGCCGGAGAACTGCTTCTCCAGAATCTCGTCCAGCTCCTGCAGGGCTGCGGGCTGGATGCCGTCGAGGGTGGCGATGCGCATGATGACGTCTGTGCGCACCCGCTCCGGGAACTGGCTGACCACCTGCGCCGCCTGGTCGCTCTCCAGAAAAGAGAGCACGATGGCGATGATCTGGGGATGCTCCAGCCGGATCAGCTCGGCGATGGCGCGCGGGTCCATCCACTTGAGCTGCTCCAGACCCTTGCTGTTGCGGCCCAACAGGATGCGGTCGATGACGCCCCCCGCCTTGTCCTCGCCCAGGGCGTTGGTGAGCATGTTGCGGATATATTCGTCGGAACCGAGGCCGAGGGCGGTCTGCTTCTCCAAGGTGGAGACGAACTGGCGCATCACCCCTTCCATGGTGTCGGTGGTGACATCGGTCAGACTGGCCATGGCCAGGCCCACATCCTGCACCTCCTTCGGCCCCATGTGGCGCAGCAGCTCCGCCGCATCCTTCTCGCCCAGGGCCAGCAGCAGGATGGCGGCGCGTTCCACGCCCCCTATCTTGGTCACTTCGTCCACTGAAACGGGGACCGGTTCGGCTGTTTTCTGTTTAGTGTCTGCCATCTTCTGAGATCCACTTTCTCACCACCTGGGCGACCCGCTTCGGGTCTTCGGCGATCATATTACGCGCGGCGTCCAGGGTCTTCTCGTAACTGCGCGGCCCCGGCAGATGGAGGGAGCCGTCATCCGCCTCCAGCCCGGCCATTTCGCCACCGGCTTGTCCGGCCCCCGCGTAGCCTCCGGGATAACCGCCGACCCCTCCGGCTCCCGCGCCGGCGGTGGCCATCTCATGGTGAGTATGGACCACGGCGGCTTGACGCAACAGACGCGACATGGCCGGTCTCAGCACCAGCAGAATCAGCAGCAGCGCCAGCAACCAACCGCCGGCCTGGCGTACCAGATCCCAGAACCAGGTCTCCTCCCACATGGGCACTTCCGGCAGCGGCTCGGGGTCCGCCGGGGTGAAGAAGGGCTCGCTGACGACCTGGACGCTGTCGCCCCGCATCATGTCGAAACCGATGGCATCCTTGACCAGATTGGCGATGCGCGTGATCTCTTCGGGGGTCCGCTCGACCACTATCGGCTGACCGTCCTCGCCGGGCACGGTACGGTCGTTGACCACCACGGCGACGGAAAGTCGACGCAGACGGTTGTTGGGCAGGCGGGTGTGGCTGACGGTCTTGTCGACCTCGTAGTTGCGGGTGGCCCGTTTGCTGGTATTGAGCGGCGTACCGCCCTCCTCGCCGACAGCGCCAGCGCCGGCCACTTCAGGAGCGACACCCGCCGCCGGCGGCTGGTTGGAAAGCGCTCCGGGCACGCCCTGGACCTCGCTCAGCAGGCTGCGCTGCTCGTTGATCTGCTCCGAGCGCAGGGCGTTGGCGTCCGGGTTGTAGTACTCCTGGGTCTGTTCGGTGATGGTGAAGTCCAGGTCCGCCGTAACCTCTGCGCGCAGATTGTCGCGTCCCACCAGGGGGGCCAGGATATCCTCGATGCGCTGCTTGTAGTGGTCTTCCAGACTCCGCGTGAATTCGAACTGGCTGCTGTTGAGCTCCATCTCGCGATAGTCCTGCTTGGAACTGAGGAGATGACCGCGCTGATCCACCACGGTGACATGGCCGACCTCCAGCTCCGGCACGCTGGCGGCTACCAGATGGGAGATCGCCTCCACCTGGCCCTTTTCGAGGGTGCGCCCCGGATAGAGCTTCACCACCACCGAGGCGCTGGGGAATTTGCGATTGCGGATGAAGACCGACTGCTTGGGCGTGGCCAGGTGGACCCGCGCCGACTCGACACTGGCCATGGTCGTGATGGAACGGGCCAGTTCACCCTCCAGGGCGCGCTGATAGCGGGCCGTCTCCACCAGACGGCTGGTGGTGAAACCGGTCTCCTCCTGCATCAGTTCGAAGCCGACCGAGCCCGATTGCGGCAAACCCTGGCCGGCAAGTTTCATCCGCGCATCGCGCAGATCGCCGCTGGGCACCATG
>JBNLGI010000152.1:0-5846 GCA_050305975.1 Sedimenticolaceae bacterium | reverse complement strand
GCCGCACCCTACGCCTGGATGACCTGTAGGGTGCGGCTTGCCGCACCGTCTCTACGGCCCTGAAGCAGACTTTGCGAAACAGCCGTTTGCAAGACCAGCCCTCATTCCGTTTCTTCTCCGGGCTGCGATTGGGTTACACTGGCCGACAGTCCCACAAAAGTAAGCCACCGCCCATGTCCGAGCGCATCATCAAGAAGTACCCCAACCGCCGGCTCTACGACACCGAAGAGAGCAAGTACATCACCCTCTCCCAGCTGCGCCAGCTGATTATTCACGGCGCCGCGATCAAGGTGATCGACTCCACCACCGAGGAGGACATCACCCGCAACATCCTGTTGCAGATCATCCTGGAGTCGGAATCGGGCGGCGAACCCCTGTTCACCGCCAGCATGCTCTCCCAGATCATTCGCTTCTACGGCGGCACCCTGCAGGGCATCTTCGGCCGCTATCTGGAACAGAGCCTCAGCCTCTTCACCCAACAGCAGGAGCAGTTTCGCCAGAATCTGGGCGAGGATCCCTTCAGTGTCATGACCAACATGGCCCAGCAGAACATGAAAATGTGGACCGATCTGCAAAAAAGTTTCTTCAGTGCGGCAGGAATCAAGCCGAGCAAGCAGGAGGACAGCTAGCAGACGCGCTGTTCCCGCCTCCCGTCAGCGAATGCTAACTATCTGTTAGAAATAAATATTTTTAGCATTTCGTTGCAACCACCCCAGACTCTCCCCTAGCTTCCGAATAATATTTTGTGCGCCGCACAATTTTTTCTTGACAAGCCCCCGGCCCCGTCCTATGCTGCATTGCAACAATGTTGCATTGCACAATCACCCTGCACAGGAGCATACGACCATGACCAAGGCGAAAGAGAACATCGAGATGATCAACGAGATCAACAGCAAGGGCTACGACAGTTTCCGTCAGCTCACCGACATCACCCTGAAGGCCTGGAACCAGGCCGTCGACAAGCAGATCGAGGCCTACACCAGCCTGATGAACTCCAGCCTGGAGCAGATCAAGCTGGTCTCCGAAGCCAAGGACTACCATGAGGTGGTTCGCGGCCAGATGGACCTGACCCGCAAGATCGGCGAAGAGATGGTGAACAACACCCGTGACGCGGTGGAGATGGGCCAGAAGACCGGCGAAGAGGTTCGCGCCTGGTTCGAGAGCAGCCTCTCCTCCGTCAACGAGCAGGTCACCAAGGCTGTCGAGAAGGCTGCCTGATCGGCCCCATCGAGCGGAAACACCGGCGGGATATTCCCGCCGGTTTTTTCTTGTAGCTTCATCTTGTCAGCCGGCAAGCCCGGCTCGTTGGCTGACAACATTGAGTTAATGATACTGGAGGCAAGATTAAGAATGAGCAGTAAAGATAGACTCGCTGTCGTCACCGGCGGTATGGGCGGTATCGGTACCGCAGTGTGTGCGCGTCTGGCCAATGAAGGCGCCAAAGTGGTCGCCACCTGCCACCCCTCCGAGGCGGACCGCATCGATGCCTGGGTTGCCGACATGAAGGCCAACGGCGTCGAGGTGGCGGTACTCGCCGGCGATGTCTCCACCGCCGAGGGCGGGGCCGCCCTCATGAACGAGATCGTCGAGAAGTTCGGCCCGGTCGACATCCTGGTCAACTGTGCCGGCATTACCCGCGACAGCACCATGAAGAAGATGACCGTGGAGCAGTGGGATGCCGTCATCGACACCAATCTCAGCAGTGTCTTCTACGTCACCCAGCCGGTCTGGAACAGCATGGTCGAGCGTGGCTTCGGCCGCATCATCAACATTTCGTCGGTCAACGGCCAGCGCGGTCAGTTCGGTCAGGCCAACTACTCCGCCGCCAAGGCCGGCATGCACGGTTTCACCATGGCCCTGGCCTACGAAGGCGCCGCCAAGGGCGTGACCGTCAACACCGTTTCACCCGGCTACATCGAGACCGCCATGACCGCGGCCATGCGCGACGACGTGCGCGAAGCCATCGTCAGCGGCATTCCGATGCGCCGCATGGGACGACCCGAAGAGATCGCTCAAGCCGTTGCCTTCCTGGCGGATGAGGGGAGCACCTACATCACCGGCGCCAATCTGCCGGTCAACGGAGGTCTCTTCATCCACTGATTTTTTTCACAACTCCTCCTTTTGTGATCTTCGCGCCCGGCTACCAACCGGGCTTTTTTTGTCTATCCCGATCGTGAGCGGATGAAATCGGAAGCACGCTTCAGAAAGCGATGCCGATAGGAAAAAAGGTGGGAGATAGGTCCGGTTTCCCTGGGAACATGTCCTCCCTGACGCATGCCGCCAGGGAACCCGGAAAGTGGTTAACGGGGGGTAATGTCGTATGGATCGTTGTCGTAGGGATCAGGCCAGGCCGGATCCTCTGGCCACGCATGATTTGTCCATCTGAAATTCAGCATCTATCTGCTCCTACTGAGACTCTTACTTTGAGTAATGCAGAATTAATGCCACAAGAATAATTGTCTATTTTTTCAGCGTGTTAAGCGTTCTTTCTAAACCCGCTCTCCTGATACTGTAAAAAAAGGCGACGATCGGGCTGTCAAAAACCGGTCATAAACCGCCCACTTACAAAAGACCCCTACTATCTTATTGATCTTTAGATGATTAGTGATGTCAAAAACCTCGACTACGCGCGCTTCTCCAGCATAAGGTCGACAGCTTCGGAATCCCGGGAAAGATGCAGAAAGTACTTATCCTGGCGGGTCTGACCGCCATCCTGATAGGCCTGCTTTGGCCCTGGCTCGATCGCCTGCCTCTGGGCAGGCTGCCTGGGGATATCGTCATTGAGCGGGAGAAGTTCCGTCTCTACCTGCCGCTCACCAGCATGATTCTGGTAAGCGCTCTCATCAGCCTGATCCTCTGGCTGTTACGGCGCTAGGGATTGATCCAGAGCGAGAAGGCTAACGGTCGCAGCCGGCGAAGACCTCGGTCGGCTCACGCAACATCTGCCGGCACTGTACGCTGGTATTGCTCGGCCTGCCGGGGAATTCGAAAAGATCCTGCTGTTCCATACCGATCAGTTGACGCGCCGCATCGCAGCCCTGCGCAGCGGAGCAGAAACCCTCCTCGCCGCAGACCCTCGCCGCCAACCGTTCACAGGGGGACCTGTCTGCCGTAATGTCGCGGCGGGTACAGGGGGTGAAGTAGTTTTCGTTACCGAGCGCCTCCAGGCAGAGGGTCGAACTCTCCAGGGTGGCGCCGGACCAGCTGCCGCTGAGTTCATCGCGCTCCATCACCAGCAGCTGTCTGGCCGGGTCGCAGGCCGGGCCCGAATCGCACTCGTTGTGGGGCCCGCAGACCTTGGTCACCAGCTGCAGGCAGGCGGCGTTGAGGTGATTGCGCTGCTGCTCCTGCTGAGCCTCGATCACGGTCTCGTCCCGCACCACCACTCCGTCGCGCACAATGATCACGGCGCCGTTGTTGAGTCGATGCACCCCGCTCCAGAGCGGCGTACTCTCCCCATCCAGGGTCCGCGTCGCCTTGTTGGTGGTTGGATCGATGGTGATGCTGCTGCCGTCCTGTAGAGAGCCCTGCCAAGCCCCCTCTCCGGCCGAAGCGGTTATCGATATCAGCAGCAACAGCAGAAAAGCAAAACGGTATAACGGCATGAGGAAGACCTCTGCATGCATCTTCTGTTTTGTCATGATGATTTCAGAATATCACAGAACATTTTCACGAGAAGAGCGCCGCTCTCGAACCCTAGCGGATCGCGCTTGAGGGTGGCCATTCCGTGACGCAATGTTTTTATAGCCGAAGCGGATTATTGTAAAGCGGTTAGGGCCTGATACTGCTTTGACGGCTTGGGCATAGTCAATCGATCGGTGGGGCCCTGCCCCACCGCTCACCTAACCCCTGCGCCAGGCGTGGTAACGGGCCACCCACTCCAGCAGCCGTTGCGGCGCATGCGCCCGCTTCCAGGCGCCGGCGGCGTACTTGTTGGCCTCGAACAGGGTTGGATAGATGTGGATGGTGCCGAGGATCTTGTTCAGCCCGAAGCCGTGTTTCATCGCGGTGGTGAACTCTCCGATCAGCTCTCCCGCCTGTTCGCCAACGATGGTGGCGCCGAGGATCCGGTCGCGTCCCGGCACCGTGAGCACCTTGACCAATCCATCAGCCTCCCCCTCGGCGATGGCCCGGTCGAGTTCCGAGAGGTCGAAGCGGGTCAGCTCGTAATCGATACCCTGCTGCCGCGCCTCCTGCTCGTTGAGACCCACACGCGCCACCTCCGGATCGGTAAAGGTGGCGAAAGGGACCGCCGAGTAGTCGACCCGGAAGCTCCGCAGACCGCCAAACAGACTGTTGACCGCGGCATACCAGGCCTGATGCCCGGCGGTATGGGTGAACTGATAGGGACCGGCCACGTCGCCGCAGGCGTAGAGGGTCGGGATCGAACTCTGCAGGAAGGGGTCAGTACGGATGGTGCCGTTGTCGTTGAGCGTCACGCCGATCTCCTCGAGCCCGAAGCCGGCTGTGTTGGGCTTGCGCCCCACCGCCACCAGCACCCGGTCGAAAGGCACTTCGACCGATTCACCCGCGTGCTCGCAGATCAGCCGCTGACCAGCCTCCCCGGTGACGAACGCCGTCGCCTTGTGGTCGAGCAGCAGCCGGATCCCCTCCTCGCGGAAGCGCTGCATGACCCGCTCGGCCACCTCTTCGTCTTCGCGGATCATCAACCTCGGCGCCATCTCCACCAGGGTGACCTGGCTGCCGAAACGGACAAAGGCCTGGGCGAGTTCGCAGCCGATGGGCCCGCCCCCCAGCACCAGCAGCCGCGCGGGCAGCGCGCGCAGGGCCCACAGATTGTCGGAGGTGAGATAGTCGATCGCATCGAGCCCGGGAATCGGCGGAACCAAGGGGGTGGCGCCGGTGGCGACGATGATGTTGCGGGTGCGCAGCTCGATACCGTTGACCTCCACGCTGTAGGGCGATGTGATCTTCGCCTCCCCCTCGATCACGTCGACCCCGAGCCCGCGGTAGCGCTCGACGGAGTCGTGGGGCTCGACCTGTTTCACCACCCGCGCCACCCGGTCCATGACCCTGGCGAAATCGTAGCTGACATCGATGCGATCGAAGCCCCACTCCCGCGCCCGCCGGCTCTGGCTCAGAATGCGTGCCGAGCGGATCAGCGCCTTGGAGGGCACACAGCCGGTATTCAGGCAGTCGCCGCCCATCCTGTGCTTCTCGATCAGGCTCACCTCGGCCTTCACCGCCGCCGCAATATAGGCCGACACCAGCCCTGCCGAGCCGGCGCCGATCACTACCAGATTGCGGTCAAAGCGATCGGGCTTGCGCCAGCCCGCCAGCGCCTTGCGTGACTTGACCAGGGAGAGCAGCCGCCTGGCCAGCAGCGGAAACAGCCCCAGCAGGACGAAGGAGCCGAGCAGACCGGGCGAGAGGATGCCCGAGGCCGACTCCAGCTCGCCCAGCCGGGTGCCGGCATTCACATAGACCATGGTCCCCAGCAACATGCCGGTCTGGCTCACCCAGTAGAAGGTCCAGGTGCGGATCGGCGTCAGTCCCATCAGCAGGTTGATCAGGAAGAAGGGAAAGATCGGCACCAGACGCAGGGAGAAGAGATAGAAGCCGCCATCCTTTTCAATGCCCTCGTTGATCGCCTTGAGACGCCTGCCATAGCGCCGCTGCACCGCATCGCGAAAGATATAGCGGGAGATCAGAAAGGCCAGTGTCGCACCGAGAGTGGAGGCGAAGGAGACCAGCAGCAAGCCCCAGAAGAAGCCGAACACCGCAGCGATCGCCAGCGTCATCACGGTGGCCCCCGGCAGCGACAGGCCGGTCACCGCGACATAGATCAGAAAGGCGATCACCGTCGCCAACAGCGGACGCGCCTC
>JBNLGI010000151.1:0-32960 GCA_050305975.1 Sedimenticolaceae bacterium | reverse complement strand
ATCACGCAGTGTGATCCGAACATGATGAAACGTCGCGATCGTTCTTGCAGGAGTCGTAAACTGAAGTCAGCGGTCATGCGCATTCAAGCTCGAAGTGGATTGTTCGGATTACACTGAGTGAGTATATGACCCAAAATGTCTGATAAGAAGATCCACAAAGATCAACTCTGCATCGGTCTGTATATCCATTTGGATCTGCCGTGGATGAAGCATCCCTTTCTCACCAGTAGCTTCAAGATCCGCACCGAGAAGCAGCTCAAAGCCCTACAGGGGATGCGCCTTGACAGCGTCCGTTACGACCCGGATAAAAGTGACGCCATGCCACTTGCGCATAGCGAGGCCCCCGTTCTAGAGGAACCGATCCAGGAAGGCCCTGAGGATCCCATGTGGGAGGAAAAACGCAAGCGTATCAAGGTACTAAAGGCGCGCCGGAGCAAGGTGAACCAAACCGCGAAGCGTTACGAGAAGTCCGTTGAGTCGACGCGCAAGGTGATGGATGTGTTGTTTGCCTCGCCCAAGCAGGCGCTGGAAATGGCAGACGACGTGGTCGCTGATATGGTTAAGGACCTCACGGTTGATACCGAAGTCACCATCCAACTGGTCAACCTCAAGGGCAAGAGCGAGAGCAGCTACTACCATTCGCTGAATGTGACCGCCCTATCCCTGTTGCTGGGGCAGAAGCTCGGACTGGACGCCAAGCAGCTTCATCTGCTCGGACTCGGAGCGCTGTTCCATGACCTGGGGCACCAGGAGATCCCAAGTCAGATACTGCTCAAGAAAAAGCCGCTGACTCCAGTGGAGGAGAAGGTCTATCAGCGCCATCCCACACTGGGGGTCGAGATCGCCAAACGCATCGGTGTTTTGCCTGACGAGGCGGTCGCCATCATCGGGCAGCATCATGAGCGATTGGACGGCAGTGGCTATCCGAAGGGCTTGAAGGGCAAAGTCGGAACCCTGGTTCGAATCGTCGCCATCGTCGATCGCTACGATGAACTGTGCAACCATCCGGATCCCAAGCGTTCGCTCTCACCCTATGAGGCGGTGTCGTATATGTATGGAAAGGAACCGGGCAAATACGACAAAACGATCCTCACCGCCTTTATCGCCAATCTCGGGATCTACCCTCCGGGCACCGTCGTGCGCCTATCGGACCAGCGCATCGCCTGCGTGGTTACGATCAACCACGAGGCGCTGCTCAAGCCCAGTGTGCTGGTATACGATCCGGAGATTCCGAAAGAGGAGGCGCTGATCCTCGATCTTGTCGAGGAGGATCTAAGCATCAGCGAGAGCTGCCGCCGGGCCGATGTGACCCCGGCCGTACTCAATTATCTGAACCTTTCCGAATATGTCAGCTACTACTTCGATCAGGTGGCAGACCTGGGACCGAGTTGATAGGGAGGCGGGACACTGACGCAGCCCTTGTGCTGCAACACCGGCACAACATCACCTCGCACCAGCAGAATGAAGACCTGGACACCGCACCATAGCCTGAAGCCTGGTCAGACTGCACGCCGGCATCAATTCGTCAACGGACCTGATTGATCATTCCACATACAGTGTGTTGAGCCTCAGAGCAACGCCAGCTGGGCCGGCACACCGGCTATAGGCAGGCCGAAATCAACACCAGTGATGCACTGACACCGCCCTGCGCATCATTGATCAGACCAACCGAGGACCAGCACAGGGCGCGGGAGCATGCTCGTATCGGCTGACTGTGGCCAGGGGATGGTTGCGCAAGCAGTTGATCCCAGCGATTGCGAAGCTCCAAAAAGCGAACAGACTGTCACCTATGCCTCTCATCGGAGGTTGCGCGGGCTGGTATGAGAGTCCGGGTCTGCGGGTGCCGCCGGCGCACTTGGCGGTCACTACCCATCAGATCTATTTCTGTTTCCCCTGCAGACTGGGAATGAAAAATAAAATCCCTTAGAACAGTAAGTTAATAGTCGCGCGCGAGACTCATGTCGCGCCGTCCCGGCTTGCCGATCCACCTGGTCATAGCGCACGGATTGATTGCAGATTTCCGGTACCCGCCAGATCTGGCATGGCTTTTGTTAAAGACTCCCCGTCCATCATCTGACGAGGAGATCAATGTGAGTTCATCAGCCGCCCCCTCCGCCGCCATTGCCGCACCTCTCGCGGTCGATGACGACTGGCAAGTCAATACTGGAGGGGACACGATCCACGCCAAACGCGTGGCCGGGCGTTTTCGTACTCTCAAGTGGCTCTCCGCCGCCATCTGGCTGCCATTCTTTATCGTGCCCTACCTGCGCTGGGGAGAGCGTCAGGCCGTGCTGTTCGACATCGAAAACGGCCGTTTCCACCTCTTCGGCGCCACGGTCCATCCCGATGACATCTGGATGCTGGCACTCGTTCTGCTCTTCTTCGCCATGCTGCTGGCCCTCTTCACCGTGGTCGCCGGACGCGCCTGGTGCGGCTATTTCTGTTTTCAAACTGTCTGGACCGACCTCTATACCTGGCTGGAACAGCGCTTCGAAGGTCCGCCACGCGAGCGGCATCACCTCGATGCGGCCCCCTGGTCGATGCGTAAGTTCGCCATCAAGACGGGGAAACACGTTGCCTGGCTGGTGGTCGCCCTGATCACGGGGGTGAGCTTCGCCGCCTGGTTCACCGATGCCTATCAGTTGTGGGCCGACTACCTCAGCCTGCAGGCCCACCCCGCGGCCTGGAGCACGCTCTTGCTGTTTACCCTCGGCACCTATCTCCTGGCCGGTTTCATGCGTGAGCAGGTCTGCTTGTGGCTTTGCCCGTACGGTCGCATCCAGGGGGCACTGATCGACCCTGACACACTGACACCCCACTACGATGTACAGCGCGGTGAGCCGCGCGGCACCCTCGATCGGACAGGCGCCTCGTCCAAGGGGGCCTGCATCGACTGCAACCAATGCCTGGCGGTCTGCCCCACCGGCGTGGACATCCGCGAGGGACTGCAGATCGGCTGTATCACCTGCGGGCTCTGCATCGATGCCTGTGACAATGTGATGCGCCGCATCGATCGTCCCACCGGCCTCATCCGCTACACCTCCCTCAATGCGATTCAGGGGAAAACTCGGCGCAACGCCTGGCTGCGGCCTCAAGTGATGGCGCTTCTCGCGTTTTCCCTGCTTGCGGTCGTGGCGGTCTCCTGGGGGCTTGGCCATATGCGCGGGGCGACGCTGAGTGTGATGCATATTCGGCAGCCCTTGTTCGTGCAGTTGAGTGACGGATCGATCCAGAACCGCTACGAGGTGCGGGTGTTCAACAAGAGCGATCGGAGCCGGCGTTACCGGATCGAGTTGGATGCGAGGGATCCGGTGGAGGTGGTGGGCGTGGACCAACCCCTGTCCATCGAAGGTTACAGTCGGGGTGTCGTCTCTGTCCTCGTACGGGCAGCGCCGCAAGGCGGTGACCTGCCGATCACCTTCCGGGTGACCGGGCTGGATGGTTCGCCCGAAGTGCTCGAATACCGGAGTTTTCTGGCACGACCGGGCACTTAGAGCCGCCGTGTCTGCACCCTGGGATCGATTCCAGCGGCGTCGAGCCTTACCCCGCGCCGTGCAAAGGCGTAGGGTGCGGCTTGCCGCACCGCCAATAGCGCCAGGCTATGCGACCTCCGCATTTGGCCGGGATTTACAGAGATGGGGGATAAATTGCGGCTCGATGTTCCTGAGCAGACGCCACTCCGGGTTGAGCCCGTCAAGGATGAACCAGGCCCCTGTCGTATCAGCTAATCCTGCTGCGTTATCTGTGACGATCAGACGGTAATATCGATATTGCCGCCAACCGGTCCGGTGGCGTTCGGCTTCGGAGCGCTCTGCTCTATCGAAGCGATGAGCTTCGCTGCAGTCTGCTCCTGGATCTCCATGGCCTTCTTCTGCACGGCGACGCTGGCTTCGGTTCGGGCCGGCATATTCGCGTACATGCTGGCGGTTGACGCGCTGACTCCGGATACGTCCATAACTCACTCCTGGCCAATTGGGGCTCTCCTGATTATAGCGACCGGTTCGGCTCAAACTATAAGAAGTAAACGCTTGATGCGGATGGGATCTGCTGTAAGTGTGCTATCCCGTTGATATCCCTCTTGGCGCCCTATTCTCGACTTGCGATATAGAGGCCGGAGCACAAAGGCAGTTACTTTGGCTTGAAAACATCCTTCTACTAGGTCCATGTAACGGGTTTTGGTGGGGCAGGGCCCCACCCTACACTTCGAATCCGGGGTAGGGTGGGGCCTTGCCCCTCCAATAACCGCATAAGTAAGTGTCATTCAGGCCAGGGCACATGCATTCGGCTCCGAATCGCACTTACTCAAGTCGTTTTGGTTTCAGGATAATCTCCATCTGTTTGTCTCGAACAGCGCTATACGGTGCAGCAAGCCGCACCCTACGCAAGATCAAGCCGTAGGGTGCGGCTTGCCGCACCGGGTCTGTCATGGAGTGGCGCCATTCCACCCTGACCCGGGGTGGTTCACAAGACGAACGCGACATGTATCAGGGTCGATTCCAATAAGCCGCGCCGCTCAGTTTTGCAACGCGGCCTTCACCAGCGCCGACAGTGGTGTGGTGGCCTGACCTGTCAATTGGCTCAACTGGCGAGCGTCGTCGTAGAGGCCGCCCTTGGACGCGCCGACATCCGAGTCGGCCAGCAGGTCAGCGAAGGGTTCGGGAAAGCCCGCCGAAATCAAAGCCGCTCTGTAGTCGCCTTGCGGAAGGTCTTGATAACCGACCTCCTTGCCCGATTCACGGCTCACCGTTTCGGCGAGTTCGCTCAGCGTGTAGCCAGTGTCCCCCGCCAGTTCGTAGACCTTTCCGGCCTGGTCTTCGCCCAGCAGCGCGGCGACTGCGGCGGCGGCATAGTCGGCGCGGGCGGCCGCGGCGAAACGGCCGTCTGCGGCGCTGCCGAGTATGACGCCATGCTCCAGTGCGGCCGGTATGCCGGCGGTGTGGTTCTCGATATACCAGCCGTTGCGCAGGATCACCGAGGGGATTCCGGATGCCTTGATCTGCGCTTCGGTTTCCCGGTGTTCGCTCGCCAGCCCGAGCGGGGAGGTGTCGGCGTGCAGGATGCTGGTATAGGCCAGCAGCTCGATGCCGGCCTCTGCCGCCGCCTTGATCACATTGCGGTGCTGAGCGGTTCTTTGGCCTATCTCGCTGGAGGAGATCAGCAGCAGTTTGTCCACGCCTGTGAGTGCCGGGAGCAGGGTCTCGGGACGGTTGTAGTCCGCCGCTCTCACCTGTACCCCTCGGGCTGCCAGGTCGGCCACCTTGGCGGGCGTGCGCGCCAGTGCCGCCACCTGGTCCGCGGCGACCTGCTTCAGCAGTTGGTCAATCACCAGGCGGCCCAAATGGCCGGATGCGCCGGTAATGGCAATCATGGTCGTTCTCCTTTCATGAAGTGGATCAGGCTGGCATACTAGCCTAAGAGCTAACTATTCGTAAGTACGCACAGAAAGGTAAGTGTGATGCCCGGTAATCCCGCAAAATCCCCCATGAAGGGCGATCTGTTTGCTGAAAAATGCCCATCTCGCCAGGTGCTCAATCATGTCACCAGCCGTTGGGGCGTACTCATTCTGGTGGCGTTGCTGGGCGGTACCTACCGCTTCAGCGAGCTGCGGCGCAAGGTGAATGGCGTCAGCGAGCGCATGCTGGCGCAAACGCTGCAATGGCTCGAGCATGACGGGTTCGTCCTGCGCACCGCCTATCAGGTGGTGCCTCCCCATGTGGAATACAGTCTCACGCCGCTGGGCCGGGAGGTAGGCGAACGGGTGAAACTTCTGGCGGATTGGATAGAGGCGAATATCGGGACGATACTGGAGCACCAGCGGGAGAAGGAGGGAGCCTGAACTAACGCTAAGGCGTCAGGCTCGTTTTGCTTGCCAGACGATCCCGCGCTCTCCTTGTATTGCTCAAACCGTGACGGTCGCCTCCAGCTGAAGTAATTGGTTGACGGCATGCGCCAATGAAGAGCCCTCGGGTGTCCCGCCCAGTGCGCTGTAGAGTTGTTTCAGAAACCCGACTATCCGCAGACGCGCCTCATTGTCCAGGGTCTCCCGTAAACGAAAAATGGCCATGCGTGACTCATCGAGAATTTGCGTACCGTTCATTTTGAGGGTCGTCGTCAGGATGGAATCGTGCTCGAGCAGCGCATCGGCAATGAGTTGGCCGTAAAGCGTCCCTTTGTTGTCTCGTGCGTAGTCACTCATTTGAGCGATGAACACGTCGATCGACGATGAGAGCTTTCTGTCGCCTCGGGAGCAGGCCGCGATGAAAACGTAGTATGGCAGGCGAATCATCGCCTGCCATTCGTTGAACTTGAGATGTGGCGTCATGTGCTTAAAGACTGTATGAGAGTGTCAGCTTTGTGTCGCAGGAATTGCCTTCGAAAATTTCCTGTATTTGATGGGTGAGATATTCGAACAGGCTATCTATTTCAGCTCTCAAAGCAGGTTCCATTGCTGATTCGTATTCGGGATCCTCAATCTCGAGCTGAACTTTCAGGGAGCCGCTGAATCCGGGATGCTCACCGTGTTGTAAGGCAACGCTTCGGATGCCATGCTGAATGATTTTCAGCATGGTCTGAATATCCTTCACCGCCACATGCAGCAGCACACTGTAGCTTTGGGCATCGCCCAGAATCTCCTCTTTGTAGACGAGTTGTGCGTCCTCCTGTGCAATTTCACTTTCGGCGATCCTTTTTACCTCATCGATGGCGGACTCCATTCCACTTGCGTGACCGATGACCTTGCCGTTGCATACCAGCCAGAGGATCGGTGCGATTGGCGCTTGATCGGGATTGAAGTAACCTTTGATCGCAGTCTGCATATAGTTGAGTTTTAATGGCTCGGGTTGTTGCATGCCGTTCGAAGCCACGGCGAAGCATCTCCCCCTTTCTGGTGCCGCAACGATTAAAAACGCCGAGTCCAGGAGCTCATGCGCCTTGGTCAGAAGCGCTTTCGACAGCATGGCTTCGGCGCAATAGTAGTCGCCGATGAGGACAAGACCATTTACCGTTCCTTCCGGGCTTTCATCGATTTCGATATTGAGTTCCTTCCACGCGCACTTTTCTGATAGTCGCGCGTCGAGATTCCTGAATGCCTGTTCACGAAGCATTTCCGCCGAGACGACATCAGACAACTGCTCGCTGTTGATGAAGGTCACGTTGTGATCGCCATCCAGGGCAAATGCAACGACGGGTTCATCGGGCCTGATATCCTCGTCGCCGTAGACATTGTTGATATACACGTGTCCGTTGGAATTGAGGCCCCACTCATAGGGTTTCAACAGGGGGTAGAGATTTTCAGGCAGTTCGCTCAAGGTGGTGGCTTCGGCTGGCTTTGTGGAGGGTTGTTCGTCAAAAAGACCGAAGATCTGTGTGATTACCGCAAGCGCAACCCGCTCCTCTTTGCTGATCTTACTGCCGAAAACACCCAGGAAACCGCCGGAGGATTCTGCGATGCCCTTGCCCAGCGACAGCAGCATCAGCTTGATCGCCGTGGCTCGATCCTGCGAGAGATTCTCGTCGAGTGCGGCGGAAACCTTCTGCAGTTCAGTGATGTAGTCGGTCTCTGCCGAGAGCAACGCTTGAATGTAATCACTGATCGAGACGTCCGCCAACTGCATCATGGCGAGCAAGGCTTGGTACTCTTTTTTCAGCAGCAGTTGCTGGAATTGCTTGATCTCCTTTTTATCAATCGTGCCATCAGCGGCGGCAATGAGGAGAAATACCAGAATGGGCGCAGATGCGAATGCTCTTGCGTGCTCTTCGTTCAGTTGAAGATCCTGCGAGTCGGTCATAACGTATTCCTGCTTATGTGAAAATCCTGTATTGGCGTATGTCCTTGTCTAATTGTCCTTGGCTTAATACCGTCGGCGGTCTTCGCTGCGCAGTCACAGTGTGTTGTGACGCAGAGAATCCTCCTGTAATGAAGTGGAAGGTCGAACGGGAATCCCTTTGTCGAGGTCGGGCGTTGGTAGAAGAGTGCGCTTGCGAGCATGGGACAACGTCCGTGTTTTTTGGAGTAGGTATCGGTTTGCGGATGCAATATACTAGCAATCGCGTGACTGATCGTCCTGCCTGTCACTTGATTCAAATCAACACTATAGCGGGTTGATTAGTCGTTTAAATACTGCGCTTTCGCGATACCGCGAGACGCTTGGCCAAAACGCGAACAATTGCTTAAGAACAATTAATCAACGCTTGCCGTACGAAGCCGATAAAGAGTGATTGTCTCCCTTTTAAAACAACAAGTTAATTTCTTTCAAGGAACTCCACATGACAACCATCGGCACACCTTTTTCAGCGTCTGCAACAAAAGTCCTGCTCTGCGGTTCCGGCGAGCTGGGCAAAGAGGTGGTCATCGAACTGCAACGTTACGGCTGTGAAGTGATCGCCTGTGATCGTTACGAAAACGCCCCGGCAATGCAGGTAGCCGATCGCTCCTACACCTTTTCGATGCTCGATGGCGATGAACTGCGGCGGGTCATCGAGCTGGAAAAACCCGATTTCATCGTGCCGGAGATCGAGGCGATCTCCACCGACACGCTGGTGGAGCTGGAACAGGAGGGATTCACAGTGATCCCGACGGCAAACGCCGCGCGGCTGACCATGAACCGTGAGGGCATTCGTCGCCTGGCGGCGGAGGAGCTGGGATTACCGACCTCGCCCTATCGTTTCGTCGACAACCGGGAGGATTTCGGGCGGGCCGTCGCCGAGATCGGCATTCCCTGTGTGGTAAAGCCGATCATGAGCTCCTCCGGCAAAGGCCAGAGCACCATCAAGAGCGAGGCCGATATCGAGAAGAGCTGGACCTATGCCCAGGAGGGCGGCCGTGCCGGAGCCGGGCGGGTCATCGTGGAGGGCTTCGTCGACTTCGACTACGAAATCACCCTGCTGACCATCCGCCATGTCGGCGGCACCAGTTTCTGTCTGCCTGTCGGCCATCGCCAGGAGCATGGGGATTACCAGGAGTCCTGGCAGCCGCAGCCGATGAGCGACGCGGCAATGGACCGCGCCAGGGAGATCGCAGAGAAGGTGACCGGGGCGCTGGGTGGGCGGGGCATCTTCGGCGTGGAGCTGTTCATCAAGGGCGACCAGGTCTACTTCAGCGAAGTCTCGCCGCGTCCCCATGATACCGGCATGGTGACCATGATCTCCCAGGACCTCTCCCAGTTCGCTCTGCACACACGCGCCATCCTGGGGCTGCCGATTCCGAATATCGAGCAGCACGGACCATCGGCTTCCGCGGTTATCCTGGTGGAGGGCGATTCAAACAGCGTCCGCTTCGGCAACATCGATCGGGCACTGGAGGCGCCGGATACCCAGCTGCGCCTCTTCGGCAAACCGGAGGTCAAGGGCAAACGCCGGATGGGCGTGGCGCTGGCGCGCGGGACGAATATCGATGAGGCCAGGGCGAAAGCGACACGGGCGGCTGGAACGGTGACGGTCGAGCTTTGAGAGGTTTGTGATGGCTCGGGGTAATGCTCGGGAGCCAGAATGGATGGCCGGGCAGAGAGCGGGACTCGGTTGCGCATGAGGCTCTGGCGTCATCATGCTGAGATGCCGGGTTGTCGGCTCGATAAACGACTATTTCGACCCTCTGTCATGTCAAACTTTGAGGTTGATCAGTGAAGATACAACAGGAAGAAAGCCGTACCCTTAAGGGTCTGGTCTATTGGGTGGGTCTGGCGCTCGTCGTTGGGGGAGCCTTGAGTCTCCTGTATATTGCGGTCCTGGTTTTCCAACTGATCCAGTCACCAGCCGATTCGGAATTGATCGCCTGGGTAACAGTCAATTTTACCCATGAAGATATGCTTCTGGCCGGTCACGTCAACGACACCCAGTTTGAGCTTCACGCAAATGACAAGTTGCAGTTTCTGCTGTTGGGCATTCTCGGGTTGATCGCTGTCGGGATACTGGCTTCAGTCGTCAATGCCTTGATCACCTCGGGGGTCAGTCTCATAAAATTTTCCCAGACTGACGATAAACCGGACAGCGGCGGGGCGGCTGTGGGGCGGTAGTTTGAAAGGGGCGGGCGTCACCTCTCCGGATGTGAACGCTCACAACGGGGGCGTAGTCGATTGGCTTGAGTGATTCGACGGCGACTTCATATACGGCCTCTGTCAGGCGAATGAGAAGAGATCATCATGAATGTCGTCTGGATGGGCTTCGCGGGCAGTCTGGCAGCCGCTGCCATGCTGTGCATGACTGGCGGCGAGATCGTGCCGGTTCGCTGCCAACGTTCGCCATGACACGATGCGTGAGGGAAACAATGAACGCGAGGTCTCTTTTCGCTTTACTGTGGGTCGTCTGTCTCCTCTCTGCGTTCGCCGCCATCGCCGGCGAACCTGATGTGGTGGGGGTCGAGGTGAGTTGTTCCGGCGAAACGGATTGCAACTTTTCGGTGACCCTCAGCCATGCAGACGCCGGTTGGGATCACTACGCCGATCGCTGGGAGGTGCTGGGGCCGAACCGGGAGCTGCTCGCCACGCGAACGTTGCTGCATCCCCATGTCCATGAGCAGCCGTTTACCCGTTCGCTCAACCAGGTCGCCATTCCGCAAGGTATCGGACGAGTGTTCGTCCGTGCGCACGATTCGGTGCACGGCTATGGAGCAAAGGAGGTCGAGGTGCAGCTGCCTTCCCGTTGACGAGGATGGGATCGGAGTCAGTTGCCCCGCAGTCGATCGGCGTTTCACATCATGCTGGATACGGACTCAAAGATGCACTCGATAGCCGCCTGTGAACTGCCGGAATCAACCCTGCTCGCACGCTATCGGCGCGCCGGTGCCTATACCGATTGCTTTGCGGTCGATATCCCGCAAGTGGTTTCTCAGGAAGCCTATGTCGAGGCTTTCTACACGACCTGGCTCTTCAAGCTTGAACGGGCGCTGTTGTCCTGGTTCGTGCATAAGCCCTCGACCGATGTCGAGGCGGCTGAGCTGGCACGGGGACAGCGTGACGATTTTGCGGCCTGGCGGGTGGAGGATCGCGCCGATGACCAGTTGCTGATGTGCGACTTTCAGAAGCGCACACGCTCATGGCTGATGAGCGTGGCGGGGAGTGGCGGTCATGGGACCCGGCTCTACTTCGGTTCCGCCGTGGTGCCGGTTGTCGACCGTTCGGGGGAGGCGCGTATGGGGATGCTGTTTCGCGCCTTGCTGGGTTTTCATGAGTTCTATTCGCGGGCGCTGCTGCGCGCTGCGGTTTTGCGACTTGCGAAGTTGAGCGATGCGTGATGGTTGGTCTCAGGTCGTGAGGCGGGTCGGGGCGGGGTTGCAACACAGATCCGCTCAGACAGCAAACGGCCTGCAAGGCGCGAGTAAAACAGCGCAGGGGGTTTCGTGAACATAGACATAGTCAAAACGGATACGGAGATCGCCGCCTGCTATCCGGTGATGAGCGAACTGCGACCGCACATTGCAGAGGGGGAGTTTGTCGGGTGTGTGCGCCGCGCGGAAGCGGCAGGCTATCGGCTCGTCTGTCTGCGGGAAGCGGGTGTGCCGGTGGCCGTGGCGGGTATCCGCACCGGCGAGAATCTCGCCTGGGGCAAGTTCCTCTATGTGGATGACCTGGTGACGGCCGCCGATCAGCGGTCTAAGGGTCATGGTGCCCGCCTGCTGGCCTGGATTCGGGCGTACGCGGCCAGGCAGGGCTGCGCGCAGCTGCATCTCGATTCCGGACTGCAGCGGGTGGATGCGCATCGGTTCTATGAGCGGGAAGGGGTCTCGAAGTCCGGCTTTCACTTTGCCGAGATACTGGCGCCCTGAAACAGGTGCGGTCAGTACTTTGGCGTCGGCCGAACCGGTAGAGACGAGGCGAAGTTTGGTGATTTGCGGATCTGATACTTATAATCACCCGGCAAACTGATCGGCAGGGTTATTTGCTGGTTTCAGGCCTGCGCCTGGATTTGTTGTTTTTCCAAAGGAAGGAGCGATCAATGCGTGCTTCATTACTCTTCTCAATTCTCTTCACTGGCCTGCTGCTCGTAGGCTGTGGCGGCAACCCCCCCAAACTCGCCCAGGAGAAGACCTACGTGGCCGAAGGTGTCACGCTGGTGTTCGGCGGCAAATACGATGTGGATCACAATCAATTGGAGCTGACCATCAATGGCGATCCCGTCATGCGGGGCAGTTTTCCTCCCTACACGCCGAAGCAGAATCTCAATGCCAACTATAAGGGCCTGCGCGTGAGCGGCGACTGCTATTTCGGTTCCGTATTGAGCAGTCAGGGGGGCGTCCTCGGCAAAGTGGCCGGTGCCATCCAGTCGGCCAAGGCGAAATCCGCTGACAGATGCGAGATGTTCGTCAACGGCCAGTCGGTGGAGAGCCTCTACTTCTGACACGTTTCCTAACCCTGCCTGTCCGCTGCGGGGGCGCGTCAGTCCCCCGATACTCACCCGTTCCTTTGTCTCCTGCAGGTGAAGGTCAATCCACCCGATCGGGGCGCTTCACTGCTATCGCTGTCTCGGCACCAATCACTTCGGGCAGCTGGTCCGCCGGCACCGGGCGGCTGAGGAGATAACCCTGACCGTCGTCGCAACCCCGTTCGGCGAGCCATGCCAGTTGCGCCTCGGTCTCCACGCCCTCGGCGAGCACGGTCATGTTGAGGCTGTGACCGAGGGCGATGATCGAGTTGGCGATGCTCCGGTCGTTGGCGTTCTCGTGCAGGTTCTGGGTAAATGAGCGGTCGATCTTCAGCCGGTCGAAACGGTAGTTTTTCAAATAGCTCAGGGACGAGAACCCGGTGCCGAAATCATCGAGCGCCAGCTGCACGCCCAGTTCGTCCAGTGCACGCAGCACCTGGCCGACCTGTTCGGTGTCGTCGAGGAAGATCGCCTCGGTCACCTCGAGTTCCAGGCGGCTGGCGTCCAACGCCGATTTGTTCAGGGCATCCTCCACGATCTGCGCCAGATTTCCCTGCCTGATCTGAGCCGGGGAGATGTTGATGGCGATGCGTTGCAGCGGAAAGCCTTCACTCAACCATCGCGCCATCTGTCGGCAGGCGCTGTAGATGACCCATTCGCCGATGGCGTTGATCATGCCGGTCTCCTCGGCGAGCGGTATGAACTCGCTTGGCATGACCAGGCCGTGTCCCGGGCGGTCCCAGCGGATCAAAGCCTCGATCCCGTTGATGCGGCGTTCGGACAGGCTGAATTGTGGTTGATAGAACAGGTCCAACTCGCCGTGTTTTATCGTATCCCGCAGTGCCTGTTCCATGTCCACGCGCTTGGCGGCCTTGTAGGTGATGTCTTCGGTATAGAACCAGAAGCCGTTGCGGCCGTTCTCCTTGGTGCGATACATCGCGGCGTCGGCGTTCCTGATCAGGGTCGTGGCGTCGCTGCCGTCGTCCGGGTAGAGACTGATGCCGAGACTGGCGGTAATCACCATCTCGCGACCGCAGATCTGAAACGGCCGTTCGAATACATTTAGGACCTTGCGTGCGGTGTCGACCAGCGATTCGCTCTCCTTGATGTCCTCGAACACGAGTACGAATTCGTCCCCGCCCTGGCGGGAAACGGTGTCGATCTCGCGCAGGGTATGCCGCAAGCGGTTGGCGACCTCCTTCAACAGCTCGTCACCAACCGGATGTCCCAGGCTGTCGTTGATGTTCTTGAAGCGGTCCAGGTCTAGGAACATGACCGCCACGCCATGTCCGTCACGATGGGCACGCATGATGGCGTGCTCCATACGATCGTTGAGCAGGATCCGGTTGGGCAGTCCGGTGAGCGGATCGTGATGGGCCAGGAAGTCGAGTTTCTCCTGTGTCTTCTTGATCGGCGAAATGTCCGAGAAGACCGATACCAGATGGGTCGGCACATTGTTATCGTTGTAGACCGTGCTGATGGTCTCCCAGGCGGGATAGACCTCTCCATCCTTGCGACGATTGTGGATCTCTCCCCGCCAGCTGCCCGATTGAACGATCGACTTCCACATCAGCTGGTAGAAATCGTTGCTATGGTGGCCCGATTTGAAGAGGCGCGGATTGTGGCCGATGATTTCCTCCCGACTGTAACCGGTAATCAGGGTGAAGGCGCGATTGACGTCGAGGATGGAGCCTTCGAGGTTGGTGATCATCATCGCTTCGCTGGTACTGTCGATGACCTTCGCCCACTGCCTGAGACGCTCTTCGGTCTGTTTGCGATCAGTGATGTCTTCGGAGACGCCGAGGAGGTATTTGGGTTTTCCGTCAGCGTCGTGAATCGTCGCCTTGCGGGTATGCAGAAATCGGGTGCCTGAAGGCGTTTTGATCTGTTCTTCCGGAATATCGAGGACCGAACCCTGATTCAGGACTTCGCGATCCATGCTGGTGAAGAAGTCCGCCTGTTCTGTCGGGAACAGGTCGTAATCGTTACGTCCGACCAATTGCTGCTGGCTGACACCAAGCAGCTTCTCGCCGATCCGGTTCAGCTTCACGAAACGCAGTGACCTGGCCTCTTTGACGAAGATCATCAATGGCATGTGATCGAAGATGGCGCTCAGTTCGGACTCGCGTTGGCGAATGTCCTCCGTCATCAGGTTCATGGCGCTGGCCAGTTCGCCCAATTCATCGTCCGAAGTCACGGGCAGTTGGGTGTCGTACTCGCCCGCGCGCAATCGCTGCACACCCTGCATCAGGCCGGTCAGTGGCTTCCTGATCAGTCTGTGCAGCAGCAAGATTATGGCCGGAATGACAAGCGCCGCCGTCACCAGAATGGCGGTCAGTACGGCCCATCGCGTCTTCTGGCTGGCGATGGTGTATTCGCTGATGGGGTAGTGGGCGACCAGATGGATCCAGTCGCCATTTTGCAGTGCGAGTTTCCAGGTGCCGTAAAAACCCGTTTGGTTTTCGTAATTCCCGAGATCGTCTCCGCTCCGGGTCAGGATGCGGGTACGCTCGTTGGAATCGAGAACGGCGAAGCGGGAGGTTGTGAGCAGAGGTTCCTGGGTGGAATCGAACAGACTGAACGAGATGTCGGCGGAGGTCAGCGACTGGATGAACTCCTCATCGACCCGGTTGACGAAGACCAGATCCCCGATCCGTGTATTGCTGCCGTCCGGAAACCTGCGAACCAGCGGTTGATGAAATTCGACGATCAAACCGTTGCTGTCGCGGTGGTAGTCGATGCCGTCACTGTCGGCCATATGCTGGCGTATCCTGTCCGTCACCTTTTCGGTGAGTTGTCCTGTCTGCCAGGATTCGGGGTTGGCATCGCTGATGTTTTTGACGATGCGTTCTCCGGATTTCTTGGTCACGATGCCGAGAAAGAACGTCGAGCCGCGGGTGAAAGCGTAGGTCAAGAGTTGGCCGTGTGTGTCGTAGATATAACCCTCGTCGGCTTCTCCGGTCCTCAGGGAGGCCAGCAGGCGATCGCCGATATGCTTTTTCTCTTCATCGAACAGGATCGGGTTGTAGTTCTCCGGTGTTTCGTAGTTATTGATCAGATTGAGACCGGCGATCATGAGTTCGTCGTCAGCGACGCTGGAGGCTTCATGCACCAGCTTTCTCTCGATGCGGTGAATCTGCTCCCGCAACGATGCGAAGGCGTCCTGAATGGTCTGTTGCGCGACCTCGCGATGATAGTTCAACAGACTGCGATCGATGAGCAGGCCGACACTGATCAGTGAGAGGGTGGTGATCACCAGCGTGAACAGCGTCAGTTTGAAATTTATCGATAGCGGCTTCATCAGAAAATCGGCTCGACCTGTTCCACGTTGTCCCGGGTTACGCGTACGGAATCGAGCAGTATCTCCTTCGCTACCGGTTTGCCCTGGAGTATCTCCATGGCCGCCATGGCGCCTTCCCGGCCGCCGGTGGGGTAGGTGAAGCTGACAGCGAGATCGCCGCGGCGAATCGCCGCACGGCTTTCGTCGATGTAGTCGATGCCGACGATCGGCAGGCTCGATGGATCAATGCCGTGGCGGCGTAATACCATCATGGCGCCCAGTGCCATACTGTCGCTTTGGGCGTAGATGGCATCGATGCGTTTGCCCGTCTCAAGTACCGCTTCGGTTGCGCGAATGGCGTCCGCGCGCAGGTAGTTGCCCACTCTGCGCTCAACCGTGATACCGGAGTGGTCGGCGACCGCTTCCAGGAACCCACGGGATCGATACTGGGTGGTGCTGGCTCCGGGAACCCCCTCCAGCATCAGAATCCGCCCCTTGCCCTCCAGCTGTTGCGCCAGGTACTCACCCGCGGCCCGGCCGATGGCGAGGTTCCCGGGGTGGATGAAGGTGGTGTAGTTGTCGTTCTCGATATCGCGGCTGAGCAGGATCACCGGAATCCCCTGGGTGTAGACACGCTCGATCACCTGACTCAGCGCGTGCCGATCGCGCGGGCTGGTTATCAGCAGGTCGACGCCACTGTTCACCAGGTCCTCGATGTGTTTCGCCTGCAGCGCCGTGCTACCTTGCGCGTCGGTGTATTCGAAGCGCACCTGGGGATAGGCGGCCAGCGCCTGTTTCACCTCCATGACCTGGGCCACACGCCAGTCATTGCCCAGGGTATCCTGGGCGAAACCGATATGGAAAGACTCATCGCCGTGAACCGGAGCAACCAGCCAAACCATCGCCAGGATCAGCAGCCATGGATTCACTCTGAGGGTTGGGAAGCGGTGTGGTGTCATAAGTACAGACGCTGTTGTGTTGTACATCAATCGTCCTTGGCCTGTATCGGACCTTGTCGGCGGTTGTGCTGAAAAATTGAGCTGGGGCTTCGGTGAGCGGGAGTCGCTGCGTAGCCGCGATCCGTATCGTCCATGATATTCTATCCATATGATAGTTAAAGATATATTGGTTTTTCTCCGGAATCTTTCGGCGGCTGTTCGCGATGCTCCAGGATGGCTTGGGATCCGCGCTGTAGCGCCGCAAGAGGTATGGCAAACAGTTTCCGGAACAGAGCCATCAGGTTCTTGTGAGGCAGCGGGCGCCGACCTGTTTTCGCCGTCGACCCGGTGTCTTCGCAGCTTGTGGCGAACGGGACAAACCGGACTGTCCTAACGATTTTGATTCCGGTATATTCCGCGCATGGATCTGAACTTTCTTGAATTCGAACAACCGATTGCCGAGCTCGAGGCGAAAATTGAGGAGCTGCGCCTGGTCGGCAGCGACAACGAGATCAATATCCAGGACGAGATCTCCCGACTGGAGAGCAAGTGTCAGTCGCTGACCGAGTCGATCTTCTCCAATCTCAAGCCCTGGGATATCTCCCAGCTGTCACGGCATCCCCAGCGTCCCTACCTGCTCGACTATGTCGACCGGATCTTCGATGAGTTCCATGAGCTGCACGGCGACCGGGCCTTCGCCGACGACCACGCCATCGTGGGCGGGGTGGCGCGCCTGGAAGGACGTCCGGTCATGCTGATCGGCCACCAGAAGGGGCGCGACACCAAGGACAAGCTCTACCGCAACTTCGGCATGCCGCGTCCCGAGGGCTATCGCAAGGCCTTGCGCCTGATGGAGATGGCCGAGCGCTTCAAGCTGCCGATCCTGACCTTTATCGATACTCCCGGCGCCTATCCCGGCGTGGGCGCGGAGGAGCGTGGCCAGAGCGAGGCGATCGCACGCAACCTCAAGGTGATGTCGGGTCTGCGTACCCCCATCATCTGTACCGTCATCGGCGAGGGGGGGTCCGGTGGGGCGCTGGCCATCGGTGTCGGCGACCGCATCATGATGCTGCAGTACAGCACCTACTCGGTGATCTCTCCCGAGGGCTGTGCCTCGATTCTCTGGAAGAGTGCCGAGAAGGCGCCGCTGGCGGCGGAGGCGATGGCGATCACCTCTGACCGTCTGAAGGATCTGGCGTTGGTCGACGAGATCGTCCCCGAACCCCTGGGCGGCGCCCATCGCGACATCGAAGGCATGGCGAAAAGCCTCAAGCACGCCCTGCAGGAGGGACTTGAGAACCTCTCCAGCATGGCCATCGACAAACTGCTCGACAGCCGCTATCAGCGTCTCATGCAGTACGGGCAATTCGCCGGGGATTGAGCCGGCTCCCGCCTACTGGCCCGCCGTGTCCCTCAATCCCAACAGGCTGCTGGCGACCCTCGAACAGCTGCCTGCCGCCGAGCGCTGCCACCTGGCGCTCAGCGGGGGGCTCGACTCCTGTGTCCTGCTCCATCTGCTGGCCTCCCTGCGCGACTCTTTGCCCTGGTCGCTACATGCCATCCATGTCAATCACGGGCTGCAGGTGGTGGCCGATCTCTGGCAGGCCCATTGCGAATCCCTCTGCGAACAGTACCGGATCCCGCTGCAGGTGGTGCAGCTGTCGTTGTCGCCGGCTGCCGGGGAGAGTATCGAAGCGGTGGCCCGGGAGGCGCGCTATCGGGCTCTGGCCGAGCGCATTGGTCCCGGCGAACTGCTGCTGACGGCACAACACCAGGACGATCAGGCCGAGACCCTGCTACTGCAGCTGCTGCGTGGCAGCGGGCCGGCCGGACTGGCTGCGATGCCGGCGCTGAGCCGTTTCTATGCCGGCTGGCTGGTGCGGCCACTGCTCGACACTCCGCGCAGCAGCCTCGAGATCTATGCCCGCCAACACCAGCTGAGCTGGGACGAGGATCCCTCCAATCGGGATCTGCGTTTCGACCGCAATTTCATCCGCCATCAGGTAATGCCGCTGCTGCACAGCCGCTGGCCTGCCGCCGCCGCCACCCTCTCGCGTGCCGCCCGCTTCAGCGGCGAACTCCTGATGTTGGCGAAGGAGGAGGCGGAGGAGGATCTGGCGCGGGCCCGCCGATCGGCGCAGGGGGATCTCTCGGTCAAGGCGCTGGAGGGATTCGACTCGGTCAGATTGCGCAACCTGCTCAGGCACTGGATCACGCAGACCGGTGCCCCGCTGCCCAGCTCGAAGAAACTGAGCCGTATCGAGCGGGAGGCGGTGCACGGACGAACCGACGCCAACCCCCTGATCGCCTGGGGCGGTTGGGAGGTGCGGCGCTATCGGGATCGTCTCTGGCTGGGGCGGTCATTGCCGACCTGTGCGTCGACCACCACACTGGTCTGGCAGGATCGGACACGGCTGCTACTGCCCGTGGGCCTGGGCACGCTTGTTGCCGAGTCCGGCCCCGGGGGCATAGATTCGGAGCGCTGGGGACGGGCCCGCATCGAGGTGCGTTTCCGCCAGGGCGGGGAGCGCTGCCAGCCAGCCGGTCAGGCGCACCACCGGCCCCTGAAAAAGCTGTTCCAGGAGTGGGGGGTGCCCCCCTCGGAGCGGGGACGCCAGCCCCTTGTCTACCTCGACGGCGAGCTGGCCGCGATTCCCGGCCGCCTGGTCTGTCAGCCCTTTGCCGCAGCAGCCGGCGAGGAGTCGATGGTGATCCGCTGGGAGTCGCCTTCCGCGACCGGGTGGCAAGGCAGCTGATCAAAGGATTCGGAATCGATCCACTCCCGCTTCCCGCTCAAAGGTGGGGCAGGGCCCCACCCTACCCACAATACGAAGCGTAGGGTGGGGCTCTGCCCCACCGATCCCGTTTGTATCAGACACTGCGAGCATTACGGTGCGGCTTGCCGCACCGAACCGCTTTCCGTCATTCGGGCCGGAGCCGATTTGCTGGACGTAAATGGGTTCCGCCCCGCCCCCCCGATTGGATGTTCTCGATTTCTGACTCAGCCTGGCCCCTGGCGGGGCCATCGGCCCGGGAGTCAAGTGAATTTGTCACATCTGCGGCATGCGCCATGCCATTTCTCGCTCACCTGGGTTGAGCAATGCTCTCTATCAAGGGCAATCAGTCCGATTTGCCGGATGGAGGCGTGGGAGATGATGACACAAACATCGACGCTTGGAGGGGACTACGATCACCTCGAACTGACACGCGGGGCGCTGCTGCAACATATCGCATCGAGCCAGATCGTGCCCGACCATCTCATGCAGCATGCACGACGCTACCAGATGGTGACCCAATGGGAGGAACTGCTGTGTGCCACCTTCGACCCTGAGCGGGGCTGGGTCAGGGCACTGGTCATGATCCATCGGCCGGAAGGTTACAGTGGCCTGTATCGACGCCACGGCTCCATTGAATATGTCCGCTTCTTCCTCGATTGGCAGGACGGAGCGGGCTATCAACCGATCAGTCTTGCCCATTTCAAGGTTTGCGACCAGCCGCAGAACTTAGCGGAGCCGGACAGTCCGCGCTACAGACGGCTCTCCGCGCCTTTCGACAGGGATCGTTACTGGGGATGTGTGATGAGCGGCCTGCATCCCAAGGTGAAAGCGGTGCTCTCCTGGCATCAGGTGCCGGAGCTGGATCCGGACTTCATTCCCCTGTTCGGCAATGCGATCGAGTCGCAGATCTGTGACGATGCTGAACATCCCCTGATCGAGCACATCCTGAGCAAGCCCTCTTCCAGCGTGAAGGAGCTGCCCTATGCGTTTTGGGGGGAGAGTCTGCAGTAATGCGACTCTGCCCAGGGATGTTCAGTGCCGCCGTGAACAGCATAGCCGACTCAGTTTAAACGTTATGTGTGCCTTGAATGAATCGTCCAGAACCGCCTATCGACAGGTGTTCGAGGAGTTGCGACTGACCCGGAGCCTGCTGCTGGAAAGCGGTATGGGCGGAGGGGGACTGCACGGTGGGGTACTGCAAAATCTGCATCGATATCGCTGCGTGACCCACTGGGAGGAACTCCTCTGCGTCGCGGTCAATACCCGGCTGGATTGTCTTATGGCGGTGGTTTCGATCCGACAACCTGACGGTTACAGCAGTGTTGTCAGTGATGGCGGTTCGAAGGAGTTCATCCGTTTTTTCGTGGACTGGGGACGCGGCGAGGCCTATCAGCCTGTCGGCCTGCACAGTTTCGAGGTGTGCGACCCTATCCATGTCGACGAGCCGGGGCGTCTTCCCTACCACCAGCTCATCACCGCGAAATTCGATGCAGAAAGGTATTGGGACAGCGTGCTGGACGGCATCCAGCCGAAGGTCTGCGGGGTGCTCTCCTGGAATCAGGCGCCGCCTGAAGAGAGCGCCTTCCAGCCCATCTTCGGCAACCGCGTCGAGTCGCGTATACGCACCGAATCGATCAAGGACGTCCTGGCACTGTATCAGCACGTCTAGCCCGAAGATTTCACCCGACCGTACGAGGTTGACAATCACCTGCGGCTGCAGATGCCGCCAGGAGAGTACAAAGCGTAACCGGCCAATGCTGAACGACACTGGCGGCGCCAGCATCGCGTGCACGGGTGAAGGATTCGAGCTCGTGTGAATTTGTCACATCCGCACCGTGGCTTTTTCAACTGTCCCTCAAATGGATAGGTGAAATCATATTCACAGAAAGGGAAATGGTTTGCGATGGATCGCATGCAGGGGCCGGCCCCCATTCCGGTCGATGTGTTTTCGGATGAGGGGCGTTTCCCTCGCCTGAAAGGGAATACACATCGGGTGCGGGATGACGGGTCGGCCGGGTGTGGAGAGAGCTGGCGATGGCAAGATTGGCGCGGGATTACAGGGATTTCTATTTCGACATGATGGAAGTGTCTCAGAATGGCCCAAGTTTGGAAAACGGCTGGGTCGATACCCTGGGGGCCGGTTTAAACTTGCTGGACGGGGTCCAGCCAATTAGCGCTAAAAGGGCCTTCGATCTCATCTTCGCTCTGCTGCTGCTGGTGCTCTGCGGACCGCTGCTTGCGGTTGCCATGCTGGCGCTCTGGATCTCCAGCCTGGGTCGCGATCCGGTCATCTACCGACAGACTCGTGTCGGCCGCGGCGGCAGGGTTTTCACGTTGCTGAAGCTGCGCACCATGTGCATGGAGGCGGAACCTCAGGGTGTACGCATGGCGACCCGGAACGATCCCAGGATCACTCGCATCGGGCTTATCCTACGCAGAAGCCGGATCGACGAACTGCCGCAACTGATCAATGTCTTGCGGGGAGAGATGAGCCTGATCGGTCCGCGTCCGGAGAGGCCGGAATTCGTCAGCCAGTTCGCAGCGGAACTCCCGGGCTACTCGCTGCGTCATCAAGTGAAACCCGGCATAACCGGGCTCGCTCAGGTGCGTTGCGGTTACGCCGAGGATCTCCAGGATACGGCGCTCAAGCTCTACTACGATTTGAACTACATCAGGCACGGCAGTTTGGCAATGGATGTGTCCGTTCTGCTGCGGACTTTGCCCGTGGTCTTTTTCGGATGGGGCGCCAGATGAGTCGGTCGGGACGCTGGCGTTGCGGCGGGGTCGTGTGACTGCAGCTGTTTGCCGAACAGTGGTGCGTTGAGCGGTTGACCTGGCTTCGGTCTGCTGTCGAATCAAACGAAAACGGCACCGGTTGTTGGCCGGTGCCGTTTCATGTTTGCCGAGATCCGGATTATCGGCACACCAATCCTGCTGGAGGCGGACCGTCTTTCCAGCCCGCGCTGCACGAAAAGTATTGATCCTCGCAGATGACTTGTCCCTCAGTTGCAGTAAGCTGATAGCATGGCACTGTGCATCCCCCCAGCATGAATGCCAACATCAAAGTGATCGCTAAACGTTGCATGAGGCCACTCCCCTGGTTGTGATTGAGCTCGAATGCATTCGAACAGGAACCGGTTTAAAAATCAATGGTTACCCTGGCAAATATCTGTTGTTCCGGTTGATATTGCGGGGGTAGCGGCTCGCCGGTCTGAAAGCTCAGGTCATAGTAGCGAAACTCTTTATCCAGCATGTTTTTCACGATGATTTCGGCTTTGCCCCAGCGTTTTGGAAAGCGGTATCCCACGACCGCATCGAGATTCCAGAAGTCCTCTTGTTCGGTAACTCCCGATTGCACGATCTCCTGGTCAATATAGGTGCCGACGGTCTGCAGATAGAAGCCGCTCTGCCAGAAGTAGCTGACACCGAGGGGCAGGCGCTGTGTTTCGAGGGACTCCGGAGTGAACTGGTCGCGTTCGAACTGCTCGTTCTCATAGGCCAGACTGATGCCCAGGTTGTGCAGGGGGGTCCAGTAGAGATAGGCGAGGTAGCGCTTTTCGTCCCGCTCTTCGAGCACGAAGTTGCTATTGGCGTTTAATGCGGTTATGGGCACCTTGAGGTCACGGCGATTGAACTCAGCGCCGATACTGAGTGAACGGGTCGGTTTGATGTCGATACCCAATCCGTAATGCTCGATCTCCGTTCCCGGCACTTCGTCGTAGAGCTGATTGAATCCCGCCACCTGGGTCGGCTCTATACTTCGCTCCATATTGGTCGGCCGGGCCAGACTCTCGAAATAGGCGGCGCGCAGGACCAGGTTGTCCAACGCTTCCCAGCTCAGGCCAAGCTTGGGATCGACAGCGTCGACCTGGACGGCTGAACTCTCGAAATCGGCGTAGGCCGCACCCAGCGTCAGATTGAATCCACGGGGCAGTTGCAGCAGAGAGTAGAGGTAGGCGTTCTTGTAGCTGGGGTCGATATCGACCGGCGGAATGCTCTGGTCCAGTGAATCGACAAAGATGAAGGGTGGACCCGGCAGTTCGATGGTCAGGGTCTGCAGGGAATCGAAGCGGTCGCTGCGGTCTTCGTCGTGATAGCCGGCGCCAAGGGTGAAGACGTGATCGCGGATGTGCTGAATCCACTGCAACTCGCTGGTCCGTGCGATGCTGTCCCGCGTGGTGGCCCTCGCCACGTCGAGAACGCCGGGCAGGATACCGTAGGGTGACTGGGTGTCGATTGCAGGGATGATCTGGGTGAAGTTCTCGGATTGTACCTGCTTCAGATCCTGGTAGATGAACGAAGCCAGCAGATCGGTGCCGGGGGCGGGCTGATGATGGATGCCGATGCGTCCGAGACTGCTCTCCGCTTGGTTCCGCACCACCGATGAAAAATCCGTCGGATCGAAGATGAACGCCAGATCGCCGCTTTCGCTCTCCTGCGAGCGGTATTCGAATTGAACGCTGGTATTGGCGGAGAGGGAGGCCTGCAGAAAGGCGTCGTAGATATCCTGTTTCAGGTCATTGTTCTCGCGCCAGCCATCCGTCTCATAGTGAAACTGGCCCAGGCTGTAGGAGACGCGGTCATGCAGCCCAGAGACCACGAGGTCGTCCCCGGCGGTGTTGTTGGTGCCGCCGATGGCATTGAACTGGATATTGAAACCGTTCCGCGTGAACAGCGGCGTGTACTCCGAATGGCCGCCGCTCGAGGGGCCGGCGCCATCGAGTATGCCCAGGTTGCTGGCGGCCAGCTGCGGCTGGATCGGGGTGGTGTTCAGTGGTTGCAGCAGCTGCGATTGCAACAGCTCGCTGACACGTGCGTTTTCGTATCTCGGCTTGCCGCTATAGCTGTCCGACAGCATGCGGTGCGCGGAGTGGGTTCCGGGACTGATCTGCAGCGAACCGTAGCCTTCGTTCAGGGCCAGGCGGTCGAAGCCCAGGTCCTGGTAGATGCGTGCCTGGCTGGCGTTGCGCGCGGCTTCATCCCGGTCCAGCAGGAAGCGGGAGCGGTAGACCGCGCGGTTGTCGTTGAGATCGATGGAGGTCTGCACATCCTCCAGCGCTTCGACCGGACGGTTGGCGGCCTGCTTGCGCAGCGCGTCGTAGTACCAGGGCGTGGGGTCGTTGGGATCGAGCTCCTTGGCCATGGACAGCTGCGAGGCCGCCAGCGGATCCCGCTTTTCTTCGTAATAGGCCTTGCCGAGGTAGCTGCGCACCAGCGCATTGTTGGGATCGAGACTGGCGGCAATCTCGATATCGCGACGCCCGCCCTCGACATCGCCTCTGCGGATCTTCGCCAGACCCAGGCCCAGACGCGGCAGGGGATCCGAGGCATCCAGCGCGATGGCCTGCTCGAAGCTCGCGCGGGCACTCTCGATCTCGAAGCGGGAGAGATGGGCGAAACCGAGCACGGTGTGCGGCAGCGCCAGGTCGGGATTGAGTTCCACCGCAGCCGAGGCGGTCTCGGCCGCCGGCCGCAGCCGGCCTTGCGCCAGCTCGAGTTCGGCCAGGCGGGCTTTAGCGAGCGCATCCGCGGGGGCGGCTTCGGTCGCTTGTCCGGCGCTGGCCAGGGCGCCATCGAGATCGAAGCTCGCCTGCTGCGCATAGGAGCGCGCCATCAGCGCAGCCACAGATTGGCTGTCCAGTCTGACGGCCTCGTCCGCCAGTGTCTTCGCACGCTCCAGATCCCCTGTCGTCAGGGCGATGACCGATTGGAGCGCCAACGCCTGAGCGTTGTCTGGAGCCTGTCGCAGCGCCTGTCCGATCCGTTCACTCGCTTCGTCTACGCGACCGACCGACAGCAGCAGGGCGGCATGATAGAGTTCGGTGTCCGCACTGCGCGCCTGTTCGGTCAGGCCTTCGAGCTGCGACAAGGCTTGTGTGGCGTCGCCTTTCCTCAACAGACTTTGGGCCTGCCGAAGGGACTCCACGGCGGCCGAGTCGCCATCCCACTGCATACGATAGGGATCGAAGACCAGGGGATAGTAGAGCGCCCATTTCACGGCGTCGTAGGGGCTTAGGGTGAGGGCCGTGCGGGGTGCGCCGGCCTTTACGCTGACGGCCTGCTCTCCGGGCCCCAGCATGAGCTCACCCTGCGGGTTCTGCGCAAGCACCTGACCTTCGATGACCGTGATGCGGGCCTCGTCCGCATCGGCGCTGACGACGAACTCGGTGCCTTCGATCGAGGCATTGACGTAGGGTGTCTTGACCTTGAAGGAGTGTTTGATACGGCTGATGAAATGGCTGACGCCCTGCAGCAGGTCGAGCCAGGAGGTGCCGTCCTCGGCCGGGGCGTTGATGGTGACACTGGTGTTCTCATCCAGCCGCAGCAGGGTTTCGTTGTGAAGCGTCAGGCCCGCGCGGCTGTTGGCGCCCACCCGGATGCGGTCGCCGGGGCAGAGCCGTTCATTCAGGCGGACGGCTGTCCAGTCAGATGCCTCGGCGCTATGTATTTCAACCCGTCCCTGTAGCGAGACCGCCTGGGCGACGGGCGTCTCGCACTCGCTTGCAGACAAGGCTTGAGTCGATCCGCCAGTCAACCAGAGAACGGCGGCCATGATGGTGAAAGTGCCGCAACGCGGCACTGAGGATATAGTGAAGGTCATCCTGATTGTTTGGTGCCGGATTTTCCGGTCTCCCCTCCTCACAGTTGATAAGCGCTATGTAGGCGTTTATTTCCCACCTCCATGCCGGGTACCAGTAACACACAAATCTTTTGTCTTCAAGTACTTGGTCCTGTTTCTGCCACTGGCGAATCATTTATGAACCGGGCATGGAGCTGTCAGTGTAGTAGATTGATGCGGCTACTACGACGTTCATGATATTGCTGAATGTAGTAGTTGCTCGGGCCGTCATTCGGATAGCCTTGGACGATCTCCTCAAACAGGGCCAGCGCCCTCTTCCTGTCACCTGAGTTCCATTCGGCCAATGCCTCGCCGAAGGCGCGATGCAACGCCTGCAACTCGGGAGTCGCCTCGGCTTCGAGGGCGGCGACTTCGTGCAGTATGAGCGGTTGCTGTCGGCCGGCCAGCATGAAGGCTCCCAGCTCCCGGGTGACGATGCCCTTCAGGCCCGACAATGTCTCCTCGGAGGCGAGGATCTGTGTGCCCAGGGTTTTGTTCATGGCTTCGATGCGGTTGGTGGTGTTGACCATGTCGCCCACCGCGCGGTATTCGAAGTGGTCGATGGCGCCCACATGACTCATTACCAGTTCTCCGGCGTGCAGGCCAATCCCGGTGGGCAGGGGCGGGTCGAGGCTCGAGCGGCTCAAAGCCTTGATGATCTCCAGCGCCGCTTCACAGGCGCTCTGCCGCATCTCGACATTGGGTTCGGTGGCGGGCCAGATGGCCAGCATGGCGTCGCCGACCACATCGGACACCACGCCGTCGCGGCTGCGAATCGGAGCGAACAGGATTTCGTAATAGTGATTGAGAAAGGTCTGCAGGGTGTCCGGCGCCATATGTTCGGCCAGGCTGGTGTATTGCCGGGCGTCGGAGGCGAGACAGACGCCGAAGGCCTTGTCGCTCTGCTCCATGGCGTGCTCCTTGTCTTCGGCCAGCCGGTCGATGACATCGCCGGGCAGATAGTAACCGAACAGCTCACGCAACTGCTCGCGGCTGCGGCGCATCAGGCGATAGTGCCAGGACAGCACCAGGATCATGGCCAGGGGGGTCTGCAGCGCCACCGGTGTGAACCAGGGCAGCCACAGCTGATGTCGGCTGAACAGCCAATAGACCAGGCCCAGATAGGCCATCGCCAGCAGCAGACTGGCGACTATGCCCTTGCTGCCCGGCAGACGCCGCAACAGCAAGGTCGCCGCCAGGCCATACAGCGTCAACAGCACGATGTAGGCGGGCGGGTCGAGGGGGGTGATCGTTTCGCCGTGCAACAAATTGGCGAAGGCGGTGGCGGCGATCTCCACTCCGCTGAGGTCGAGGCCGTTACGCTGGGAGAAAATGGTATAGAAGCCGTCCTGCTGCGTGGGCTGATAGTTACCCGCATAGCCGATGAATACCGCTTTGCCGCGCAGGAGATCGAGCTGCTCGGCATCCGCTTTCAAGAGTTGTTGATAGGGAATGGTGCGGATGGTGGCCGGAGGACCGTAGAAGTTGAGATAGGGATAGATTTCACCGGCGGCAATGTTCAGCACGGCTTCCAGCCTGCTTCTCTCCAGAAGAGTGTAGTCCGAACCATTCAGGCTTTCCCGTAACCGATCACGCAACGTCTGATGCTGTTGCAAGGCCTGCAGCAGGGCGATGCTGTTCGTCGCGTCGGCTTCCTGTTTGTCTGCCGGCGCTAGGGTTTCGAGCAGTCGCTTGAAACGGGCGCCTTGCGGATCCGCCAGATGGTGCACGGCGAGCGCCGGTAACGAGGGCAGGGCGTTTTCCCCGTTGTAGGTCCAGAAACGGCTGACGCGCACCGGCACCTTGGGCAGTACGAAAGGAGCGACGCCAGTGGCGGCTTCGGCAAACTCGGCTATCGGCGGCAGCAGGCGCTCGATGTGTAACTTCTGCTCCCCGCTGCTCACGCGTTTTCGCTCCAGGTATCCGACCAGCAGGACGTTGCCGGCACGGGCCATGGCGGCGGCCAGCCGGGCATCCATCCCGGGGTCGCGGGGTTTTTTGAAAAAGATGTCGATAGCAATGACGGCGGCTCCCGCTGCATGCAGTTGGTCGATCAGCTGCGCATGCAGGGAACGGGGCCATTGGGGAATCTCTTCGCCAAGGCCGAGTTGCGAGGCGGTGTCGCCGTTGATGGAAACGATGACCGCCTCTTGTGGCGGTGGCCGAGCGCCGCGCAGCTTGAACAGCAGACCCAGTCCAACGCTCTCTTCCCAGTTTGCAGTGGGGGGGATCAGTCCGAGACCGGCGCCGAGGATACCGATCATCAGACCGAGTCCGAGGGAACCCAGGTACCTCTTTCTGTTTGCCTTCATGCTGTTGTTCCGGCGCTTATCCCGCGCCTGGGCTTTGTGATCGACGACCCTTTCCTGGAGACTTGTGTGGGACACTTCCTGCCGAGTGTATATAATCCCCACATGATTGAGAACATATCCATCTTCGCAGGTCTGGCGCCAGCGGATCGCGAGATGATCGAACAACGCGTGGTCAAAAGGAGTTACCCCAAGAATACGATCATTCTCTCCGAAGGCGACAGCAGCGACTCGCTCTACCTGATCCTCAGCGGCAAGGTCAAGGTCTTCCTCAACGATGAGAACGGCAAGGAGGCGATCATCAACTATCAGGAAGCCGGGGAGTACTTCGGCGAACTCTCGCTGATCGACGACTGCACCCGCTCGGCCTCGATCATGACGACGGAACCCTGCACCCTGGCCGTCATCACCAAACAGGCTTTCCATCAGATCATGCAGGACAGCCCCGCCATCGCCATCCATCTGCTGAAGGATCTGGTGCATCGGATCAGAACCCTCACCGAAGAGGTCCGAAGCCTTGCTCTGTCCGATGTCTACGGGCGCCTGAGCAAGACGTTGCTCGGTATGGCGGTGGAACGGGACGGCGAATGGGTGATCGAGGAGCCCTTCACTCAGCAGGAACTGGCCAACCGTATCGGCGCCTCACGCGAAATGGTCTGTCGCATCATCAAGGATCTGGTCAAGGGAGGCTATCTCACCACCGGTCAGAAACAGACCGTCATTCACAAAACCCTTCCGAAACGCTATTGATGGAATTGCGCCGGGTCCGCTCAACGCTTCCGCCCGCCAGGGATCCTCGATCGCAAAGGCACAGCCATAACTGAAGCGATATCCGGTCTCGTGCTTCCCGCCCGACAGGTCACACTCCGGGTGTGAATATTTCACAGACAACCGCCATCTCCCTCTCTACCCTGGATCACGTTGGGCAATGAAGCCCGCCGACACACTGTTCCAGGGAGAAGGGATGCTTAAAAAACCTCTGTTCATGGCTCTGGGATTGGGACGATCCCGCTATGAAAGTCCACGCCGTGAATCCGTTGAATACCGTCGTCGAGACTCCCTGTCGATCGCGCTCGGTGAGTTCTGCTCTCTGGAAACCAGCCGGACCGTCACTGCCGAACGACGAAGGCGGGAGCAGGGAGAACGATCATGCCGAAGTCGAAATCGACGCCTCTCCGCCCTGTACCGAGTCGACTGCCGGCGAACTCCGTCACCTGCTGTAAGCGGTTCAGGGTGACGCGGTGTTCGACGAGATCCAGCTCCTGAATTGATCAGATTTGGAGAGCCGTTTCCTCCACTTTGCCCTCCGCGCCCTGCGGAGGGCTTTTTTTGCAAGCGGCGAAACACACGGTTTTTTCGGTGGGGCAGCACTTCACCGAAGTCGGTTGGGTACACCTCAAGATGTCGTAAACCGCTTTCGGACTTTGGATCGACCATGGGCTGCGCCCTGGCAGTGTGAGGCTGTCGAACCCGCTGGATCAGGCCAGCCGACACTCAATGCAGGATATTGAACATCCGGTTGCGATAGCGTTTCACCAGATCGCCCTGGCCTCCCAACATATCGAAGATACGCAGCATGTCCTTGCGCGCCGCGTCGTCGCCGTACTCCCGGTCCTTCTGCATCAGGGTCAGCAGCAGCTCCAACGCCCCTTCCAGATCGTTCTGCATGATCTTGTGCGAGGCCAGCTGGTGCAGGGCTTCGCTGTCGGCCGGGTTCTCCCGCAGCCTCTTTTCGAGCGCTTCCGGCGGCGGCGTGTCGGCATTCGAGCGGTCGAACTGCAGGCGGGCCAGCATGGCGCTGACCTCGGGTTTGCTCTTCTCCTCTTCCGGCAGGGCTTCGAGTTGCTGCTCCGCTTCGTCGAGCTTGCCGATGGTCGCCAGATAGCGGGCGTTGGCCAACATCACCCGCGGGCTGCCGGGATCCATCTGCGCCGCCTGCTGGATCAGGGCGCCGGCATTGTCGGTGTCTCCCTGCAGCAGCAGTTGCTCGGCCTGGGCCAACAGAGCGTCCGACTCACGGGGAATGTATCTGTCTATAAAGCTGCGGACCTCGGCTTCGGGCAGGGCGCCCATGAACTCGTCCACCATCTCGCCCTTGAGGAAGAGCTTGACGCAGGGAATGCTGCGGATGCCGAAGTGGGCGGCCAGCTGCTGCTGCTCCTCGGTGTTGACCTTGGCCACAATGAACTTGCCCTGATACTCGTCGGCCAGCTTGGCCAGGGTCGGCATCAAGGCTTTGCAGGGGTTGCACCACTCGGCCCAGAAGTCGACCAGCACCGGCCGGCTCATGGAGGTCTGCAGCACCACCTGCTGGAAGTTCTCCACCGTGACATCGTAGATGAAGGATGAGTCGGCCATTACTGAAACTCCTTTCGGGACACTGAAACGGTCGCCATTATACTGAATCCGGGCGGGAATGAAGGCTTGAAATCGGTCAGCCGGGCCCCATCTCAAAGGCAGTGAACTAACTGGAAGGTCTCATGAGCGAAGCAGTCCACATCGTCTGCCCCCATTGTGACGGTGTCAACCGGGTGCCCGCCTCCCGCCTGGGGGACGGCGCCAAGTGCGGGAAGTGCCATCGACCCCTCTTCGACGGACACCCCCTGGCGTTGGATGAACGCCGCTTCTCCCGCCACGCGCGGAAAAGCGACATCCCGCTGCTGATCGATTTCTGGGCCCCCTGGTGCGCGCCCTGTCGTATGATGGCGCCCGCTTTCGAACAGGCGGCTGCCCAGCTGGAGCCCGCGATGCGATTGGTCAAGGTCAACACCGAAGAGGCGCAGCAGCTGGGAGCGCAATTCGGTATACGCAGCATCCCGACCCTGATGCTGATGCAGGGCGGTCGTGAGGTCGCCCGTCAGCCGGGAGCGATGGATGCGCGGGGCATCGTGAACTGGGCGCGTCAGCAACTGAGGTGACGGCCGGTCCAGCCTGTTCGGACAGCTGCGGCAATCCGCAACCGACAGATTTTCAGCAGGGTGAGGTCACACCCCCAGGAATATACGCGGGTTCGAGACTATTGATGGGGGAGGGCTCCACCCTGCGCGGGCATTGAACCCGGGCGGAGTTGTCGGACAATCCCCCCGTGCGTCGAATGGACAGCCCCTTCCCGCATCAGTAGAATGTGCACCTGTCGGTGAGGGTAAGAGGCAGCCCTTCTGTCGACATTTACAACTTTGAGATTCCCTGGGGTGGACACGTCGCGGTCCGCCCCTTTTTGCACGCCCGCAAAATCGGAGAGATTCTTGAGAAAACCAGCAATTCTGGTCCTGGAAGATGGCAGCCAGTTCAGGGGTGAAGCCATCGGCGCCGAAGGGGAGACCGTCGGCGAAGTGGTCTTCAATACGGCGATGACCGGATATCAGGAGATCCTGACCGACCCCTCCTATAGCCGGCAGATCGTCACCCTCACCTATCCCCATATCGGAAACACCGGCGTCACTGCCGAGGACGAGGAGTCGGAGCGGATCCACGCCGCCGGCCTGGTGATCAAGGATCTGCCGCTGATCACCAGCAACTGGCGCTCGGAGGCGTCTCTCGAAACCTACCTGCAACGCCACGGCATTGTCGCCATCGCCGACATCGATACCCGTCGTTTAACCCGGATCCTGCGGGAGAAGGGCGCCCAGAACGGCTGCATCATGGCGGGTGACGGTATCGACGAAGCCCGGGCCCTGGAACTGGCCAAGGCCTTTCCCGGCCTCAAGGGCATGGACCTGGCCAAAGAGGTGACCACCCGGGCACCCTATGAATGGGCTCAGGGCACCTGGTCGCTGGAGGAGGGGCTGCCCGATGCGCCTCACCCGATCGAGGAGAAGCTGCCCTATCACGTGGTGGCCTACGACTACGGCATCAAGCGCAACATTCTGCGCATGCTTGTCGACCGCGGCTGCCGGGTCACCGTGGTGCCGGCGCAGATGCCGGCCGACGAGGTGCTGGCGATGCAACCCGACGGCGTCTTCCTCTCCAACGGACCGGGCGATCCCGAGCCCTGCGACTACGCCATCGAGGCGATCGGCAAAATCGTCGCTAGCGGCCTGCCGGTGTTCGGCATCTGCCTCGGACACCAGCTGCTGGGGTTGGCTTCCGGAGCGCGCACGGTGAAGATGAAGTTCGGCCACCATGGCGCCAACCATCCGGTGCAGGATCTGGAACGGGGCACCGTCATGATCAGCAGCCAGAACCACGGCTTCGCTGTCGACGAAGCGACCCTGCCCGGGAATGTGAGAGCCACCCACCGCTCGCTCTTCGACGGCACCCTGCAGGGTATCCACCGCACCGACCAGCCGGCCTTCAGTTTCCAGGGACATCCGGAAGCCAGTCCCGGTCCCCATGATGTGGCGCCGGTGTTCGATCATTTTATCGACTTGATCAAGGAGCGGGGTTGACGCCCGACAAGCCCATCGGAAGCGGCAAGGTACTCGGTGGTTTTTTTCATGCTGTAGGGTGACTCGCGTCCCTGTGCGGCCAAACAGATTCAACGGTTGTTAAATGCCCAAGCGTACAGACATACAGAGCATCATGATCATTGGCGCCGGTCCTATCGTCATCGGGCAGGCGTGCGAGTTCGACTACTCCGGCGCCCAGGCCTGCAAGGCGCTGCGGGAGGAGGGGTTCCGGGTCATCCTGGTCAACTCCAATCCGGCCACCATCATGACCGATCCGGACATGGCGGACGCCATC
>JBNLGI010000150.1:0-6857 GCA_050305975.1 Sedimenticolaceae bacterium | reverse complement strand
CGCCCACCGCTTCCAGCATTTCGATGGAGACGATGTGGTCGTAACTGCCATCGAGATCCCGGTAGTCCTGCAGGGCGAAGCGTGCCCGTGACGCAAGACCCGCCAGGTCGATACGCCGGCGGGCGTAGTCGAGCTGACGGGGAGAGAGGGTCACACCGGTGATATCGATCCCGCGGCTGGCGGCGTGCTCGGCGAATCCGCCCCAGCCGCAGCCGATCTCCAGCACCCGATCCCCCGTTTCCGCCCCGCTGAGCTGCAGCATTCGCGCGTACTTGTGCGCCTGGGCCTTCTGCAAGTCCCCCTCGAGACCATCTTCAAAGCAGGCGCTGGAGTAGGTCATGGAGGGGTCGAGCCAGAGGCGATAGAAGCCGTTGCCCAGGTCGTAGTGGGCTTCGATATTGCGCGCGCTGCCCCGCCGGGTGTTGGCACGCAGGCGGTGGCGCAGGCGATAGAGCAGGTTCAGCAGCCGGTTGCGGCGCACTGCCTTCTGCAACGGTTGCAGGTTGCGCAGGGCCAGGCGCAGCAGTGCACTGAGGTCATCGGTGGCGATTGCGCCATCCCGATAGCACTCGGCCAGGCCCAGGTCGCCGCCGCGGAAGATGCGGCGCAGGGCCGGCCACTCCATCAGCTGAAGATCGGCCCGTGGCTCGCCGCCGTTGCCGAACTGTAGGGTCAGCCCCTCCGGCGTGGTCAGCCTGAGGGTACCGCTGTGGATGCGTTCGATGACGCTGATCAGCGGCCTCACCGACCAGGGCAGGGATTGAAGGGTCAGGGTCTGGGTCATTCCGTTCATCGGGATGGCTCCTCCAGGGTGACAGATGGTCGTTTTACAAGCCCCACCCCTTTGAGCCAGAGGCGCAGCGCTTGCCAGTGAATACGGGCGGTCACGCCCAGGGTCAGCAGGGGCTGCCGGGCGAGGGCGGCGAGGAGCGCGGTCGTCGACCAGTGACGTGAGCGTCCCCAGATGGCGGTGTTGAGCTGCAGCTCGCCGCCGTCGAAGTAGTCGATGGAAACACGGGGCTGGTCGAAATCGAGATTGAAACGGAAGCGATAGCTCCCGCTCACCGGGTAGAAGGGCGAAACGTAGAGCCGCTTGTCGGCAGTGACCGCCTCGAATCGTCCGTTGACATCGGGCCGTAGCAGATAGCAGTGGCGCTCGCCGAAGGTGTTGTTGACCTCGGCCACGATGGCGCCGACGCTGCCGTCGCTTCGGGTGCAGTACCAGAAGCTGACCGGGTTGAAGAGGTATCCGAGGACCCGGGGGAGAGTCTGCAACCACAACTTGCCGTCACAGTCGTCTATGCCATTCTTCGCCAACAGTCGGCTCACCCACACACTCGGATCACGACCATCGCCATGGTCGGCAAAGTGGAGCGCCAAAGGCCGGCGACGGTTGACGCCGAAAAGCCAGCTGCCAAGCTTGTCCAGCTCATCCATGTCGAACAGCACGAAGAACACCGGATAGACGAAACGGTTCTCCCGCGGTAAACAGCGTCGGTGCATCACCCGTCCGCTGACAATGCGGCTCATAGCACGACCCGCCACGGGGCCTCCACACCGAAGTCACCGATGATGCGCAGGGCGGACTTGAGACCGTCCTCGTGAAAGCCATAACCGCACCAGGCCCCACAGAACCAGGTCCGGTTTGTACCCTGTATCCCGGGCAGTCGTTTCTGCGCATCGATGGCCGTCTGATCGAACACGGGATGGTGGTAAAGGTAACGACCGAGTGCCTGGGTGGGTTCGTGTCCGGCCGGCGGATTGAGAGTCACCATCACCGGCGTCTCGAAGGGGAGCTGTTGCAGCCTGTTGAGCAGATAGGTGACGCAGACCGACTGGCTGCCCTCCCCCGCAGAGCGGTAGTTCCAGGCCGACCAGAGGCTTTCGCGCCGAGGCAGGAACCGCCGGTCCAGATGCAGCACCGCCGTATTGGGCTGATAACCGAAGGCCCCCAGCAACTGCCGCTCCCGCTCGCTGGCGTCCACCAGCATGCGCAGGGTGTCGGGTGGGTGGGTAGCGAAGATCACTCCGTCGTAGTGCTCGCTCGCGGCAGGCGTCTGCACCACCACCCCTTGCGAGCTACGCACCACGGAAGTCACCGGCTGACCGCACCGCACATCCAGCGGCGCCGCCAGACGCTGCACATACTCCCGACCGCCACCGACCAGGCTGCGCCATTTTGGACGGTCGGCGAGCTGCAGCAGACGGTGATTAATACAGAAGCGCAGGAAGCTGGCGGCGGGGAAATCGAGTATCTCATCCGGTGTCGATGACCAGATGGCCGCCGCCATGGGCAGCAGGTAACCGTCGCGAAACCACTCGGAATACCCATGCCGATCGAGCAGATGCCCCAGTGTCACCCGCCTCTGCACTGACCAGTCGAGCATCCTCTCGGCCCGTTGGTTGAAGTGGAGTATCTCCTGCAGCATGCGCCAGTAGTGGAGCCGGACCAGGTTGCGCTTCTGGGCAAAGAGGGTCCCCAGGTTGGCCCCGGCCCACTCCAGGTCGCGCTCGGGCAGGCTGACGCTGAAGGACATCTCCGTCTCGTGGGTCGCCACCCCCAGGTGGTCGAAGAGCTGCCGCAGATTGGGATAGGTGAGGTCGTTGTAGACCAGAAAGCCTGTGTCCACCGGGTACCGGACCCCCTCCAGCTCGACATCCACCGTATGGGTGTGGCCGCCCAGAAAGTCGGCCGCTTCGTAAAGGACCACCTTGTGCTTGCGATGCAACAGCCAAGCGGCCGAAAGACCGCTGATCCCGCTGCCGATGACGGCAATATTCATTCTGAAAACGCCTCTTTGTGTATAGTACAATGATGCCAATAATAATCAGATTTCTGACATTTTCAAGTTTTTGTACTAGACAAATTTCCTGTTTTGGCTAAACTCAGGGTCACTGGCGCCCATTCGGCCCATGATTTGTACACTACAGAGGAGAATTGCCATGTCAGGCTACGAACGTCAGATACTCGAAACCGAACGCCGTTATGATCAGCTGATCAGAGAGATCGAACGACAGGATCCCAACGTGCTGCACTCGGTGGTGCCGGGCAGCCGGTTGCACCAGATCATTCACAACCCGGTCACTGAAGGCATCGACGAAGGCTAGTGTCTGAACGGCCGGTCGTACTACCGACCGGCCGCCGTACTAAAGAGGGCTAGAATATGTCCGCGTCCTTTAGAATCTTCGCTTACACGGCCTGCTTGATTGCGCTGAGCCTGCCGATGACTGTCCTGAGTGGCAATAGTGAAACCCAGGTGCGGCCACTTATCTGCGGCGGTGGCAGTGAGTTCGTGGTGCGCCAGCTCGACAGCGATCAGCAGGACGCTTTGTGCGAAACCTACCGCGGCCGGGTGATGCTGGTGGTCAACACCGCCAGCCGCTGCGCCTATACCGACCAGTATGACGACCTGGAGCGGCTATACGCCAGCTACCGGGAGCAGGGTCTGGTGGTGCTCGGCTTTCCCTCCAACGACTTCGGCAACCAGGAGCCCGGCAGCGAGGACAAGATCAAACAGTTCTGTCGCCTCACCTACGGGGTGCAGTTCCCCATGTACGCAAAGACCCGGGTCAAAGGCGATCAGACCGCCCCACTCTATAAGGCCCTGGCCAAGGCATCGGGCCAGGCGCCAGCCTGGAACTTCCACAAATACCTGATAGATCGTGAAGGACGCTTGGTAGGGAGCTACGGCAGCCATGTCTCGCCCCACAGCCGCACCCTCATCGAAGCGATCGAAGAGGTGCTGTGATGGAATTCCCGTCACCACGGCATCGACAGGCCCAGTGGCTGGGCTGGATGGGATTGCTGCCCTTCCTGGGCGGAACCCTGTTGCTGGCTATCGGCATGAACGATCCCTGGGTGGTAGAGGGGCTGCGCAACTATGCCGCGATCATCCTCACCTTCGTCGGTGCCATCCATTGGGGGCGTGCCCTGCAGCTGAACCGTGCGGGACTGATCCTGTTCTCTGTCTGGCCCTCTCTCTACGCCTGGGCCTGTCTGTTTCTGCCCGTCGAACCGGGACTGCTTTCGCTCGCCATGGGTTTCCTGCTGCTGTTGCTCGTCGAACAACAGCTGTACCGGGCCAACGCCTGGTTCAGACGCCTGCGTATCCAACTTTCACTCAGCGTTTCCGGCCTGCTGCTACTCGGCTGGTCGATCGCCGCGTAAGGAGTACGTCATGAAGATCGCTATCTCTGGTGCCTCCGGCTTTATCGGCACCCATCTAAGCGCCACGCTCGCGCGATTTGGCCACAAGGTGGTGCCGTTGAGTCGTGGCGACTTCGCCCGCGGCCTGCCTCATGTGGCCGAAACGATCGACGGCTGCGAGGTGGTCATCAATCTGGCCGGCGCACCCATCAACCGCCGCTGGACCGCCAGTTACAAGCGCACTCTGGTCTCGAGCCGTATCGATACCACCCGCATGCTGGTGCAGGCGATGTCGCGGCTGCAGCGCCCTCCCCATAGCTTCATCTCCACTTCCGCCATCGGCGCCTTCAACGATGCCGGCCTCTACTCCGAGGACCACGCCCCCAACGCCACCGACTTTCTCGGCCGCCTGGCCGTCGACTGGGAGGCAGCAGCCCGGGAGGCGGAGACGCACGGGATTCGCACCCTGATCTTCCGCTTCGCCCTGGTGCTAGGGGCAGACGGCGGATTGTTGAAACAGCTGCTGCCCCCTTTTCGTCTGGGGCTGGGCGGTCCCATCGGCGACGGTCGTCAGGCCTTCTCCTGGGTTCACATCGACGATCTTGTAGAAGCCTACCTCGTGGCACTCAAATTGAGTTCGATGCAGGGTGTGTTCCACATCGCTGCACCCAAGCCGACGACCAATCTGGTCTTGACCAAGATCCTGGGAGCGGCTCTACACCGCCCGACCCTCTTTCCGCTGCCGCCGCTCCTGCTCAGGTTGGTCTTTGGCGAAGCGGCCGACGTCATGACCGGTGGGCAGCGGGTGGTCTCGAAGCGGTTGCCCGAATTGGGCTTCCAGTTCCGCTACAGCGAGCTTGAACTGGCGATCGATGATCTGGTGCACCGCCCCGGCCGCAGCCCTGCCCAGCCTTCGCTGGCGAACTCGGACAGCCAGTGAGCGAGGTGGACCGATGTCGCTCCCACGCAGTGTTCCCCGATCCCGCTTCGAACGGCTAGGCCGGCTGGGCAGACTTGCCGGTGGATTGGCGGCGGGTGCCCTCAACGAGGGCACACGGCAACTGCTGCAGGGACAGCGACCCCGTCCCGGTGATCTGCTGTTGACACCAGCCAATGCGCACCGCCTGAGCGAGCACTTGTCCGAGATGCGGGGTGCCGTCATGAAGATCGGCCAGCTGATCTCCATGGACAGCGGTCAGTTGTTGCCGGAGCCACTCAGCGAGGCCTTGGCACGCCTCAGGGACGATGCCCACCCCATGCCGCTGGGTGAGGTTGCCCAGGTGTTGAACCAAGCCTGGGGCCGGGGCTGGGAGCAACAGTTCCGCCGCTTCAGCTTCACCCCTCTGGCCGCGGCATCCATCGGACAGGTGCACCAGGCTGAGCTGAAGAGCGGCAGGCGTCTGGCGATCAAGATTCAGTACCCCGGCATCAGCGAAAGCATAGACAGCGACGTGGAAAACCTGGGACGTATTCTGAAGCTTTTCCGACAGCTCCCGTCGACGCTGGATCTCGCTCCCCTGCTGGAAGAGGCAAAACAGCAACTCCACCTGGAGGCCGACTACCGGCACGAGGCCGAACTGTTGAGGCGATACACTGACGCTATCAGCGGCGATGACCGTTTTGTCACCCCGAGTGTCATCACTGCGCTGACCACGCCTCAGGTACTGTCCATGGACTTTCTGGACGGCGTGCCGATCGATGATCTGGCACAGCACTCCGCGCACGAGAGGGAACGGGTGGCCGCTCTTCTGTTGGAACTGGCGTTACGTGAACTCTTTGAATGGGGTCTGGTGCAGACCGATCCCAATTTCTCCAACTACCGCTATGCCCAAGGGTCCATGCAGGTGCAGCTGCTCGACTTCGGCGCCGTGCGCGGTTATTCGATCGAGCGGCGGGAGAGCCTGCGCAAGCTTATTGCCAGCTGTCTGGAGCAGGACGAAAGCGGCATGGCGGAGGCAGCCCGGTCAGTGGGTTACATGAACGCGAAGGACCCGCCTGAGTACCGGGACCAGGTGATGGCCCTGCTTGGTCTCGTCAGCGAACCATTGCGCCATCCGAGCTATCGATTTGGTTCCACCGACCTGGTCTCCCGCATGAGCAAGTTACTGGTACAGATACGCCTTCAGGGAGAATACAGTCGACTGCCACCACCCGATGTTCTGTTTTTGCACCGCAAGCTGGGAGGGCTCTATCTGCTGCTTGTCCGGTTGCGCGCCCATGTGCCGGTGCGGGAGTTGGTCCGGAAATACCTGGTTTGAGTCGCTGGCGTCTGGAGTGACTGAGGGCCTGTTGCACTGCTTGTTGAGCCGAGTGGGTAAGAGGCGGAGTCGGTGTCATCAACTCCGATCGCTTTGCATATGCCTTGTCGAACGAAGGGTTCTCTTCAAATCCTCTCCCACCGCCAAATAAAAAGGGGCTGAGGGACTCTCTGGCTGGGTGCCGACCGAGGGGAGGGATGGATTCGCCAGCTGCGCTGGCTCACCCCTGCGGGGCGCCGGCGCTGCGCGCCTTGTCGAACGAAGGGTTCTCTTCAAGTCCTCTCCCACCACCAAATAAAAAGGGGCCCGATTGGGCCCCTTTTTATTTGGCGGAGAGAGAGGGATTCGAACCCTCGATACGCTATTAACGTATACACACTTTCCAGGCGTGCTCCTTCAGCCACTCGGACATCTCTCCGGATTTTTGGAGGCGCAAGGTTAAACCACTTCCC
>JBNLGI010000149.1:0-15053 GCA_050305975.1 Sedimenticolaceae bacterium | reverse complement strand
ATTTTATTAGGAGGCGAGACGAGCCCCTGACCGATCGGGAAGGAGGTCGAAGATGTTTCTGATGCAGAAAAATAGTGAAAAACTGGTTGAGGTACTGAGTCTCTCCGACCTTTTCAACCCCAACCATGACCATATCGTCGGCCGGTTCCACGCCGGGGAAGAGCTGCAGGATGCGGAGTCCTTCGCCAAGGAAGAGATGAGCTTCCCTTCAGGTGAGGCGCTGCCAAAGTGCTGGCTCGATCCCCACTACCGGGAACACTGAGTCCGTACGCTGTCCGATGAGTCTGGCCGGCGGTCGTCACGACCGCCGGCTTTTTCGCATAGGCGCCATCTGCTGCTGATGTGCGCACCAAAGCGGTGCCTATGCTGAAAGCCTGCTACCACAGAGGGACCGTATTAGTGCGTGGTGTACCATTCTGGCGCCTCTGATTGACTCAGTTTCGTTAAAATCGATAAGTCGTTGATCCGTTAGCCGCCTTGGGTGTGTTTTTTGCAGGGGGTACTGCGATAAGATTCTGCGTGGCGCAAGGCCGCGCACCAACATCGCTTTACGCAGGAGTGCCCCTGATGCTGGACAAAACCCTGACCGTCATATTGGCTGGAGGACACGGCTCCCGTTTAAAACCCCTGACTGAAGATCGCACCAAACCGGCCGTGCCGTTTGGCGGTAAATACCGGATCATCGACTTCACCCTGGTCAACTGTCTCCATTCCGGGCTGCGCCGCGTTCTGGTGCTGACCCAGTACAAGTCCCACTCTCTGCAGAAGCATCTGCGCGACGGCTGGTCCCTGTTCAATCCGGAGTTGGGGGAGTACATCACCGCCGTGCCGCCGCAGATGCGCACCGGCGGCAACTGGTATGCCGGCACCGCCGACGCGGTGTTTCAGAACCTCTATATGCTCAAGCGCAGCGGCGCGGAGCGGGTGCTGATCCTCGCGGGAGACCATATCTACCGCATGGACTACGCGCCGATGATCGCCTACCACGAGGAGCACCAGTCGGGTGTCACCGTGGCCTGCATGCAGGTGCCGCTGGAGGAAGCGAGTCAGTTCGGCGTCATGAACGTGAATGAGATGGGGCGGGTGACCGCCTTCGAGGAGAAACCGGCGCGACCGGAGGCGACTCCCGATGATCCCGACCGCGCACTGGTCTCCATGGGCATCTACGTATTTTCCATGGACCGCTTGATCGAAATCCTCGAGCAGGACAGCGAACAGAAGACTTCGAATCACGACTTCGGCAACGACATCATTCCACGTCTGATCGACGGGGAAGGGGTCTACGCCTACCGCTTCGGCGGTGAGAAGGGGCGTGTCAGTCCCGACCGCTACTGGCGCGATGTGGGGACCATCGACAGCTACTACGAGGCCAACATGGAGCTGCTCGATCCGGTGCCGTCACTCGATCTCTATCAGCCGGAGTGGCCGATCCGCACCTATCAGGGTCAGAACCCGCCGGCGCGTACGGTACCCGGCCTGTCGGGCAGCGAGGGGATTTTCATCAACTCCATCGTCGGCGGTGGTGTGGTGATTGTCGGCGGCAGCGTGCAGCGCTCGATCCTCTTCCCCCTGGTGCAGATCGGCGACGAGGCGGTGATCCACAACTCGATCCTGTTCAACGGGGTCAAGGTGGGTGACGGCGCCCAGCTGGAGAACTGCATCATCGACAAGGACGTGGAGGTGCCGCCGGGCGAGCGCATCGGCTTCGACAAGGAGAAGGATGCCGCACGGTTCACCATTTCACCCAAGGGGATCGTGGTGGTGCCGAAGGGGTATAAGTTTTCTTGATTGCCCACCATGGGCAGCCATGCTGATGGTTGGTTCAAGAATAGAAGAATGGTTTGAGAAGTTTTGAGTTTTTAGTGATGAGTTTTGAGTTGAGGTATTCGCTGCGCGAACGGGTATTTTAGCCCCCTCTCCCTGTCCCTCTCCCGCAAGGGGAGAGGGCCAGGAAGAGAGGACGTATAGATCTCTGGAGCCAGAGCGAAAACGGCTTGATTCCACGATCAGACGGGAAGCGTTCGATGCACTCGAAAAGCACGTCCCCTCTCCCCCTTGCGGGAGAGGGTCAGGGAGAGGGGAAATAAAAACAATCGTGCGGCGAGCCGCACACAACCTCGCTCAAAACTGAAAACTCATCACTCAAAACTTACTCGATACTGACCAGCACACGTCCGAGGATCTTCCCCGCCAGCAGCTCATCGAAGACCTGTGGCAGGCCTTCGAGGTCGACGGTACGGGTCACGATCTCGTCCAGCTGACGCGGCTTCAGGTCGGTGGCGAGCCGCTGCCAGATCTCTTCCCGGATCTGCCGCGGACAGCCGACCGAGTCGATGCCCAACAGACTGACGCCGCGCAGGATGAAGGGCATCACCGTGGTATTCAGATCGTGACCACCGGCCAGACCGATGCTGGCGATATTGCCCCAGGGTTTGACCGTGCGGGTGATGCCGGCCAGCATCTCGCCGCCCACGTTGTCGACGGCGCCGCCCCACTTGCCGCGTTCCAGGGCGTGGTGGCCGGTCTTCACCTGCTCGCGCCCAATCACCTCCTGTGCGCCCAGATGTTCCAGATAGGCGTGCTGTTCCGCCTTGCCGGTCACGGCCGTGACCTGGTAACCCTCGCCGTCGAAGATGTTGATGGCGAAACTGCCAACGCCGCCGGTGGCACCGGTGACCAGGATCGGCCCCATCTCGGGATGCTGGCCGTTGACCTCCATGCGGTGCAGGGCCAGGGCGGCGGTGAAGCCGGCGGTACCCAGTACCATCGACTCTTTCAGACTCAGGCCATCGGGCAGGTGAACCGCCCAGTCGGCATCGGCTTTGAGATACTCCGCGTAACCGCCATCGTGGGTGGCGGAGAGTTCGTAGCCGGTGACGATCACCCTGTCCCCCGCTTGGAACCGTTTGTCGTTGCTCTCCACCACTTCACCGGCCGCATCGATGCCGCCGGTCAGGGGGAAACGGCGCAGGATCTGGCCCTTGCCGGTGCCGGCCAGGGCGTCCTTGTAGTTGACGCTGGAGTAGGCGACGCGAATCAATACCTCACCCGGATCGGGAGGCAGCAGCTCAAGCGATTCGATACCGGCCGCGTGGACCTGGTTTTCGTTGTGGATGCGAAAGGCTTTATAGAGGCTCATGACTGACTACTCCGTTACGACTGGAATTTTCCCGATTTTCGAACGCCACTCGGCAGGACCGGTCTGGTGGATCGAGGTGCCCCGGCTGTCGACTGCCACGGTGACCGGGAAGTCGACCACCTCGAACTCCCGGATCGCCTCCATGCCCAGGTCCTCGAAGGCAAGCAGGCGGGAGCCTTTGATCGCCTTGGAGACCAGGTAGGCGGCGCCGCCCACGGCCATCAGGTAGACCGCCTGATGCTGTTTGATCGCCTCCAGGGCGGCCGGTCCCCGTTCCGCCTTGCCCACCATACCGAGCAGGCCGGCCTGGCCCAGCATCACCTCGCTGAACTTGTCCATACGGGTGGCGGTGGTGGGACCGGCGGGGCCGACCACTTCGTCGCGCACCGGATCGACCGGGCCGACGTAGTAGATGAAACGGTTGTGGAAGTCGACCCCCTCGGGCAGGGATTCGCCCTTGGCGTAGAGGTCGGCGATCCGCTTGTGGGCCGCGTCGCGGCCGGTCAATAGCTTGCCGCTGAGCAGGATCAGGTCGCCCGGCTGCCATTCGGCGATCTGCTCCCGGGTCACCGTGTCCAGGTTGACGCGGCGGGCATCGGGCGAGGCCTCCCAGACCACGTCGGGCCAGTCTTCCGGTTGCGGCGGGGTGAGGATGGCCGGTCCCGAGCCGTCGAGGCTGAACTCCACGTGTCGGGTGGCCGCGCAGTTGGGGATCATACCCACCGGCAGCGACGCGGCGTGGGTGGGGAAGTCGCTGATCTTGACGTCCAGCACCGTGGTCAGACCGCCGAGACCCTGCGCGCCTATGCCCAGCGCATTGACCTTGTCGAAGAGCTCAAGGCGCAACTCCTCCTTGCGGTTCGACGGGCCGCGCGCCATCAGCTCATGGATGTCGATGGGCTCCATCAGCGACTCCTTGGCCAGCAGCATCGCCTGTTCGGCGCTGCCGCCGACACCGATGCCGAGCATCCCGGGCGGGCACCAGCCGGCGCCCATCTTCGGCACCTCGCCGAGTACCCAGTCGACCAGGGAGTCGGAGGGATTGAGCACCTTGAAGCGGGACTTGTTCTCCGAACCGCCACCCTTGGCGGCGATCTTGATCTCCACCTTGTCGCCCTTCACCAGCTGGGTGTGGACGATCGCGGGGGTGTTGTCGAGGGTATTCATACGCTTGCCCAGGGGGTCGCTGACCATGGAGAAGCGCAGTACGTTGTCCGGATGGGAGTAACCGCGGCGCACCCCTTCGTTGACCATCTCGCTGACCGTCAGCTCGCCCTGCCACTGCACCTGCATGCCGATCTTGAGGAACACCACCACCATGCCGGTGTCCTGGCAGACCGGCCGGCGGCCCTCGGCGCACATGCGGGAGTTGACCAGGATCTGCGCCATCGCGTCTTTGGCGGCCGGATTCTGTTCCCGCTGCCAGGCTTCGCCCAGGGCTTTGAGGAAATCGGCCGGGTGGTAGTAGGAGATGTATTGCAGCGCGTCGGCAATGCTCTGGATGAGGTCATCCTGGCGGATCTGGGTCATGAGTGGGGTCTGCTCTATAGACGGTTTGCAAATGAGAGTTAAGGTATGCCTGGAAACAAGTTTTTTGGTTTGTTCTCGCAAGAAAACAGGTGCTTGCGCTATCGACTAGTTTAGCACCGGGTGTTCGGAAAGCGATCATTCATCCCGCCAGCCTCCGTTCGAACCGCTGATTGAGTGGGTTCGATGCGGCTTGCCGTACCGTGGAGCATATCCGAAGAGTAGGGTGGGGCCATGCCCCACCAATGAGAGTCGTTTCAAGGCTGCTCCATGGTGGGGCAGGGCCCCACCCTACGCATGGATCATAGCCTTCGCGTGAATTAGCAGTCGCCTGTTCAGATCTCCAGCAGCAACCGGCTCGGATCCTCCAGCAGCTGTTTGATGGTGACCAGGAACTGCACGGCCTCACGTCCGTCGATGATGCGGTGGTCGTAGGAGAGCGCCAGGTACATCATTGGACGGATCACGATCTCGCCCTTTTCCACCACGGCGCGCTGTTGGATCGAGTGCATGCCGAGTATGGCGCTCTGCGGTGGATTGAGGATCGGGGTCGAGAGCATGGAGCCGAAGACGCCCCCATTGGTGATGGAGAAGGTGCCGCCGGTGAGGTCCTCATAGCTCAGAGCGCCCTCCCTCGCCTTGATGCCGAACTCCTTGATGCGCTTTTCGATGGTGCCGAAGCCGAGCTTGTCGGCATCACGTAGGATCGGCACCACCAGGCCGCGCGGCGAGGAGACCGCAATGCCGATATCGAAGTAACCGTGGTAGAGAATGTCGTCGCCATCGACCGTAGCGTTGATGATCGGATACTGTTTCAGCGCCTCCACCGCGGCCTTGACGAAGAAGGACATGAAGCCGAGCCGGACGTCGTGCTGTTTCTCGAAAGCCTCGCGATAGCGCACACGCAGGTCGGAGACCGCCTGCAGGTTGACCTCGTTGAAGGTGGTGAGGATGGCGGCGGTTTGCTGTGCCTCGACCAGGCGCTCCGCCACCCTTTTGCGCAGGCGCGTCATGGGGACCCGCTCTTCGGGTCTGTCGCCGCTGGATGGCATGATGGAAGGCGCCGGTGCCGGCTGGGCGGCGGGCGCCTGTTTCGCCGCCGGCATCGCAGGCTCAGCCTGGCGGGCCTCGAGCGCCGCTTCCACATCGGCCTTGAGAATGCGGCCGTTCTTGCCGCTGCCCTGAATAGTGGCGGGATCGATGCCGGTTTCGTTGATAAGGCGCCTTACGGACGGCGAGAGCGCGGAGACGTCATCCTGGGTGGCGTCCTCCTCCGGCGGGGGAGCGGCCGCGGCGGCTCCGGCCTCGATGATGCCGAGAATGTCCTCGGCCTGCACGGTATCGCCATCGTTGAACCGGATCTCCTTCAGCACCCCAGCCTGTGGTGCCGGCACCTCCAACACGACCTTGTCGGTCTCGAGATCCACCAGGGACTCATCCTGCGCCACCGCCTCGCCGGGCTGTTTGTGCCAGCTCAGGATGGTCGCGTCGGAGACGGATTCGGGGAGTTGGGGAACGCGTAGTTCGATGCTCATTGATTTGCCTGATTCCTGTAGTTCATGCGTGGGTTGATACGTCCGGTGAGGGCCTCGTCGACCAGGGTCTCCTGCTGCGAGACATGTACGGTGCGATAGCCGACGGCGGGCGCCGCGGCGGTGGGACGGCCGACATAGTGCAGCGGCTTACCCTTCGCGGTCAGCGGATAGAAGCGGTGTTTGATCTGATCCCAGGCGCCTTGGTTTTGCGGTTCCTCCTGGCACCAGATGTACATCTTCGCGTTCTTGTAGCGGCGGATGACCTTGTCAAAAGCCTTCTGCGGAAACGGGTAGAGCTGCTCGATGCGGATGATGGCGACATCGTCGAGGCTGCGGGAACGGCGCGTCTCGAGCAGATCGTAGTAGACCTTGCCGGAGCACATGACGACCCGCTTGACCTTCTTCGGATCGATCTCGTCGATTTCGTCGATCACCAGCTGGAACTCGCCGTCGACCAGCTCCTGCTTGGTGGAGGCGGCAAGCCGGTGGCGCAGCAGGCTCTTGGGTGACATCACGATCAGCGGGTGGCGATAGGGGCGCAGCATCTGCCGGCGCAGCAGATGGAAGATCTGGGCCGGAGTGGTCGGGTTGCAGACCTGCATGTTGTGGTTGGCGCAGAGCCGCAGGAAGCGCTCCAGACGGGCCGAGGAGTGTTCCGCGCCCTGGCCTTCATAGCCATGCGGCAGCAGCATCACCAGACCGCACAGCAGTCCCCACTTCTCGCCACCCGAGCTGATGAACTGGTCGATCACCACCTGGGCGCCGTTGGCGAAGTCGCCAAACTGGGCCTCCCAGATGGTCAGCGAGTCGGGTTCGGCGGTGGCGTAGCCGTATTCGTAACCGAGGACCGCCTCTTCCGAGAGCAGGGAGTCGATGACCAAGAAGTCGGCCTGGTCGTTGCTGAGATGCTGCAGCGGAACCAGGGCGTCGCCGGTCTGCTGGTCGTGCAGCACCGCATGGCGGTGGAAGAAGGTGCCGCGTCCGGAATCTTGGCCGGAGAGGCGGATCGGGATGCCGGCGGTGAGCAGCGAGGCATAGGCCATGTTCTCGGCGAAGCCCCAGTCGATCAGCTGGTCGCCGCCAGCCATGCGCCTGCGCTCTTTCCAGATCTTCTCCACGCGCGGGTGTAGTTCGATGCCGGTGGGCACGTGCAACAGTTGCTGTGCCAGGCGATCGAAGAGTTCGTGATCCATACTGGCATCGTAGGGGTGGTCCCACTCGATTCCCTTGTAGGGATCCCACCGCACCGCATAGGGGTGGCGCAGGGCGCAGATCACCGGCCGCGCCTCGAGGATGCCGCTCTCCAGGGAGTTGCGGTAGTTGTCGACCAGGTCGCGGGCCATCTGCGGATTGATCACCCCCTCCTGGATCAGTTTTTCCGCGTAGAGGGTCTGCACCGTCGGGTGGTTGCGGATCTTGCGATACATCTGCGGCTGGGTCACCGCCGGCTCATCCGCCTCGTTGTGGCCATGGCGGCGGTAGCAGATCATGTCGATGATGACGTCCTTGCGGAAACGCATGCGGAAGTCCAGCGCCAGCCGGGTGACGTAGATCACCGCCTCGGGATCGTCGCCGTTGACGTGGAAGATCGGCGCCTGGACCATCTTCGCCACGTCGGTACAGTAGTAGGTGGAACGGGTGTCCAGCGGGTTGCTGGTAGTGAAACCGATCTGGTTGTTGATGATGACGTGTACCGTGCCGCCGGTGCTGTAGCCGCGGGTCTGCGACAGGTTGAGGGTCTCCATCACCACGCCCTGGCCGGCGAAGGCCGAGTCGCCGTGGATCAGGATCGGCAGCACCTTGGAGCCGTCGTGATCGCCCCGGCGCCGCTGGCGGGCGCGCACCGAGCCCTCGATCACCGGGTTGATGATCTCCAGGTGCGAGGGGTTGAAGCCAAGCGCGATATGCACGATGCCGCCGGGGGTGTCGATGTCGGTGGAGAAGCCCATGTGGTACTTCACGTCACCGGCCAGGCGCTGGGGATTGACCTCGACCCGGCCTTCGAACTCGTCGAAGATCTCCTGCGGCGGTTTACCGAGGATGTTGGTGAGTACATTGATACGGCCGCGATGGGCCATGCCGATGACCACCTCGTTGATGCCGCTGCCGCCGGCATGCTGGATCAGATCGTCGAGCAGCGGGATCAGGGTCTCGCCACCTTCCAGGGAGAAACGCTTCTGGCCCACGTATTTGGTATGGAGATACTTTTCTATACCCTCTCCGGCGGTCAGCAGGGTCAGCAGCCACTTCTTCTCCTCCACGCTGAAGCTCTGCAACAGGTGGCGCTGTTCGATGCGCTCCTGAATCCAGCGTTTCTGGCGGGTGTCGGTGATGTGGGCGTATTCGGTGCCGATGCTGCCGCAGTAGCTCTTCTCCAGCAGTTCGATGATGTCGCGCAGTTTCATGCGCTCGGGGGAGAACAGAGAGCCGGTATTGAAGATGGAATCGAGATCGATGTGGTCCAGGTTGTGATAGGCCAGGTCGAGATCGTCGACATGTACCGGTTCGCGCAGGTGCAGAGGATCGAGATCGGCCTTCTGGTGACCGCGCATGCGGTAACCGTTGATGAAGCGCAACACGGAAGCCTGCTGTTCGGCAGCTGCCGGTGACAGGGTCTCCTGGGGCAGCGCGGTAGTGTGCTTCTCCTTGACCAGATGGAGGAAACGCTGTCTGATCGGCTCATGCGGGGTGTCGGCGCGATCTGCCTTGGGCAGTTGGTCGAACTGCCTGCGCCAGTCCTCGGAGACGCTTTCCGGATCTTTCAGGTAATTTTCGTAGAGATCTTCGACAAAGGTGGCATTGCCGCCCGAATAGGCGGTGGTGGAGCGGAGCACATCCAGCTTGTTGGTCATCTTCTCAGTAGGTCGTCATATAATGGAGGGGTGTGTTTAATAACTTATTTTTGTGCAGGTATCAACAAATTTAAACCTTGGTGAAATTCTAACTTTCAGGGACGCTATCCAGCCTGCAAAATTACAGCCGCTGTTTTGCTAAACTCTAGGCGTCAAGTGGTCTGAATGTAAGGGATTAGTTACTTATCAGCTGCTTTATTGTCCCGGTTGGCGCTGAGGAAATTTCAACCGCGGACCACGAAGTGGTGGTACGATTCACTGCCTGATTGCGGATGATGAGTAAAAATCGAAATGATCATCCGTTCCCTGGGTGACCAAACAGGACGAAAATGTTGTCCGACCAAGAGAGCAGTCGATTGAGAGTCAATTTGAACCCCATCTCGCTGGAGGCGGATGTGGCCTATTTTGGTGCCCGCCTGGAGCTGGTCGGGGAGCCCCATACCCGCTATCAGGCTGCTCAGCTGAAGGTCTACAAGGCGCTTGAAGAGGCGTTGGGCGACAATTTGAAGCGCCTCAAGAAGAGAGAGGCCTGACGCCCCGGGCTGCCAACAGAGCGAGGCGGCGGCCAGTTTTTTTCCAGAGTCACTCCTTTTTTTTCTGTTTTTTCTTTTTCTCCGGCTTCAGGAGCAGGTCGATTTCCGTCTCGGCGGCCCGCCAGTCCGCTTCCAAATCTCCAGGCGTGAATCCGCGCCGTTCAGCGATGTAGTATGCAGCGGTGGCAATCATCTCTGTGCGCTGTTCCGGGCTTACTTGGCTCTTGTCCGGCTTGGAGTGCTTCGCCTGCTTGGCTTGCTTTTTCAGCGCTTTCTTATCCTTTTTCTCTTCCTTCAGCTTTTTTTTCTCTGATTTCTTGCTCATGGGATGGCTCCCGCAATAGCGGTTCAGGGGATCATCTGGGGGACTGCCAAACACCCATACCACGGCGTCGCGCCTCCTCTTCCGCCTGCAGATACTGGGCTTTCAGTGAGGTGGACAAGGGGGCGTCATGCCGGATCACGGCCAGTCCGGAACGCAACAATCGGAGGCCGATATCGGCGCCACCATGGCGGATTTCACCCAGTATAACACCCTGCTTATCGCGCATTGTGAAATCGACCGTGACAAAGCGGCCGGAGAGCAGCATGCGAAGCTGGCGCTTGCCGATATCCCGCCACTTGCGACCGGCAGCATCCGGAAGTTTCACGCCGATCAGATCGACCGGCAGTCGTCGACCGTCATCTGTAAGGAACAGGATCCGATAGGCGTCTACAACGGCAATCACCTGTCCCGACAGGCTGACGGCGAACGCGTCGAGGGGCAGCAGCAGACATGCCAGCAGTGGAAGGAGGCGAGAGAGTGAACCCGGCCGGTTTTTGTGACGAGGCGAGTAGGGCAAGGGACTGTCTCCCGATCAGGAATGGCGCCCTCGACAGGAGTCGAACCTGTGACCTATCGCTTAGGAGGCGATTGCTCTATCCTGCTGAGCTACGAGGGCAATTCGGCGGCGATTATAACAGCCGTTACCCCTGTGACCCAGCATACCTTTTGGCGGTCTGCCCAGGAGATCGCGGATCGAGGCCGCTCTGGGCGTGGTTCAGGATCTGCTGCACTGCAGGTCAGTGCAAAACGATTCAAACCGGTTCACTCTCAGCCATTCACGGATACGGCAGGCGATACACTGGCCCACTTCGTTGAGCAGGGTGATGCCGGTACCCGTAAGGATCAGTGACCAGAAGATGGTGTCGATCCATGCATATTCGGTTAACCCCTCAAGGCCGTAAACCATGAAGGACATCAGGCCGAACAGCATCGCAAGGATTAGGCCTAACAGTATGGGTAACATGATTGACTCCAGAAATACAACTCTTGTTAAGAATATTAGGAAATAATAAATAATAAGCAACAGATTGGATTGCCGATTCATGATCGAGTTCATATTTTGCGTATGTCATATAAAATCAATGGGTTGCAGTTCGCTTTTTGGGCGGTTCCGCGACCTGTTCAGGTGTATTCGGCACTTGCTACCGGGCGGTGCAGCCGCTTCGGTATCCCAATTGATGGTCGGTACTTCCTGCGGTATTGCGGCAGGTCGTATCCACCCGTGACTGCAGCGGCGGTGGAAGTCTGCGCCTGCCCGCGCAGATCGGCATGAACCACGAGGACAACGGCCTATGATCGATACGGCTCCACTATTGCAGCCTTCGGGTTTCCCGGAACTGCGGCGAGACAGACTGGAGATACTGCAGGTCAACCTTGGTTACCGCTGCAACCTCTCCTGTGTCCACTGCCACGTCAACGCAGGCCCAAAACGCCGCGAGGAGATGAACCGTCAGACGATCGAGCAGGTGCTTGAATGCCTGCGTGCCCGTCAGCTGACAACCCTGGATCTGACCGGTGGCGCCCCTGAGCTCAACCCGCATTTCCGCTATCTGGTCGAGTCGGCCAGAGCCTTGGGGGTGCATGTCATCGATCGCAGCAACCTGACCATACTGCTCGAACCCGGGCAGGAGGATCTGGCGGAGTTCCTCGCCGCGCAGGGCGTCGAAATCGTCGCTTCACTGCCGTGTTACCTGGAAGAGAATGTGGACAGTCAACGCGGCAAAGGCACCTATCAGGTGAGTATCGAGGCGTTGCAACGCCTGAATCGGCTCGGCTATGCCGCCGATGGCTCGGGACTTGAACTCAATCTCGTCTACAATCCCCTGGGTCCCACGCTGCCGCCGCCACAGGGACCCCTGGAGGCGGATTACAAGCGGGAGCTGTTCCAGCGTTACGGGATTCGTTTCAATCAACTCTTCACCATCGCCAACATGCCGATCAAGCGCTTTGGCAGTCTGCTCTACTCCAAAGGAGAGTTCGCGGCCTATCTGCGGTTGTTGAGGGAGGCCCACCGGGATGAGAATCTCGAGGCGGTGATGTGTCGCCGGCTGGTCAGCATCGACTGGCAGGGCTATCTCTACGACTGCGACTTCAATCAGATGCTGAAGATACCGCTCGAAATGGCAACCAGGCCACGCCCCCACGTGCGCGATCTGATCGGCAGGGATCTGACCGGCACGCCGATCCGCGTGGCCGAGCACTGCTATGGATGTACCGCCGGACAGGGCAGCAGCTGCGGGGGGGCCTTGGGCGACTAATGCGGCTGAGCATCATCATCCCGGTGCTGAACGAAGGTGCGCAGGCGCTGGTCTGCTTGAAGCAACTGGCGCCGCTGCGTGCGGCGGGACATGAGCTGATCCTGGTGGATGGCGGCAGCGCCGAGCTGGAAGCCGACCGGCTCGCGCCCTGGCTTGATCGCCTGCTCAGCAGCGGGCCCGGCCGGGCCCGTCAGATGAATCTCGGCGCCAGCCTGGCCCAGGGTGACGTGCTCTGGTTTCTCCATGCCGATACCCAACCGCTGGCTGACGCCGCTGCCGCCATCACCACGGCAATCAACGACGGTCATGGCTGGGGGCGGTTCGACATCCGACTCGACGGCTGCCATCCACTGTTGCGCCTGGTCGAAAGGCTGATGAACCTGCGTTCCCGTTTGAGCGGCATCGCCACCGGCGATCAGGGCATCTTCGTGCGTCGCGAGCTGTTCGAACAGGTGGGTGGCTTCCCGGATCAGGAACTGATGGAAGATATCGAGCTCTGCGCAATACTGAAACGACTGCAGCGTCCCTGTTGTCTGCATCAGCGGCTGATCACCTCAAGCCGCCGCTGGGAGCAGCGAGGCATCCTGCGCACCATTTTTCTGATGTGGGTCTTACGCCTGGCCTACCGCCTGGGCGTGAGTCCGCGACGTCTGGCGTATTTCTACAAGCCATGTCCGACTGTGCCGTCCTGATCTTCGCCAAAGCCCCGTTGCCGGGTGAGGTCAAGACCCGGTTGATTCCGAGCCTAGGCGTGGAGGGTGCCGCGCAACTCTATAGGGGACTGCTGAAACGGGAAGTCGGATGGATCGCCGAACAGACAGCCTACGAGATCGAACTCTGGACCACACCGGAACACGATCATCCGGCTTTTCTTGAGCTGGCCAGTCGTTATCGACTGAAGCGCTTTTCCCAGTCCGGTACGGATCTCGGGATACGTATGGAACGAGCCGCACAGGAGGCCCTGGCACGCCATAAGCACGTGGTTCTGATCGGTGTCGACTGCCCGGCACTGCGCGCTTCGCATCTGGAGCGGACGTTCCACTGGTTGCAGGCGGGTGCGGACGCGGTATTGGGACCGGCGCAAGATGGGGGATACGTGCTGCTGGGTCTGAAACGCTGTCATCCGCGCCTGTTTCGGGGGCATGCCTGGGGCGGGAGCACGGTGGCGGCAACCACCCGTGAGGCCATGCGGGAGATCGGATGGCGCTGGCGGGAGCTGCCGGAGCTGTGGGATCTCGACCGCCCCGAAGACATGACGCAATTTCTGCAGCTCGGAATCGAGCTGGCCAGTGAGTGATATCACGGCCGACTGCTACTTACTTAAGCCAATACCGCAAGTTCCATTCGTTGTATTGCCCGTGATCCGGTGCGGCCAGCCGCACCCTACCCGTCATTAGATTGTAGGGTGCGGCTGGCCGCACCGAATAACAAGCCTAAGCCGGAGCCTTCATATCACAACCCGTTTAGAGATCCATACCGGCAGATAGGCATCGGGTTGAGACGTTGGTGGGGGAGAGACGGCCTGGCCGCGCCTGGCCCGGCCATCCATTGGCGAAGCCAATCAGGCCTTGCCGAGGGTCTTGGAGGGCCGCGACGGACGGGACTCGCCGCTGCGGCCGTAGGTCTTGTTGATATCACCGAGATCCAACAGCAGGTTGAGGGCCTGATTGACCTGTCGCTGGTTCGCCGCCACGGCGCCGCCGTTGATCTCGTTCTGCTCCTGGCACGCCTGCAGCAGTTCCAGGTAGCGTTGCCAGGTCTCCAGCAGGGATGTGTTGTCCGAACAGGCTTCCAGGTAGCTTTCGGTCCCCCGGCGATCGCTGGAGAGGCCCTGCTGCTTGAGAAATTGATGGTGTGTCGCAACACTCTGTTCAACGGTCTTGAGTTGCTGTTTCTTGCGCGCCAGGAGGGCTTCCAGGGCATCGCCCGGTGACGATTTGAGCAACTCGAACTCCTGCTTTAGCAACTCGAGCAGAATCCCCACCTGCTCGGTCGTGTGATTCAGGATGCGAAGAAATCGGGCTTGTGCTTCGGGGTGGGTGTCCGGGGAAGTCAAGGTAGTGAAATCTCCATGGCCAGCATCTTGTCGGCGGCGCTCTGCGGGTCGATGGTGAAGCTGCCGGTGGCGAGCGCCCGGCGTACCGCTTCCACCTGCTGCGCATCGACGACCGGCATATTGGCGATCCTGCTCTCCAATTCAAGCAGCCTGGATGCCGAGCCGGTGATATCCACGGTGTCGTCCTTGCCTCTGGTCTTGCCCGCCAGGGCACGGCTGACAGCCGGGTTGCCCTGGGTGCGTTGCACACCGCTGTTGTCGCCGACATTCTGCAGACTGTTGCTGGTTAGGCTGTTGATTTCGATCGCCATTGCTAAACCTCGGAAGCGCACTTTCGATATATTTTTATAGCGTCCTGAGCCGCTTTAACTTTAACAGCTCCATGCTCTGGTGGGGAGGGCGGTTTCCCCGGCATCAGTCGATCGCCACCAGACCGGAGGCAACGATTCTGGCCTCCAGTCGCTTGTTCGAGGAGAGGTTCTGCACCGGGATCAGGTCACCCGGGTTGCCGTCTTTCAGGGCCTTGCCCCGACTGCGTACCTCGATCGTTCCGATTGCCGCGACGATGGTGATCTGCTCGCCGCGCTGTACGGTCTTCTGAGTCACCAGCATACTCGGGGTGACCACCTGCCCGCGACGCAGAGTGCGCTTCAGCCGGTTGCCGAGCAACTCCTCGACCGTCGTGTAGTGGCCGCGCAGAAGGTGGGTGGTGTCCATCACCTGCAGTTTCAGATCCGCCGGTTCGAGGGGGTCGCCGCGGCCGATGTCACGGGTGGCCACCACCACCGGCATCTCGAGACCCACATTGGCCGAGACGTAGAGGGTCCA
>JBNLGI010000148.1:0-3860 GCA_050305975.1 Sedimenticolaceae bacterium | reverse complement strand
CGTAGATGAGCCAGATCTTGGAGGTCAGCGCGGTGGTGGTCACGCACCAGTTGTGGTCGGGCTGCCAGGCGCAGCGGATCTCCAGCGGCGCGCCGGGAACATCGAACACCTTCTTCGGCTTTTTGCTGTGCAGATCCCACAACACCACGGTGTTGCCGAAGCGCTTCATCGCCTCCTGATCCTGCAGCATCTTGCCGAAGTCCATCATGTAGTTGGACCAGCCGGTGAACGACGAGGTCAGCATCACGTTGCGCCGCGGCAGCACGCGCACGTCGTAGTTGTAGCCATCGGCGAATTTGCCGGTCTTCTCGGCGCCGCCCAGGTTCTGGTCGGTGGGTATCCAGTGGGTGGCCACATACTCGCCCTCGTTGGTGTACTCCACTAGCGCGGTGCGCCCGCCGTGATCCTTGTTATTGGAGAGCCCGGTGATCATGATGCGCCCCGGCAGGGCGTAGGTGGTGTGGGGACCGACCACGCCGCCGCTCTTCTCGACGAAATCGGTCACCACCTTGTACAGCTTGGGTTTCGCCGGATCGGTATGCACGTCGAAGATAAACAGCTTGCTGGTATCGAGCCCGCCGGCCCAGAGATAGTTGCGGTCATCGGTGAAGCCGGAGTGGTGGGCCTCGTTACGTCCCCCCACCGAGAGGGTGTGGACCACCTTGCCGTAGTTGGCCGATTTCGGATTGACGTCGATGGTCACCAGCTTGTCCTGAGCGTCACCCAGCCCCTCCACGCCCAGGGTCCAGACATAGACGAAATCCTCCTGACCCACAATCTTGGCCATATAGGGGGACTGGCAGGTCTCATCCGCCTGCAGCGGAGTGACGGTGCCATACAGGGTGGTACAGAGGGCCAGGGCGGACGCCAGGGCGAGTGATTTTACAGGCCGTTTGTAAAAAAGCCTCATGGTGTTCTCCTCCAATGGTGAACGTGGACTTGTGCGTTATGTTTATCTACTACCAGCCCACACTTATCGCAGCCGGCTGCAAGGCGGTCTCAGTCGTATGTCCTGGCAGGCCGAGATCAATATGGGTTAAAAAAAAATAGAACGAATGTTCATTCTTGTCAAATGTTTTACTATGCTATGTATAATCTCCGGCCTGAAAAGCACGGTTACAGAGCGTTTAAAACTCCGGAGCGGGCGGGGTGGAGAAACGGTATGATCTGTCGCTAGGCCTGTGCATGACGCAGGCTCTAAGCCAGGTATCGCGGGATCATCCCAAACCGCGTCATGCACTCTGAAGGTGATCTGCTTGAATGACCGATTTGCTCAAACGACCCTAGCCGCGGAAGGTGCGTTAAAAATGACCCCTAGTCGAGCCTGTATGCCGTACCTCAAAAAGTGCGCCCCCGCCAAGGAGACCGTCGACTGCCGTATCCTGACGGCCGCGCTCGACCTCTTCGTCGAACGGGGATTCCACAATGTTTCGGTACACGATGTACAAAAGCAGGCCAATGTCAGCATCGGTTCCATCTACAACCACTTCGGCGGCAAGGAGGGCATCGCCAGGGCCCTCTACTACCACCTGCTGAGGGAGTTCGAGGAGATGGTCGAGGATGTCATCGCCGAGGACCTCAGCTTCAGGGAACGTTGCAACAAGCTCATTCACCAGTTGTTCGAATACACCGAGACCCGGCGCAACATCGTCGCCTTCATGCTGCACGCCAAACATCGGGAGTTCCTGCCCGACGAACCTCCGGTTTGCAGCTCCACCCCCTTCAAGGCGATGCGCAGCATCGTGCAGGACGGCATGGATAGCGGGGAGATACGCCGGGGCGATCCCTGGGTCACCGCTTCCGCCGTCTTCGGCGGCGCCATCCGGATGGTACATCTGCGTCTCGACGGGGTGATCAAGCAACCCCTGACACAGTTCGAAGATGAACTGATCGACTGTATGTGGCGGGGCATGCTGCCGGACCGGATGCCGCTATTTGAAGAACAGGTTGGTTAACGCTCGATGTCAGGATATTCACCAGGCGAATACGATGCGGCAAGCCGCACCCTACACTTGAATAACGGCTAGGGTGCGGCTTGCCGCACCGCCTTACCAGTTTTCACTGGCCTGCCAGGTTCCAGGTTTGGTTCATCGGCCAATAACCGTTAGCATGCCCGCTTTCCGGCCATCACCGTACTACCCATGATCGACCGCAGACTCAGCATCGCTCCCATGCTTGATTGGACCGACCGCTACTGTCGCTATTTTTTGCGGCTGATCAGCCGTCACACCCTGCTCTACACCGAGATGGTCACCACCGGCGCCATCCTGCACGGTGACCGGGCACGCTTTCTCGATTTCGACCTGAGCGAGCATCCGCTCGCCCTGCAGCTGGGCGGCAGTGAATCGGACGACCTGGCCCGTTGCGCCAGACTGGGCGAGCAGTGGGGTTACGACGAGATCAATCTCAACGTGGGCTGTCCCTCCGACCGGGTCCAATCGGGCAGCTTCGGCGCCTGCCTGATGCTGACCCCCGAAGTCGTGGCCGACGCGGTAAAAGCGATGCGTGACGCGGTCGACATCGAGGTGACGATAAAACACCGCATCGGCGTCGACGAACAGGACAGCTACGAAGCCCTGAGCGACTTCGTGGGCCGCGTCTCCGAGGCCGGTTGCGTCAGCTTCATCGTACATGCGCGCAAGGCCTGGCTGCAGGGACTGAGCCCCAAGGAGAACCGGGAGATCCCACCGCTCTCCTACGAGACGGTACACCGGCTGAAACGGGATTTTCCCCATCTGACCTTCGTCATCAACGGCGGCATCACCTCGCTTGGCCAGGCCGAGAAGCAACTCGCATTCGTGGACGGTGTGATGATCGGGCGCGAGGCCTACCAGAATCCCTGGATCCTGGCCGAGGCGGATCGACGCATCTTCGGCGATACGAGCCCTGCGCCCGATCGGCGCGAGGTGATCGAGCGTCTGCTGCCCTATGCCGAGAGCATGGTGTCGCAAGGGGTGCCGTTGAACCGCATCACCCGCCACATCCTGGGCCTCTTCCATGGCTGCCCGGGGGCGAGGCGTTACCGGCGCGTGCTGAGCGAGGGGGCCCACCTGCCCGCTGCCGACAGCCGTCTGATCGTACAGGCGGCGGCCGAAGTGAAGACGCCCGCCACCGTTTGATCATGTGTGAGTTCGGTGGGGCAGGGCCCCGCCCGACCGAAGTGTAGGGTGGGGCCCTGCCCCACCATAAATCCCTGCTACCCGCTACGGTGCGGCAAGCCGCACCCTATGCATTGATCACCTGTAGCCATGTAGCACGGATGGAGCGAAGCGAAATCCGGGGAGATTGACGCACGACAGTTCCCGGATTCCGCTTCGCTCCATCCGGGCTACGGGTCAATATCCAACCTTGGCTAACGCTTGACCGGCACCTGTGCCGCGCTACCGGCCATGCGATCGGGTTCGCTCACGGCCACTCCCAGGTCACGCGCGGTCTTGGCCATCAGCAGGGCGATCAGGTCGGTGGCGTTGGACTGCCCGCCACCCTCGGCGCCGCTGACCACCACCTCGGGCACCAGCCGCTTGTCTCGTATCGCTGCGGCAAAGGCCGAGGAGACCTGCACATAAGCCTCGAGCCGCTTCTCCAGGGCGTTGTCCGCCTCCATCAGCAAGCGGCGCCGGTCCGATTCGGCCTGGGCCAGGGTCTGGATCCGCTCGGCTTCGAGTTTGGCGGTCTCGAGTTCGACCTGCTTGCGCTCGTACTCTATCTCCGCCTCCCGCTTGCGGGTGGTGGCCTCGGTGACCTTCTTCACCTGCTCCTGTTCCGCCTCCTTGGCCTTGGTCTCGCCGGCGATGACGCGTTCGATCTGCTGCTTTTCCAGCTCGATCTTCTTCTCTGCCTTCTCCGCCTCACCCTGGGCG
>JBNLGI010000147.1:0-3288 GCA_050305975.1 Sedimenticolaceae bacterium | reverse complement strand
GGGCGCCTGCCATCTGCGCGGCTATACCGTCGCCTCCGAGGTGCTGGGCATCCCGGTCAAGACCGACCCCCTCGCCACCGAAGGCAAGGCGGAACTGGTGAAGGCGTTTCAGGACGCCACCGCCGCGGTCGACTCCAGCGGACTCTGTCTCTTCACCACCTTCGCCTGGACCCTGGAGAACATCGCACCCCAGGTCGACGGCGCCTGCGAGGGGGAGTGGACGGCAGAGCGCATGCAGGAGATGGGCGAACGGATCTGGAACATGGAGCGTGACTTCAACCTGAAAGCCGGCATCACCGCGGCCGACGACACCCTGCCGAAACGGCTGCTGACCGAACCGGCCAACGTGGGCCCCGCCGAGGGACGGGTGGCCGATCTGCCGGTCATGCTCGCCGAGTACTATGAGCTCAGAGGCTGGAGCGCCGACGGCGTACCCACCAGCGAAACCCGCCAGCGACTGGGCCTCGCCTGAGCGACGCCTAAAACAGAGCAAACCCCTCCGGGGAGTTGTCGAACTCCCCGGAGGGGCCTCGACTGCAGGCCGAGAACCGCTCCTGACCCATAGGCAATCGTTCGAGAGAATCTGTCGAATCCGTGATAAACGTCGAATTCAAGCTCTACGCAGACCTGATGCGCTATCTGCCGCCCGATGCCCGGCAGCAGAGTGTTCGAGTGGAGGTCGCCGAAGGCTCCACCATCCACGATCTGATGGATCGCTTCAAGGTGCCGAGGGAACAGGCCCATCTGGTGATCTGCAACGGGCTCTTCATGCCGCCGTCCCAGCGGGACAGCTATCAACTACAGGAGCGGGACGTGATCGCGCTCTGGCCGCCAGTGGCGGGGGGATGAAGCCCGTCATCACCATTCGGCGCGTGATGACGATCAGCCACACCGAGTTTCTGCGCAGTCTCGTACCCTTCGGTAAACACTATCCCTACCGCGTTGACGAATCGGGGGACTGCATCTTTCTGACCGACGACGGGCGACAGATCGAGATCCGGCTGGGCCAGGAGGGCCACCGGCGTCTGGGCTCCCTGGAGCTGCCGGAAACCACCGTTGAATTCCTCTTCCACCAAGCTGAGCCCGCGACGGTCGACCGCTTTTTCAGCCGTTTCGATCTCTGCTTCCGTCGCGGCGGTGGGTAAACATCGTGCGCCCCGGAACTCCCCCGTACCCCTCCAACACATCCCGGAGTTACGCATAACATCCTCCCGCAGACTTCTATAATCAGTGGACGCCGATCCCCTTGAATGCGAACGGGAGCGGCAATACACACCCCGCTGCGTTGAACACTGAGAAGGACTGGACTGTAACCGCCAAGGCGTTACGCAAGCGGGACCATCGCACCACCAAGGAAACGCTATGGAACTGACCCTCTACCAGGTCGATGCCTTTGCCGCTGCACCCTTCGAGGGCAATCCGGCCGCCGTCTGTCCGCTGACGAACTGGCTCGACGATGAATTGATGCAGCGGATCGCGATGGAGAACAACCTCTCAGAAACGGCCTTCTTCGTGCCCACTGATTTGGGCTACCACATTCGCTGGTTCACGCCGCTGCACGAGGTCGATCTCTGCGGTCACGCCACGCTGGCCAGCGCGCACGTACTGTTCAAACACCTGGGCTACGCAGCGGAGCAGATCGTCTTCGATTCGCGCAGCGGCCTACTCCGGGTCAAGCAGAGCGGGGACGGCCTGGAGATGGACTTTCCCACCCAGCCGCCGACGCCCTGCGCGACCCCGCAGGCGATCGTCGATGCCTTTGCCGACACCCCTGTGGAGTGTCTCGCAGCACAGGACTACCTCGTCGTGTTCGCGGATGAAGCGAGCGTGACACGAGCCCAGCCCGACATGACACAACTCAAACGGCTCGATCTGCGCGGTGTCGCCATCACTGCGAAGTCGACGCAATACGACTTCGTCACCCGCTTCTTCGCCCCCAAGTACGGCATCGACGAGGACCCGGTGACCGGCTCGGCGTTCACCCAGCTGATCCCTTTCTGGATGGAGCGATTGGGTAGATCAAGAATGATTGCCAAGCAAGTGTCGCAGCGCGGAGGAGTGGTGATCTGTGAAGCCCTGGGGGATCGCGTGAAGATCGCCGGTAGCGCCATAACCTATCTGATCGGAAAGGTTGATCTGGATAGATGAATGCGGCGCCGCGAGCTGCGATCGGCAGTAACTGGTCTTCTTCAGCGACACTAAAGCACGTTATGAAAAGCCCTATCGAAGACAAACATGAGCCTGACGAAAAAGCACCCCGGAGGGTGCTTTTTCGTGCTTCGACCGATTGTCTTTAAACCGGGTAGTTGGCCAGTCCGGGATTACCCTCCACACCCACCAGCTTCGGCGTGTTGAGCTTCTCGATCTTCACCGTCTTCTGGTCGCGCAGGTAGGTGGCGACCGTCTCCCAGATCGGCTCGCCCGGGGACTGGGAGCCCACCGTGGCCCAGCCGGCGACCACATAGTTCTTGTCGGCCTCTATCTTGGTGCCGTCGTCCAGGGTCATGCTGGAGATACGCTTGCCGAACTCGGCGCCCGGCTCGCAGACGTAGTCGAGTCCGCCCACGCGGACCATGTCGCCGCCCTGCTGATAGTAGGGGTCCTTGTTGAAGAGGTTGTCGCAGACGTCCTCCAGGATCGCCTTGATGTCGCTGCCCTTCATCTCCCGGCGGTAGGTCTCGGGATAGGTGATGCAGGTCTGATCCATGACGTTGTCCATGGTGATCTTCTGACCCGGCAGCACAGTGGTGCCCCAGCGGAAGCCGGGCGAGAGGGAGATCTGGGCGTCGTGGACCTTGATCAGGGCGTCGCAGATCACCTGGTCGAAGGTGCCGTTGAAGTTACCGCGGCGGTAGAGCACCTCTTCGGCGGTCGCCAGCTCTTCCTCAAGCTGTTTCTTGAAGGGCGCACGAACCTCATCGATATAGGCCTGCATCTCCTTATCCGCTTCGATCAGATTGGAGAAGATCGGCAGCAACCGGTAGCGGAAGTCGCGCACCTTGCCGCCCTTCACGTCCAGATCCATGACGCCGAGGAACTTGCCGTTGGAGCCGGCATTGGTGACCAGGGTTTTGCCGCCGGCGTTAGAGACCACACTGGGCGCCGGCATACCGTCGTGGGTGTGGCCACCGAAGATGACATCGATGCCGGTGACGCGGGAGGCCATCTTCAGATCCACGTCCATGCCGTTGTGGGAGATCACCACCACCACATCGGGCTTCTCGGTCTCGCGCACCTGATCGACCACCAGTTGCATCTTGTCGTCGCGGATGCCGAAGGTCCAGTCGG
>JBNLGI010000146.1:0-2476 GCA_050305975.1 Sedimenticolaceae bacterium | reverse complement strand
CCATCCTGGCGGATCAGACCGAACTGCGCCGGGAGACCGATCTCCTGTTCGACATCATCGACGACCACCCCTCCCTGGAGGACCGGCTGCTCACCACCGGCGTGCTCTCCAACGACGATGCCCGCGAACTAGGCTGTACCGGCTATGTGGGCAAGGCCAGCGGCCTGCCCTTCGATGTGCGCATCGACAACCCCTATCCGCCCTACGACAGACTGAACCCGCAACCGGTGGACGAACAGAGCGGCGACGTGGCCGCGCGGGTGCGCGTGCGCATGGCGGAGATCGGCAGCAGTCTACAACTGAGCGAAGCGCTGCTGGAAAACTTGCCCGAAGGCGACACCCTCGTTCCCATGACCTCCCCCAAGGCCGGCGACACCGGCATGGGCTTCGTCGACGGCTGGCGCGGCGAGGTGATCAGCTTCGTCCGCTTCGGCGAAGCGGGAAAGATCGCCCGCTTCTTCCCCCGCGACCCCAGCTGGTTCACCTGGCTGGCCCTGGAACGGCTGATCATGGGCAACATCGTGGCCGACTTCCCGGTCTGCAACAAATCGGTCAACGGCTCCTATTCGGGGCAGGATCTCTAGGAGGAAGTAGCACCATGTTCCGCATCCTCATGCAATCCCTGCGCACCGGCGTCGTCACCGAACCCAAACCGGCCAGCGACGACGAAACCCTGGAACGCCTCGGCATCCAACTGCGCCGCCTCATCGACAAACGCTTCGGCCGCAGCCTCGCCATCCGCCAGGTCGACGCCGGCTCCTGCAACGGCTGCGAGCTGGAGATCCACGCCCTCAACAACGCCTACTACGACGTGGAGCGCTTCGGCGTCCACTTCGTCGCCTCCCCCCGCCACGCCGACGCCCTGCTCGTAACCGGCCCGGTCTCCCGCCACATGGAAACCGCCCTGCGCCGCACCTGGCGCGCCACCCCGTCACCCAAACTGGTGATCGCCGCCGGCGGCTGTGCCTGCGATGGTGGGGAGTTCGGCGTCAGCTACGCCAGCTGCGGTGCGGTGGAAAACGTAATTCCGGTGGATGTTAAGATTCCCGGTTGCCCGCCTAGCCCTCTGCAATTGCTGCAGGGACTGCTGGCGATTTTGCAGGCAGAACTTAATGACTAGATCGGTGGGGCAGAGCCCAAGCCAAAACACTCCCCGAGCCGGTTGGGGGGGCCCTGCCCCATCAACACGCCAGAGAAATCGGAACAAAACTGATCAGAATACTGCTTATCTAATCCATGTGACGGTGCGACTTGCCGCACTGTGACGCTTTACATATAGCTGCACCTTTTCGCGTCAGCTAGCACGCTGATAAATAGCCCCCCCTTTCCTATCATCGAATGTCATTCATCCGCGGGCATCAGCTGTTCCAACGGACTCATCACCCCCATTGCTCCTCGTCCCATGACGTGCGTGTAGATCTGAGTCGTACGAATATCCTTGTGCCCCAGCAGTTCCTGGACTGTACGAATGTCATGTCCCCGCTCTAACAGATGGGTCGCAAAGGAGTGGCGCAACGAATGGCAGGATGCCGGCCTCTCGATACCTGCATCCCGTACGGCCTGTTTGACGGCCCGCTGTAAGACAGCTTCACCCACGTGATGACGGCGGTACTTGTTGCTCCGCGGATCTTTAGACCGCTTGCCAGCGGGAAAGATATACTGCCACCCAAAGGCCCTGGCGGCATTTGGATACTTCCGTTCCAAGGCAAAAGGGAGGTAGACTTCACCATAGCCTTCGTAAAGATCTTCCTCATGGATGGTACGCACCCGATCAATTTGACGCCTCAGAGGCTGTGCTACAGGACCCGGCAAGATGGTAACCCGATCCTTCCCCCCTTTACCGTTGCGCACCAGAATCTGCTTCCTGTCGAACTCGATGTCTTGAACCCGCAAACGCAGGCATTCAAGCAGTCGCAGACCGCTGCCATACAGCAGGCTTGCCATCAACCACTTGTCACCATGGAGCTTTTTAAGCAATCTCGCCACTTCATCATTGGTCAGAACCACCGGCAGACGTCTCGGCTTTTTCGCCCGTGTGACATCGTCGAACCAAGGCAGCTCCCTCTCCAGCACCACACGGTAAAGAAAAAGCAACGCGCAAAGCGCCTGATTCTGCGTAGATGGCGCCACATCCCTATTGACGGCAAGGTGCGTGAGAAACGCCTCGACCTCCCTCTTGCCCATCTCGTCAGGATGGCGCTTGTTGTGAAACAGAATAAATCGACGTATCCAATCGACATATGCCTGCTCAGTACGAATACTGTAGCCCTTGGTCCGAATTGCAGCCCGCACCCGGTCCAGCAGACGAGGTTCCTTTCCCATCGCAGAAGTTCCCTTTCAAGTCTATTTTAGGTCTCATGATAACGGAATGATACTTTATGAGAACTTATAATCAAGCATTTAAACACAGATTCTTGGATTTAGGCGTCAGAATGACGTGTTACAACACGTCTTTTAGGACGTCTAATTATAGTTG
>JBNLGI010000145.1:0-9225 GCA_050305975.1 Sedimenticolaceae bacterium | reverse complement strand
CATCCAGAGCCGATCCGAAGACTCGGTGGTGCGCGAGGTGGAGGCGATCCGCGACCAGGTGCCCGGCTTCACCGGCAACATCTCGGATCTGGGCGGCCCCACCGCCAACATGTACCAGCTGGCCTGCAAGGACAAGAAGATCGAGTCGTCCTGCCGACGCCTCTCCTGTGTCTATCCCGACATCTGCGGCAATCTGAACACCGACCACAACCCCCTGATCAGCCTCTACCGCCGCACCCGCGCCCTGCCCGGCATCAAGCGCGTCTTCGTCGCCTCGGGCCTGCGCTACGACCTGGCGGTACGCTCGCCGGAGTACATCCGCGAACTGGTGACCCACCACGTCGGCGGCTATCTGAAGATCGCCCCGGAGCACACCGAAGCGGGCCCGCTGAGCAAGATGATGAAACCGGGCATCGACAGCTACGACCGCTTCAAGCGGCTGTTCGACAAGTACTCCGCCGAAGCGGGCAAGGAGCAGTACCTGATCCCCTACTTCATCGCCGCCCACCCGGGTACCAGCGACGAGGACATGCTCAACCTGGCCCTCTGGCTCAAGCGCAACGGCTTTCGCCCCGACCAGGTGCAGGCCTTTCTGCCGACCCCGCTGGCCATCGCCTCGGCCATGTACCACACAGGCCACGACCCACTGCGCAAGGTCTCGCGTAGCGGCGGCAGGGTCAAGGTGGTGCGGGGGCTGAAACAGCGGCGGCTACACAAGGCCTTCCTGCGCTATCACGACCCGGAGAACTGGCCTCTGCTGCGCGAGGCGCTCAAGCGCATGGGACGCAGCGAACTGATCGGTAACGGCAAACGCCATCTGGTGCCGGCCTGGCAACCGGGCAAAGGGAACGCGGGCTCAGGAATCTCGAAACCGGCAGAACGCAAGCGCCAGCCAACGGCCGTTAAGGCGCGAAAGGCACCGCACCCGAAAAGACAACGGGCAGGTGCCGGCAAAAAGCCTTAGCCCACAGCGGAGAGGAAAGCCCGGAAACGGAACGGACTCGGACCGGACGGAGGCCGGCAGTCGAAGCCAGGACTGCCGGGCACGCCGATCAGAGTCTGAAGCGGGTAATCGAGGCTTGCAGGTCCTGCGACAAAGCGGCCAGCTGACTGACCGTCTCGCCCGTGCGATGGGTCGCGCCGGCGTTGGTCTCGGCCATCTGCGCGATGTGTTCCACGTGACGGGCTATCTCGCTGACGGCGTTGCGCTGCTCTTCTATGGCGTGGCTGATGTCACTGACGGTCAACACCACCCGCTGGGTGTGCTGATCGATCGAGGTGATCGCCGTACCGGCCTCCTGCGCCAGATTCACCCCGTTTTCCACCTTGGCCACACCCTGCTGCATGCTGTCCACCGCCCGGGTCGTACCGGCGCTGATGGCTTCGATCATCTCGCCGATCTCTTTGGTGGATTCTGCCGTGCGCTCCGCCAGCTTGCGGACTTCGTCCGCTACCACGGCAAAGCCCCGGCCCTGTTCGCCGGCCCGTGCCGCTTCGATGGCGGCGTTCAAGGCCAGCAGGTTGGTCTGCTCGGCGACATCGTTGATCACCTTGATGATCGAGCGGATCTGCGCCGACTGGCTGCCAAGCTCTTCGATGACATCCGATGATGCCTGCACCGCCTGAGCGATACTGGTCACCTCGTCGACCACCTTGCCGATCACGCCGGTACCCGCTTGCGAGGCTTCGCCCGCTTCACCGGTGAGGAGACGGGCCTGCTGGGCATTGTCAGCCACATGATTGGCGCTGGTCGCCATCTCTTCGATGGCGGCGGCGATGGAGGAAGCGGCCTCGTTCTGTTGACTGGTGCTCAGGGAGATCTCCTGCGAAGCGTCGGCCAATTGGGAAGCGTAGTCGGTGACATTGGCCGAGTGCCGTGACAGCTCCGTGACCAGCTTGACCAGGGATTTGCGCGCACTGTCGTACTCATAGGCGAGCCAGGCGAAGTCATCGCGCCCGGAGAGTTTGAGTGTTTTGCTCAAATCCCCCTTCGCCAGGTGATTCAGCGCATTGACCAGCTGCTCCGCCCGTCGCGCGAAGTGTCTGCCGATGATCAGGGCCAGTATCACTTCAAACCCTACGAAAAGCGTACTCGACACCACAAGTCGCTCCAGGCCGAGCGAGTTGTCATGGTTCAACATGAGCAATGCGATAGCCAACAGGGAAGAGAGTACGGCGAATGCCCTGAAAGCGTTTTTAATACTTAATCTCTCCATAGGGTGCCTCCAACCAGTTTGGATTCCGATAGTGTGTGCGTATCGGCCAAATCCTTGAATTCTTTATGTTGACTCTAAATCGCAAAACCCTCTCCTACCCTCAGCCAAGCCTGAATCTGGCGTCCGACATCAGAGCAAAGCGGCTGACCCGATGTTTTTCAGGGACATCCCGGCAATCCTGAAGTACCAGGCAGACCCTTTTGGACACAATCCACAGCCGTCGCGACTGCCTGCCAGCCTCGACCCAGTGGCGACGGAGAAGAGCGGAAATCCCGGACAGGAGGGAATCGGGGCAGGAGGGTGTGGCCCGCTTGATCCCTATGCGTTTAATTCCCAAGCTGTGCTTTGTGCCGGTCACACATCCACTGTTACCGACTTTTCCGTGACCTTGATCACAAGCCGCTTCATCGTTACTTAAGCCGATTCCCAGATACTTAACATTGTGGATTTAACGCCCCAGGGCCCATCGAGCGGAGACCTGGCGGGACAAAACACAGCGCTCGGACAAAGCTTGGGCAGGAGGGATCACAATGGGTTTGGAAGATCTGTACATCATCACCGCCATCCTGGGACTCGCGGTTTTTTTCATCGGCGCCCGGGTACTGGCACGCTACAGCAGAGACCTTCTGACAACCCATGACGGACCCGCAGCAAGGGCCGCTCCCCTCCTTATCGAATCCGATATTGGCACACATGACGGCCCAATTGGCGAATCGGAACAGGGGCTGACGGTCACCTTCAGTGAGAGCGGGAAGCAGTATCCCTGGGATTCGACCAAGGAGTGTCTGCTCGATTTCATCGAGTCCAAAGGCATGGAAGTGGAGTGTATGTGCAGGGCGGGAGAGTGCGGATCCTGCCGTACCCGGTTGATCGAGGGCGAGGTGGCCTATCGCCAGGCGCCCAAGATCAACCCCGGAGACGGCAACTGCCTGTTATGCGTCAGCGTGCCCAAGACGGACCTCGTGCTGGCCAGATAGATTTCCGACGACGCTAATCGGCCACCCCTTCGCGGCGTACCACACATCCGCGATGGCGTTCCGCTCCCCAGTCTCCGCCCGCGGCCTCGACCCGGGCTCTCCCTCCCCCCACACAAATCCAATATTTTCATATATATCAATAAATAAAATTCAGTAACCCCAGACAATCAAGCCATTTCGAGAGTTGAAAATCGCCCGCAGCGGGACCATATTTATAGTAGGAAAGGGTGTTATTCATGGAGGTATACGATGAACATTACACGTTACGATCCATGGCGCGTGATGGATGACTGGCGCCAAGAGATGGACCGCGTGTTCCACCCGCTCCTGCAACGAGATGACGATACCTCTCGCGTCGTAGGAGGCGACTGGGTACCCGCGGTTGATATCAAGGACGAAGCCAACAGGTATGTCATTCGGGCCGATATCCCGGGCGTGAAGCCGGAAGATATCGAGGTCACCATGGAGAACGGCGTACTCACGATCCGTGGCGAGCGCAAGTTTGAAGCGACCGAAGAGAAAGAGAACTTCAAACGCATCGAGCGCAGCTATGGTGTCTTTTACCGCCGCTTCACACTGCCGGAGAATACCGATGCCGATGCAATTGAGGCCACCGGTAAGAACGGCGTCCTTGAAGTGACCATTCCGAAGACCGCCGAAATGCACAGCAAGCGTATCGAGGTTACGCATTGAGCGGTGTGTGACGGGCACTTTGGATAGCCCCTTGAGAGCCCTCTCCCCCGAGAGGGCTTTTTCGTTTCTCTCCGAATCTCTACGGTTTATCTCCATCCAGACCGCAGCGTCCTTGAAAACCAGCCCCAAACCGGTTCCCATAGAGAGACCACAGCCAAGGACTGTCGTCACTACAGTGCAGGCGACGGCAGCCTCGCCCTGGCGGGCACCAGCATGAAAGGCCACCGATATGAACGACGGCGTGAAAAGCTTTCTCAAGGAGACCATGAACCTGGACCTGAGCGGAGAGCCGGTCGAGATGTGGCTGTTCGCGATCGCGGTGGTCATCGGCAGCTTCCTGTTGTTGAAACTGATCGTCGGCCTCTTCGGCCGCCGCCTAGAACGCTTGGCGAAAGGCACCAGCACCTCCATCGACGACGGTATCGTCGCCGTCATCAAGCAGACCCAGTGGTGGCTCCTCGCCATCCTCGCCCTCTACGCCGGCTCCCTGTTCACGGCCCTGCCCGGGCGCGTCGCGCAGGGCCTCGACAAGGTGCTGATCATCGCCTTGTTGATCCAGTTCGGCATCTGGGCCGGCACCGCGCTCAGATTCACCCTCGAGATCTACCGTCGGAGACAGATGAAGAAGGACCCGGCCGGGGTCACGGCGTTGAACGCCATCGGCATGTTCGGCAAGGGACTGCTGTGGCTGGCGCTTCTGCTGCTGGCGCTGGACAACCTGGGCTACAACGTCACCGCCCTGATCGCCGGTCTCGGCGTCGGCGGCGTGGCCGTGGCGCTGGCGGTGCAGAACATCCTGGGCGATCTCTTCGCCTCGCTGTCGATCCTCATCGACAAGCCCTTCGTGGTGGGCGACTTCCTCATCGTCGACGACTACATGGGCAGTGTCGAGCATGTGGGCATGAAGACCACCCGCGTGCGCAGCCTCTCCGGCGAGCAGCTGGTGTTCTCCAACTCCGACCTGCTGAAGAGCAGACTGCGCAACTATGGCCGCATGTACGAGAGACGGGTCGCCTTCAACATCGGCGTCACCTACGACACCCGCCGCGAGCAGCTGAAGAAGATCCCCGGCATCATGCGCTCGGCCATCGAACGGCAGGACAAGACCCGCTTCGACCGTTCCCACTTCTTCAAGTACGGCGACTATGCGCTGATCTTCGAGACCGTCTACTACGTGCTCGGCCCCGACTACAACCTCTACATGGACATTCAGCAGGCGATCAATCTGGAGATCAACGAGGCTTTCGAGCGCGAGGGCATCGAATTCGCCTATCCGACCCAGACCCTGTTGCTGCAGCAGGGCGCATCCACCTAGGGTCTGTCAGGGCGATAATAAAAAAAGCCGCACCCGGCATAGCGGATGCGGCCGTGAATGGAAAGTCTCAGACCTTGAAGCGCTCGACCAGCCCCTTGAGCTGCTCCGCCAGCCTGGCCAGGTCGTGGCTGGCCGCTGCGGTCTGTTGCGCCCCGGCGGCCGACTGCTCAGCCACTGAGTTGATGCTGACGATGCTGCGGTTGATCTCTTCGGTGACCGCACTCTGCTCTTCGGCGGCGCTGGCGATCTGGGTGTTCATGCCGCTGATCCGTTCCACCGCCATGTTGATGGTCTGCAGCGCTTTGCCTGCGGCAGCGGCATGCTCCACGCCGATGCTGGTCTTCTCCTTGCCCTTCTCCATCACCTGCACGGCTTTGCTGGCGCCGGTCTGCAGCTTGGAGATCATCTGTTCGATCTCCTTGGTGGAGTCCTGGGTGCGGCCAGCAAGGGTGCGCACCTCATCGGCGACCACCGCGAAACCCCTGCCCTGCTCGCCGGCCCTGGCCGCCTCGATAGCCGCATTCAGCGCCAGCAGATTGGTCTGCTCGGCAATCCCCTTGATGACATCCAGCACCGAGCCGATGTGGTCGCTCTCCTGTTCGAGGTCGTGGATGACCTGCGAGGCCTGATCCACTTCCACAGCCAGGGCGCCGATGGCTTCTATGATGGTGTCGACCACCTTCTTGCCTTCGGCAAAGGAGTCATCCGCCTCCTTCGCCGCCGCGGCCGCTTCCACGGCATTGCGCGCGACCTCGTGGACGGTGGCGTTCATTTCGTTGACCGCGGTGGCCACCTGGCTGGTCTCCACCTGCTGCTGACTGATGCCCGAGTTGGTCTGGGCGGTGACCACCGAAGTCTCCTCGGCTGCGGCCGCCAGGCGAGTGATCGCATCCTTGATCTCATTGACCGTCTCCTTGAAGTTCCTGGCCATCTTGTTGAACGCCTTGGCGATGTGGCCGATCTCATCCTTGCCCCGGTAATCCACTTCGACATTGAGATCGCCTTCCGCAAGCCGGCTGGCGGCGATTTCGACGCTCTTCACGCCCCGAGTGATGCCGGTGATGGTGATGTACGCCAGCAGGATGCTGAGCGCCGCGCCAATCCCCAGCGCCGCGATCACAAGCACGAACATCCTGTGGTAGCTGGCGTCGGTATCCTGGTAGAGCGCCTCCGCCTCCTCGGTCTGGATCTCCGCCAGTCGGTCGGAGAGCTCGACAGCGCGCTTCATCGTCGGGTTGACGATCTTGAGCAACCGCTCGTTCGCCTCCGTGTATTTACCCGATTTCAGCAGTTCGGCCGCCGGCAGTACGCCTTCGTTGATCAGTTTGTCCTTGGCGGCAGCCAATTCGTTCGCCAGCTTGAGCTCCTCTCCGGACAACCCGATAGACGAGAACTCATCCCAGTGCTCGCGGATCACCTCGATGTCATGATCGATGACATCGAGATGGGCGCCCAGCGGATGGTCGTGCATCTTCGCGAATGCCGAACCGGGGTCGTGCTGGAGTCCGAGCAGCACCTGGGTGCGGATGTCACCGAGGTGATCGACCACCACCCCAAGGGTGTGCACGTGCATCATCTCGACATGATAGATCTCGTCTATACCCTTATCGGCACTGTGCATGCCACGCAGACCGAGTACGCCGATGAGTAGCGCCACGGCGATCAGGATGCTCACCAGAATGACCAGACGGAGTTTGATGGGAAGATTGTTCAGTGATGACATGATCGCCACCTCACGATAAAGATCGGAGCTAGACCGTTAGGCCACTCCTTAACAAGACACCGAGGACTCAGTCGCCAGGGACATCCATCTCGGTAACAGCCCCCATTACCCGCTATATCGCCTGTTTCCCCATTAACTTAATGGTTGGATACAGGGTTTGGCATCCTTTTGTGCGCCTGTGCCAGACCGAATTCGTTTGCACAAAGCCTGCGCTTCCACCGGCATCCCTCAGAGGAAAGCGAAACCGGCGAAAACAGACAAATTGCACAACCCGCCAACAAGCGCATCGTCGTCAACCGAAACTCCGGGAGAATGGAGAATTTGACCAATTTCGTTGCGTTTATCGCGCTTTCGACGGGCCGCCTTTTGTCATTGGAAGTATAAATCAAACACCGGTCGAGTTTATTGATACAGGCGAATCAACAGACTTTCCGAGAGCAATGCCAGTGACATTTCTCACGCTGCGACGATCTGCATCGGAAAGTGGTATTCCGGTTCGGGAAGATCTCTCAATTCTGTAATGAGTTTGCGGATCAGTTCGGCAGGGATACGCGACCTCGACGGTCGGTCCGTTCGTGATAATGATAGCAGAGTGTCAGTTCTTGAACCTCTGCCCGGACCATGAATCGGCAGAGGTTCACTGCCACGAGCCCGCTCTTGACGGGGACAGGACTTCGCCTCATAGCGGGCCTGCAAGGTAAGCGGATTCAACGAGCAGCAGATAGGCAGCGCTCGAAGACGAAGCGGAGAGGATTGGCTCAGAAACGGAAGATCAACCCGAGGTTGGTCTCGAACTGGGGAAACAGATCGCTGCTCAGTTCAAGCTGGCAGCCCCCGTCGCAAAAGAGCGTGCCGCTGGTATCCATCAAGGTGCCGTAGCCGCGCATTTCCAGGCGGATACCGAGCCGGTCGGTGGGATACCACTTGAGGCCGCCACCCAGGCTCAGCGAGAGGCGGGTTTCGTCCGTGAACCCACTGCGGCCGGGGCTCATGTGGGTCATGCCGATTCCGCCGCTGAAAAAGGGGATGAAGCGTTCGTAGTTGACATCCACCGTGCCACCCAGATGCAGATACTGGATATCGAGATCGAAGGCGTCCTGTGGATCGGTCCTATCGCTCAGGCGGGTCTCCTGATGCGAGTAGAGCAGCTCGTAGCGGGTGTTGGATGAGGCCGGTTTGCTGATGGCGAAACCCCAATTCCGATGATCCTCCACATCCAGCGACTGGCCACTGATCTCCTCATCGAAACTGCCGCCAAAGCGATAACCGGCAAAGGGCATGAACTCCAATCCGTCGCCGGCGGCGACGGCTGTCGGAGGGAGTAAGCACAGCAGACTGACTGTCAGCGCCAAGACCCTGATCATCAAGGGGAATTCCGTATAAATGTGGAACTATGGGAATTATCGACCAGGAGAGAGCGGGTATTCCTGGAATCAGGTCACATCTTGGACTGCTTCAGTTTGAGTGCCTGTTCGTAAAGTTGATTCTTTTTCACACCGGTGAGCTCGGACAGCATGGAGACGGCGCGCTTGAGAGGCATCTCCTGCAGCAGCAACGGCAGCAGCTCATCGACAGACACCGTCTGGGATCGGGAGTCGCCGTCCGGCTTCGGCTCCGCCCCCGCCAGCAACACCACGAACTCACCCTTGCGCTGGTTTGCGTCCTCCTCCACCTGCCGGCTCAACTGAGCCAGGCTGCCGCGCAGAAAGGTCTCGTGCAGCTTGGTCAGCTCGCGGGCGATGACCGCCTCGCGCTCGCAACCGAAACTGGCCGCCATATCCTCCAGCGAGGACTGGATGCGGTGTCCCGACTCATAGAAAACCAGCGTGGCCGGCTCCTGTGCCAGTTCGTCGAACCAGCGTCGACGCTGGGAGCGGCCGCGGGGAGGAAAACCGGCAAACAGAAATCGGTCGGTGGCCAAGCCCGCTGCCGAAAGGGCGCAGGTCAGGGCACTGGGACCCGGCACCGGCACCACGCGGAAACCGGCTGCGGTGACCTCCCTCACCAGCGGAAACCCGGGATCGCTGATCAAAGGCGTACCCGCGTCCGAAACCAGCGCCAGGGATTTCCCCTCGCTCAGGAGCGTGAGCATCTTCTCCAACTGGACCCGCTCATTGTGTTCATGCAACGACTGCATGGGGGTGTCGATACCGTAGCGCAGCAGCAGGGGGCGGGTGTGCCGCGTATCCTCCGCGGCGATGAGATCGACCTTTCTCAGCGTGTCAACCGCTCTTGTGGAGAAATCCTCAAGATTGCCGATCGGTGTGGCAACAACGTACAGTACACCCTTTGTCACTCTGA
>JBNLGI010000144.1:0-9717 GCA_050305975.1 Sedimenticolaceae bacterium | reverse complement strand
AAAATCATTGGTGACGACTGATGCGCAAGGCCGCTGAAACCCAACCGACAGCCGCTGCCGGCCGGCAGTGCGGCCACCCTGTGCAGCGGCCGGACCCGATTAAACGCTGCCGCCGGCTGAGATAGCGCCCTGACATGAAACTGTCTATTCTGCTTAAATCAAACTGTTAGAGGCACGGGCGTCGCCTGGCTCCATGCCGTTGCGGCGCTCCCGGGAAACTCCCCTTCGCAGCAGGCACCGCCCCCCCATCAATGGCCACTTATCCACCCGGCACGCACCCTCCCGGTGCGAAGTGGGGCTATGAACTAAATTCACTAAGATTTTGTTCCTTAGGGGGATTCTTCGTGCTACTCTCTAATAGATAATTCGCCGAAATTCAGCTAGTAACGACTTGACACCTGGAAGCAGTGTTGCCACGACACAGACGTCTTGCGTACATGGCTCCGCTGAAGGACCGCTAACCTGTGCCGACCCTGAACAGCAGAATCAATAAATATCAAAGCCAGTTTCAGCCCTTACTCAATCGCTGTAAGGACACGGTCATTGTCTATATCAATGCCCTGCTGACTGAGCTCTTCAACAACTCCGACAAGGCCCTCACCGGCTTCGCCCAGAAAGCGGAGACCAATGAGATACAGAATCGCTTCTTCGAGGCGATGTCGATGATCCGCAATCGGCACGGCCTGGTGGAGCATGAATTCAGAGAGCTTATCAGCGACGGCTTCGACAACTTCTGGAAGGATGAGCGGGAATTCAATCCCTTCGAGAATCCGGAAGACGATTCGGAACTGGAGCTGGTCGATCACGAGTCGATGGATGTCTCCACCGCGCTGGACAACATGATCAGCAAAACGGTCGGCAATCACCGCTCCCAGCTCTATGCCCTGGGACAACGCCTGAGCGTGGTCAAGGGTGGCCAGAGCGTCAAACACAAGCAGATACCGGCCGGCCCGCACCACCTTACCACCGCCTTCAACGAGGCGATCGATGCCCTGGGCCTGGAAACACGCATCAAGCTCATCGTACTGGCGCTTTTCGACAAGTATGTGCTGAAACAGCTCGGATCGATCTACGAGGACTTCAACAACAACCTGCGCGACGCCGGTGTCCTACCCCATCTGCGACCCACCATCCAGAAATCGCCCGATACCGGTGTCGGCAAAGCCCATAGAGGGGAAGAAGGGGATACTTCACAGCAGGAGCAGACCCAAGAGGAGCTGGGTGAGGAGCTGTTCACCAACATCCTCGACATGATGGCGCACCAGCGGCGCAACTCACCGGAAAAGGCCAGAGCCAAGGCCGCCGCCGCGGCTGCCGCCGGACGCCAACCGGGGTCGGTGCCACCCGCCACGCCGGTCAATCTGGTCAGCGCATTGAACGATATCCAGCCGACACACCGGGCCGATTACATCCCGGACGTCAACGCGCCCGGCGTGATCATCCCCAACGTGGAGATCGACGAACAGTTCCTGGTGCGGATCAAACACACCCTGGCGGAGGAGCGGCACAAACTCTACGACGAAGTCGGCGCCGACCGTCTGGACGCGGCGGACGAGGACACCATCGATCTGGTCGGCATGCTGTTCGAGTACATGCTCAACGATCCGGTCCTGCCCGCAGTGGCCAAGGCCCTGATCAGCCACCTGCATACACCCTATCTCAAAGTCGCCATCATCGACCGCAAGCTGCTCACCGACAGCGACCACGACGCCCGACAGCTGCTGGATGCGTTGGTGGAGGCAGGCAGCCACTGGATCGACGAGCGCAATCTGAAGCGCGGTATCTACCCGGACATGCAGAACGTGATCGACCGGGTGCTCAAGGAGTTTTCCGACAATGTAAGCCTGTTCACCACGCTGCTGAACACTTTCAAGAAGCGCATGGCCGAGTTCCGCCGCAAGTCGGACATCCTCGAGAAGCGCGCGCAGGATTCGTTGAAGGGCCGCGAGAAACTCAACATTGCCCGTCAGCGCGCCACCCAGGAGATGAAGGCCCGCTCATTCAGCGAGCATCTTCCCAAACCGGTCAAGGAGTTCCTGGAGCAGACCTGGGTCGACAAGCTGATCTTCGTGCTGTTGCGCCATCCTGACGGCGAGATGAGCGACGACTGGAAAGAGGCGTTGCGCATCGCCGATGAAATCGCCTGGGCCTTCGAGCCCAAGAGTGGGAGTGAAACCCGTGAACTGGAGAACTCCCTGCCCGATCTGCGCAAAGCCATCGAAAACGGTCTTGCCTCCCTGGGCGGCTTCCACCAGGAGAAGTGCAAGGGCCTCTTCGACCTGCTTGCCAGCGCCGATGTCGCGATGCAGGCATCGGAGAAGGCCGTCGCCAAGATGCAGGAGCAAGCCGCCGAGGCCATCGAGTCCCATGCGGAACCGCTTCCCAGCGCCGAGCAGGCCACACATCCGGGCCAGCCTGCCAAAGTCTCCCCCGTCGCACATGCGGAGATCGGCGGCGAAGACGAGGTGACCGAGGAAGAGGAGGCCATGATGGAGAAGCTGCGCAAGATCCAGTTCGGCACCTGGTTCGAGATTGCCGACAGTCGCGGTGGCGAACGTCGCAAGGTCAAGCTCTCCTGGCTCAGCCCCTTGACTGCATCCTGCATGTTCGTCGATCGCGCGGGCGTGCAGACGGCGATCAAGCCACTACGCACTCTGGCGCAGGAGATCCTGTCAGGAGAGTCGAAAATTCTCGAAGACAGCAGTGATCCCTTTGTCGAGAGAACCCTCCATGCCATTCGTCGCATGTTGCAACGGTCGCTGAAGACAACCGAGGACATCGCCAGCGAAATCGTCAACGATGGCAACGAAGGAACAGAAGCAAAATAATCCAGGCAGGTTCAAGCCGCAATGATAGAAAAACGCAAGTCCCCGCGTAAGATCGCGGACGAGGTACTCGAAGTATCCGACCAGATCACGGGCACCCTGATCGGTCGTGTCGTCAATATCAGCGCCGAGGGATTGATGCTGCTGAGCCAGGAACCGATCGTGACCGGTTCAGTCTACCAGCTCGAGATGGAGCTGTCCGGATCCGATGGGTCTATCCAGCAGATCAGCTTTGGCGCCGAGGCGGTCTGGACCACCGAGGCCAGCCAGCCTGAGAGTTTCTGGACGGGATTTCGCATCATCGACATTTCGGGAGAGGACGTGCTCTCGATCGATGATCTGATCATGCATTGGCATTCCGCCGAGTAGTGCCAGTGGTCCCGGCGTCAACCGGTCTCAGACGCGACGCCCCCCGGCCCGCCCTCAATTCAGCATCGCCAGACGGTTGCGCTCATACTCGCCGAGCACCTTGTCGACATAGTCGATGGTCTCGGGAAATGGGGGAATCTCGTTGCCGTAGCGTTTTACCGCATTCTCGCCCGCGTTGTAGGCCGCCAGCGCAAGCTTGATATCGTACTGGAACTCTACCAGCAGATCGCGCAGGTAGCGGGCGCCGCCCTCCAGATTCTGTTGCGGGTCGTAACTGTCCATCACCCCGTAGCGGCTTGCCGTCTCAGGCATCAGCTGCATCAAGCCCTGAGCCCCCTTCTTGGAGACGGCTTGCGGATTGTAGGCGGATTCGACCCACACCATGGCATGCAGCAGGCCCGGATGCAGACGCACCTCCTTCGCCACCTTTTCGATCAACGGGGTCAGGCGGGATCTGTTTTGCTGCATCTTGGCCAGACTGTAGCCGCCTTTTTTGGGCTTGGACGGACCACTGCGCCACACCAGAGTGTAGCGACTGCCCATGGGACGATCGGTAAAATGCAGACTGCCGTCAGGCCCGCGGTATTTGAAGATCTCCGCCTGGGCAAGGACCGGCGTCAGCAGTATCGCCATCAATACCAACAGTCGATAGCCGCTTCTCGAATTGTCGTGATGTCCACCCATACTGCTGATTATATCCGTTCAAACGCTCCCCATTTCCTACCCATCTCTTCGGCCAGAGCCCTCTGGACTTGAGCCCTCGCTGCCGGTTTCCGGCTTACAGGAATCCCATTCATGCGCCACAGCACTTTTTGTACTTTTTACCGCTGCCGCAGGGACAGGGATCGTTGCGCCCGACTTTTGGCTGATCCCGGGTAGCCGTCTGCGGGATCACCAGTTGGCCATCGACGTAGAACCATTCGCCATCCAGTCTGCTGAAGCGGCTGATCTCGTGATGCGGTTTGACCACCCCACCCTCTTTGTAGGTGGCGATGAATTCGACGATCGCCTCGTTATCGCCATCCCCCGCAGGTTTGGCCTCGACAACCTGCAAACCCATCCACTGGGCCTTCTCAGCCCAGCGGCGCGTAGCCGCGATGTCATGATCCTGTCGATGCTGCGGATGCAGCGACTGATGCAGAAAGTCGACCTGCCGGGTGACAAAGGCGGCATAGCGCGCCCGCATCAGCGCTTCGGCGCTCTCGGCCTGGCGGGCACCCGAGAGAATGGCGCCACAACACAGATCGAATTCGATCCCGGATCCACAGCAACAAGCTGACATGAGTGACCCCTCAAATGCTTTTGTATCGCCCGAACAATAACATAAGAGGGAATAGCGCCCAAGGCAGATGGCGAGACGCGTTTCTGGTCAGGCATAAAAAAAGGCAGGTCAGCGCCCACCTTAAGGTTCCCGAAGCCCGGGTAGAAGACTGGAAATCGGAAACGCCTCACTGTTGCCGCAGACCCTGTGTCAATACGCGTATCAGCCTGCTGCGGGAGCCGTTCCCACGCAGCAGATGCTAATCCGGGTAGATGACAGGATTATGGCATCGTTGTGAAATCTGGATGACAAGGTGTACGGGGGTTTACGGAATGCGCTCAGAGACCCAGCGCCTTCCAGCGTTTCTCCAGCCGCTTCACCGAAACCGGGAAGGCGGTTCCCAACTCCTGGGCGAAGAGGGAGACGCGCAACTCCTCCAGTTGCCAGCGAATCTCTTCGACACGCTCGTCGAGCCGTCCCTCTTTCCAGCATTCGTCCCGCCAGGCCGACCACTTCTTCAGCATATCCGCCATCTCCGCCATGCGTTGCCGGTCACGCGCAGCGGCATGAGACAGCTTCTCGATTCGTTTGCTCAGCCCATCCAGGTAGCGGGGGTATTCGCGCAGCTGAACCTCCGGCACCTCCGCCATGAATCCCCGATAGACCAGGCTGTCGAGCTGATCCTGCATGTCCCGCAGTGAGTCGAGCCAGTTTTTCTGGGTAATCGCCGAGAGGGACTTACGCACCTGATGATAGCGCTCCAGTATGGCCAACAGCTGGTCACAGGCGTCGTTGGCCGTGCTCATGAGATCTCCCCGGCAGGCTTCTAGCCGCTGCTCGAAAGTCGCCTGGTCGCGAATCACGGGGCGGCCTTCGAGAAAGCAGCGATCGACGATCAGACTCACCAGCTCGTCTTCCAAACCGGCTGCGGTCTTGCCGCCGGTCTCCGATGCCGCCATGGGCACCTTGGCATAGTAGAGTCGCAGCTTCTCCAAATGCCGCAGATTCTTGCGCAGATAGCGTATCTCTTTGGCCAGATTCAGCACGATCAAGCGCCTGACTCCGGCTCGGTGCAGGCGAAGGGCATTGACCTCGGCGTCGATCAGGCGAATCGAGACGGAGCCGCCCTCATCCACCAGCGCCGGATAACCCCGCAGGGTGATGCCCCCCTGTTCGATGGTGATGCCGGAGGGCAGACTACCGAAATCCCAGCGGTTGATATCATGCCGTTCCAGATCCGGAGCGCTCAGCTGTCGATGTGCCGCCTCGCCCTGAGTGGCATGGGCCTGCTTGAGTCGATTGATGTCGCGACCGACCTCCAGGGTCTCGCCCCGGCTGTCGATCACCCTCACCCGCATGCGCAGATGTGACGGCAGGGAATCCTCCTGCCAGGCCGACTCCGGGATATGCACACCGGTCATCTCCTTCAGCCGCTCCCCCAGTGCCTGGGGCAGTGGTCGTCCCCTCGGCAACGGCTGCTTGAGACAGGCTTCGGCATAATCGGGCACCGGAACAAACGCGCGACGCAGCGATTTGGGTAGACCCCGTATCATGGCAATCACACGTTCCTTGAGCAGTCCGGGCACCAGCTGCTGTAGCACCGGCTCGGTGATCTGGTTGAGCGCGTCCTGGGGCACCACCAGGGTCACGCCGTCGCTGTCGTGTCCCGGTTCGAAGTGATATTCCAGGGGCAGACGCATGCCATTGAGTTCCAGGGCATCCGGGAAGTCGCCGCCCTCGAATCCCCCCGCTTCCTCGCGCAGCAGGTCGTTTTCGCTCAAATAGAGCCGTTTGGGATGATCCTTGGCATCCTGACGCAGCCAGCGTTCGAAATCGGGGGTAGTCGAGATCTCATGGGGAATGCGCTTGTCGTAGAAGGCATAGATGCGCTCCTCATCCACCAGGATATCGCGTCGCCTGGCCTTGGCCTCCCGATCCCTGAGCTCCGCTATCAGCTCCTGGTTGTGACGCCAGAACGGGGCACGGGTGTGGAAATCCCCGTCCACCAGGGCCGAGCGGATAAAGATCTCGCGCGCGATCACCGGGTCGATGGGACTGAAGTTGATCTTGCGTCTGCCGACCAGCACCAGACCGAACAGAGTGACCTTCTCGTACCCCGCCACCTGACCGCGTTTCTTCTCCCAGTGGGGCTCCGAATAACTGCGCTTGAGCAGATGTCCCGCCGCCGACTCGATCCAACGGGGTTCGATCTCCGCCAGTGTCCGGGCATAGAGCTTACTGGTCTCGACCAGTTCCGCCGCCATCACCCATTTGGGCTGACGTTTGAACAGCCCGGAGCCCGGGTAGATGTGAAAGCGACTGTTACGCGCTCCCAGGTAGTCCCGCTCCTTGCTGCGCAGGCCGATATGACTCAACAGCCCGCTGAGCACGGCGCGGTGGATCGCTTCGTATCCCCCCTCCGTCTCGCTCTCCTTGAAGCCCATATCGTGAAGCTGGGTACGCAGCTGGGTATGGATGTCGTGCCACTCCTGGATCCGCGTCCAGGAGAGGAACTCGCTGCGGCACCATTGGCGGAACTTGTGTTTGGAGAGGTGGCGCCGCTGCGACTCCACCACCTCCCAGAGATTCAGATAGGCGAGATAGTCGGAGCGTTCGTCATGATACTGGGCGTGGGCCTGGTCCGCCTGCTGCTGCTTGTCCAGCGGCCGGTCCCGCGGGTCCTGCACGCTGACAGCGGCGGCGATCACCATCACCTCACGCAGGCAGTGGCTGTTGGCAGCCGCCAGCAGCATGCGGCCGATGCGGGGATCGACCGGCAGGCGCGCCAGTTGCTGACCGATGCGGGTCACCCGACGCTCTCCGTCAACCGCGCCGATCTCCTCCAGGACGCCATAACCGTCCTTGATCAGGCGCCGGTCGGGGGGATCGATGAAGGGAAAGCGGTCGATTTCGCCGAAACCCAGCAGCTTCATCTGCAGGATCACCGAAGCCAGGTTGGTGCGCTGTATCTCCGGTTCGGTGAAGTCGGCTCGCGAGGCGTAGTCCTCCTCACTGTAGAGCCGGATACATATCCCGGCGGCAACCCGGCCGCAACGCCCCTTGCGCTGATCGGCGGAGGCCTGGGAGACGCGCTCCACCGGCAGCCGCTGCACCTTGCTGCGATGGCTGTAGCGGCTGATACGGGCGAAACCGGTGTCGATCACGTAGCGTATGCCGGGCACGGTGAGTGAGGTCTCCGCCACGTTGGTGGCCAGCACGATGCGCCGGCTGCCGTGGGGTTTGAACACCCGGGACTGCTCCGCCGGGCTGAGCCGGGCATAGAGCGGCAGCACCTCGGTCAGCTGCAGCTTGTGTTTTCGCAACGTCTCCGCGGTCTCCCGGATCTCCCGCTCGCCGCTGAGAAAGACCAGGATATCGCCGCGATCGATCCCCGACAGCTCGTCCACCGCGTCGGCGATGGCCAGCTGCAGCGGATCGTCGCGCTCGGCCAGCGCCTCCTCCTCCGGCGGTCGATAGCGCAGCTCCACCGGATAGGTGCGGCCGGAGACCTCGATCACCGGCGCGCCGTCGAAATGGTCGGAAAAGCGCTGGGGGTCGATGGTGGCCGAGGTGATGATCAGTTTCAGATCGGGGCGTTTCGGCAGCAGCTGCTTCAGATAGCCCAGGAGAAAATCGATGTTGAGGCTGCGCTCATGGGCCTCGTCGATGATCAGGGTGTCGTATTGGTTCAGTTGGGGATCCTGCTGGATCTCGGCCAGCAGGATGCCGTCGGTCATCAGCTTGACCAGGCTGTGGGGACCGACGTGATCGTGGAAACGCACCTTGTAGCCGACCAGATCGCCGGTCTCGCTGTGCAATTCGCTCGCCACCCGCGCCGCCAGACTGCGGGCAGCGATGCGCCGCGGCTGGGTGTGTCCGATATAACCGGCCACACCCCGTCCGAGGCTGAGGCAGATCTTGGGCAGCTGGGTCGATTTGCCCGATCCGGTTTCGCCGCAGAGGATCACCACCTGGTTGGCCTCGATCAGGGTCTTGATCTCGTCGAGTCGTTCCGTAATCGGCAGTTCGGAGGGAAAGGCGGGAGCGGGCAGGCGGGCGCGCCGCTGGCTCAGCCGCTCCCGAGAGTCGTGTATCGCCTGACGCAGCTTGAGTAGCCCTTCGCTGTAGGGCTGGTTGGATCCGGCACGCTTGCGCAGCCCGCGCAGACGGCGAAACAGCGACGGACGGTCGGCCTGCATGCAGTGCTCAATAGCGTCTTTATCGGGAAAATCGGGGTCGATGGAGGTCACGATTGCGCGTGCCGGAATTAGCGGCGGCAGTGTTGAAAACCCCGTATCTTACCACAGCCAGGCTTTGCGGCCGGGCATCTCCACAGAGATGGAAAGGCACAATGCGAGACGACGGCACGGTGCGGCAAGCCGCACCTTACGCTGTGATCAGTGTGTAGGGTGGGGCCCTGCCCCACCGATCGCTCTGATCAGGGTATAGGGTGCGGCTTGCCACCCCGATCACGGGCAATTCGGGAATCCGTCAGTGCGTTGACGCGAGCCTGATCAATGCCCGCCACCTTTGAGCGCGGAGACCATGCCCTCGATGGTGTCCTTGGCGTCGCCGAAGATCAGGGAGGTGTTGTCCTGATAGAACAGCAGGTTGTCGACACCGGAGTAACCGGGGCTCATGGAGCGCTTGAGGAAGTAGACCTGGCGCGATTTCGCAGCATCGAGGATCGGCATGCCGTAGATCGGGCTGGAGCTGTCTGACTTGGCGGCCGGGTTGACCACGTCGTTGGCACCCACCACCAAGGTCACGTCGGCGGTCGGGAACTCCGGATTGACCTCGTCCATCTCCAGCACATGATCGTAGGGAATGTCGGCCTCGGCCAGCAGCACGTTCATGTGCCCAGGCATGCGTCCGGCCACCGGGTGGATGGCGAACTTGACGTCCACGCCCCGCGCTTCGAGCAGTTCCATCATCTCCTTGAGCGCATGCTGAGCCTGCGCCACGGCCATGCCGTAACCGGGCACGATGATGACCTTGTTGGCGTCCTCCATCCAATAGATGGCGTCTTCGACGGAGGCGGACTTCACGCCCTTCTCGGCCGCCTGGCCGGCCGCGCTCATCTGGCCACCGCTGTCGCTGCCAAAGCCGCCGAAGACCACATTGATGATGGAGCGGTTCATGGCGCGGCACATGATGAAGGAGAGAATGGCGCCGGAGAAACCGACCAGGGCGCCGACGATGATCAGCAGCAGATTGCCCAGGGTGAAACCGGTGGCGGCCGCCGCCCAGCCCGAGTAGCTG
>JBNLGI010000143.1:0-22958 GCA_050305975.1 Sedimenticolaceae bacterium | reverse complement strand
GCCGCCAGGAAGGGATAGATCACGTAGCCGGCACCGATCGCCCCGACCGCACTGGTAGCCAGCGTAAGCGTACGCCGCTTTTTCAAATCAACGCCATCTGCGCTCATATTCAAGGACTCCCCGGGATACTGGATGAGTTGCTGAGGGCCATGCCGGTCCCGCAGCAGCCCCTCTCTTCAGGACATTAGAATATACTTAAAAAACCACAAAAATTAACCGCGCATTTTGCATAATGCGACCGGACAGGTCAAGGCGAATGCCGGCCAAAAGCCGCTCACCTATTGCGGAATCATAACGGGGCGAACCGGATCCCTGGCCTCGGATCAGACCGGATTGTCGATATCGACGAAACGGTATTCGAGATCGAAACGCTCTGCCAGATGCCGACCCAGGGCCTGCACCCCAAAGCGTTCGGTGGCATGATGTCCGGCGGCGAAATAGTCTACGCCCATTTCACGTGCAATGTGTACCGTGGATTCGGAGACCTCGCCGGAGATAAAGGCGTCAGCCCCCAATGCGGCCGCCTTCTCCAGATAGTCCTGGGCGGCGCCGGTGCACCAGGCGACTCGCGCGATATCGCGTTCAGCAGCAGGAATATGCAGTGGATCCCGCCCCAGCGCCTGAGCGATATGCGCACGCAGGGATTCGCCGTCCAGCGGCCGATCGAGTCGCGCCGACCAGATCAGGCCGGGGCCCGCTTCGGCAGGCGCGGCCGAGGCGAACCCCAGCAGCCGCCCCAGCTGCACGTTGTTGCCGTAGGTGGGATGGGCATCCAGTGGCAGATGATAGGCGAGCAGGCTGATGCCGGTTTCGAACAGGGTCCGCACGCGCCGCCCCTTCATCCCCCGCAGCGGGGCCGGCTCGCCCCTCCAGAAATAGCCGTGATGCACCAGCAACAGATCGGCCCGCCAGTCGCGGGCGGCCTCGATCAATGACTGGCAGGCGGTCACCCCGACCATCAGCCGCGTCACCTCATCGCCGGCCTCGACCTGCAGGCCGTTGGGACAATAGTCCTCGAAACCCGGCGCCTCCAGCAGATCGTTGCAGTAGGCCTCAAGCGTCAGAAGATCTATCATGTTGTGTTTGCCTTGCCGGACGAAGAAAATAGAACCTGTCTCAACAGCGCCTATTCGGGTTACCTAATGAAGAGGCCTTAGAGTAAACAATCCCATGCGAATGAGAAAACTCTTCTCTCTACTCCTGACGATCATTACCGCCGCGCTTGCCGGAGCCCTGGTCGTGCTCTTTCTCGCCCCGGAGATGATCCGCCCGCCCGCACCCGAAGCCCAGCTCAACAAACCCGCCCCGCAGGCCGTGCTGTCCCGGGAGACGGGCCCGCTCTCCTATGCCGACGCGGTGCAGAAGGCGGCGCCTTCGGTGGTCAACGTCTTCACCAGCAAGATTACCACTGAGTCCCAGGCCATGCGCTTCAAGGACCCACTGCTGCAGCACCTGTTCGGCAGCATGCTGCCGGAGCAGACCCGGCAACGCCTCGAGACCAGCCTCGGCTCCGGCGTCATCGTCACCCCCGACGGCTATATGTTGACCAATCATCACGTCATCGAAGGGGCGGACGAGATCAAGGTGGTGCTGGCCGATGGCCAGAGCGTCAGTGTCAGCGTGGTGGGCTCGGACGCCGACTCCGACGTGGCCGTTCTGAAGATCGACAGCGACCGGCCGCTGCCGGCGATCCCCTTCGGCAAATCGGGCGGCCAGCAGGTGGGTGACGTGGTGCTGGCCATCGGCAATCCCTTCGGCGTCGGCCAGACCGTGACCCAGGGCATCATCAGCGCCACCGGACGTTCGCATCTCGGCATCAACGCCTTCGAAAACTTCATCCAGACCGACGCCGCCATCAACCCGGGCAACTCCGGCGGCGCGCTGGTCAACGCCCATGGCGAGCTGATCGGCATCAATACCGCCATCTTCTCCCAGAGCGGAGGATCTCTCGGCATCGGCTTCGCCATCCCCATCGATCTGGCGGAAGGCATCATGCAGCAGTTGATCACCACCGGTCACGTGGTGCGCGGCTGGCTCGGCATCCAGGGGCAGAACGTGACCGAACGGCTGGCCGAGGCCTTCGGCCTGCACGACGCCGAGGGCATTCTGGTGACCGGTGTATTGGAGGGGGGACCGGCCAGCGAGGCGGGAATCCGCCCGGGTGACGTGATCACGCGCATCAACGAGGTCAGCCCGAGAAACGCCGAGGAGCTGATGACCACCATCGCCAACCAGCCCCCCGGCAGCAAGCTGCTGGTCGGCGGCTGGCGCGGCAGCGAGCCCTTTTCGCTGGAAGTGGTATCGGGCCAGCGACCGGTTTCGGAGCGCTGAAGCCGATCAGGCGGTGATACGGATGCGGGTCGCCAGTCGGGAGATACCGCTGACCTCTCCCTGCAGCCGCAGTTGCGGCGCCGGCGTCTTGCGATGATAGCCGCGGCTGACCCATCCCGCCTTGGGTGACTCGCTGCCGACATAGATCGTCGCCGCCACGCCCTCGGGACAGTGAAAAGTCAGACCGCGCGCCAATCCATCGACGTGGACCCGATAAACGTTGTCGCCGGCGGCCTCCAGGGTGCAGTGTTCGGAAAACTGGAAATTGAGCGAAATCCGGTGCGACTGGCGACAGTCGATCTCATCCAGGATCTCGATCTCTCCGGCCTCTCCCCGCAAACAGACGGTGCGACGATGCAACACCGGATCGGCCAGCCGGGTATAGCCGTCGTGGCTGCCGGAGATCACCGTCTCATGCCCGTCCACGCGCCAGGTTTCGAGGCGGCTCTGCGCCCGGCGTCCCCACAGGAACGCCCCCTGCAGCTCCGACTGATCCTGGCCGTCGACCTCCAGGGTGTTGTGAGAGCAGGTCTTGCGGAAGTACTGGCGCCACTCGGGGTAGGTGAAATAGTCGTAGGTGCCGGGATCGACCAGCACGTCCCGACGCTCCAGTCGCAGCGCGACACTGAGCGCATCGGCATGTCCGTGGGCGGCGATGGCGCCGTAGCCGAGCTCGGCACAGTCGAAGAAGAGGCTGATCGCCCCCTCACCCACACTGCCCGACTGCAGCAGATGGTAGCCCGACTCGGGAAAACTCATGCTTTCCAGGGCGGCCGTCTTCGGAGGGACCGCATCCAGACGCGCATAGTCATCCACCGCCGATGGCCCCAACATCCAGTAGGCCGTCTGCGACAGCGCACCGGCCCGCGCCTTGAAATCGCCACGCCCGAACAGCAGGGCGGCCAGACTCAACAGGGCCGGCACCTGCTCCGGCCGGTCCCCCAGATCGAGTACGTAGCCGTCGTCCCGATCGCCGAACATGGGCAGCTCCTCGCCCCCTTCCGAGAGCACCGCGACGAACTCGATCATGCGCTCGATGCGGTCCCAGTACTCGGCCGGGAAGGGGTCGCCAGTCCAACGCCCCACGAGCCCGCTGACGATATAGAACTGCAGCACGAAAAACTGGTAGCCCAGCCCGTGCTCCCGGATGCAGCCGTCGCTGTAGGTCTGGGCCAGGATCTCACGACAGAGGATCTCCTTGGCCTCCTTACGCCAGGCTTCGGACTGTTCGAAACTGTTGAAATAGCTGGCCCCGACGTAGACGCCGGCCGCCTCGCCCACCAGATGGTTGTTGGCGGAGGAACCCTTGGAGAACTTGCGCGCCGTCTCCCAACAGAGCAGAAAGGCGTTTCGCCGCAGGCGGGCGTAGAAGGTCGCGTCCATCGCCCCCGAGTCGCGGATCATGTCGATGGCCCAGACCCAGTTGATCAGGCGCACCCCGAGCTCCAGGGGACTGCGCCAATTCATACCGTAACCGAAGGGATTCTGCTCCATCCAGGAGTCGAGCTGACGCACCAGGGCCTCGGCGTAGCGCCGCCGGCCGGTGACCCGATAGGCCCGGGCCAGCACCACCAGGTGGTGGTGCCGATTGGGCTCCCACACCAGCTTGCAGTCGCCGCTCTGCTCGAAATCCCGGTAATCCACCGACTGGATCGGCAAGGTGGGCGTGGGCTTGCCCGCCCCGTGATCGTAGTTCCAGGCGATCGGCTCGCCGAGAAAGTGATCCTCCAGATCGAAGAAACTCAAACGCCCCTGGGCGATCTTGTCGGCAGCCGCGACGAGCGGCTGACGCCAGGCCTCTAATCCGGATCCTGCGCCGGCATCCTCCCATTCACCCAGGCGCGGGCCGTTGAGCGTAAAGCCGGCGCCGCCGGCCTGCAACTCCGCGCTCGGCGCCCCCCCCGGTCGCGGCAGCAGATCGAGCGGTACCCGCACTCTGTCGATCTGGTCACGGGCCAGGGATTTGACCCGCCAAGCCACTTCTCCCGGAGACATGGCCTGAAGCCGTCTGAGATACCAACCGATCGACTGCATGGTTCAACCTGCCTTGCGTAGGGTGGAAAAAACCAGAAACAATAGGTCAGGTGGCCCGGCAAGATCAACTGGATTGTTAAGAAAACTCCCGTTTTCTCTCCATATTCGGTATGATTCCACGTCTTTTTCCATCCGATCGACCCTTTTCTCCGGCGACCACTCGAGCAGACCATGGACAAACTCATCATCCGCGGCGGCAATCCCCTATCCGGCGACGTCAGGATCGCCGGCGCGAAAAACGCCGCACTGCCCATTCTCGCCGCCACCCTGCTGGCGGACGGCCCCATGCGGGTCGGCAACGTGCCGCACCTGCACGACATCACCACCACCATGGAGTTGCTCGGCGGCATGGGCGTGACCCTGGTGGTCGACGAAAAAATGGCCATCGAGGTCAACAGCAACACCATTCACACCTTCAGCGCCCCCTACGAGCTGGTCAAGACCATGCGCGCCTCGATCCTGGTGCTCGGTCCGATGCTGGCCCGCTTCGGCCGGGCCGATGTCTCCCTGCCCGGCGGCTGCGCCATCGGTTCGCGGCCGGTCAACCTGCATATCGACGGACTGCGCGCCATGGGCGCCGAGATCGAGGTGGAGAACGGCTATATCCGCTCCCGCTGCAAGCGTCTGCATGGGGCGCGCATCGTCATGGACATGGTCACGGTGACAGGTACCGAGAATCTCATGATGGCCGCCGCCCTGGCCGAGGGCACCAGCCAGATCGAGAATGCCGCCCGCGAGCCGGAGGTGGTCGATCTCGCCGACTGCCTCAACCGCATGGGCGCGAAGATCAGCGGCGCCGGCACCCCCATCATCACCATCGAGGGGGTGGACGAGCTCAAGGGCACCGACTATGACGTCTTGCCCGACCGCATCGAGACCGGCACCTTCCTGGTCGCCGCCGCCATCACCCGCGGCAGCATCCGGGTGCGCGACACCCGACCCGAACTGGTCGATTCGGTGGTGCAGAAACTGCGCGAGGCGGGGGCCGAGATCGATGTCGGCGAAGACTGGATCACCCTCGACATGAAGGGCAAGCGACCCAAGTCGGTGGACATCTACACCGCCCCCTACCCGGCCTTCCCCACCGACATGCAGGCCCAGTTCACCGCCCTCAACGCGGTTGCCGAGGGGGTCGGCGTGGTCACCGAGACCATCTTCGAGAACCGCTTCATGCATGTGCACGAACTGCAGCGCATGGGGGCCAAGATCAAGCTGGAGGGCAACACCGCAATCTGCACCGGGCGCGAACAGCTGACCGGTGCCCCGGTCATGGCCACCGATCTGCGCGCCTCCGCCAGCCTGGTGCTGGCCGGCCTGGTGGCCGAGGGCGAGACCCTGGTCGACCGCATCTACCACATCGACCGCGGCTATCAGAACATCGAGGAGAAACTGGCCGGCCTGGGCGGCGAGATCCGCCGCCTGCCGAGCTGAAGCCGAGGCCGTGGCGGAGTTCTGAAGGCATCGTCATACAGAGGCAGTCCGCATCTGTTATCCTTCACCGCCCGTTGGCCCGGCAACCGGATAGAGTGACTCATGAAATTCGACGCACCCATTACCATCGCCCTCTCCAAAGGCCGCATCTTCGAGCAGAGCCTGCCGCTGCTGGCTCATGCCGGCATCGTGCCGGCGGACGACCCGGAAACCAGTCGCAAACTGATCCTCGACACCAATCACGAGCAGGTGAAACTGGTCATCATCCGCGCCACTGACGTGCCCACCTATGTGGAATACGGTGCCGCTGACCTCGGCATCGCCGGCAAGGATGTGTTGCTGGAGCACGGTGGCGAGGGTCTCTACGAACCCCTCGACCTGCGCATCGCCCGTTGCCGCATGATGACGGCGGGCTACCCTGAGGCTGCGAAGAAGTCGGGCCGCCTGCGGGTGGCCACCAAATACGTCAAGAGCGCCCAACGCTTCTTCGCCGCCAAGGGCGAGCAGGTGGAGATCATCAAGCTCTACGGCTCCATGGAACTGGCCCCCATCGTCGGCCTGGCCGACCTCATCGTCGACCTGGTGGAGAGCGGCAACACGCTCAAGGCCAATGGTCTGGTGCCGCTCGAACTGATCACCCATATCAGCTCACGGCTGGTGGTGAACAAGGCCTCCTGGAAGATGAAGCACGGCCTGGTGATGCAGCTGCTCGACGCCTTCCGCGAGGCGGTGAACCAGCACCCGAATTGATCCATGGGTTTTTTCATAACGCAAAGCCCGCAATGAAACGCAAAGCACGCAAAGATTCCTAGGGTTTAGCGCTTTATCACAGATAGCCCTGTCCGCGTGCGCTGATTCAAACGGTTTTTGGTGGGGCAGGGCCCCACCCTACCGGCGATCCAGAGTGTAGGGTGGGGCCCTGCCCCACCAGAAATGACGGCGCTTAAGTCACAGCCATTCGGGTTTGACACAGTAAAAAACCTTTGCGTCCTTTGCGTTTCATTGCGCACTTTGCGTTATATTCATCCGTTCGACGGATACAGGCTTCAGACCGACAAGAGACAGCGACCATGAGCGAGATCAACCAACTCTCCACCGCCACCGACGATTTCTGGCAGCGGCTCGACCGGCTGCTGGCCTGGGAGTCGGTCTCCGACACCGCAGTCAACGATACGGTGAACCAGATCATCCACGACATCCGCACCCAGGGCGACGCCGCTCTGGTCGACTTCACCAACCGCTTCGACCGCTGGCAGGCGCAGAGCGCCGCCGACCTGGAGATCCCACTGAGCCGCCTGGAGCAGGCCTGGAACACCATCCCGGCGCAACAGCGCGAGGCCCTGGAACTCTCGGCCAACCGCATAAACGCCTACGCTGAGCATCAGATCATGGACTCCTGGAGCTACACCGAGCCCGACGGCACCCTGCTCGGCCAGCAAGTCACCCCGCTCGACCGGGTTGGCCTCTACGTGCCGGGCGGCAAGGCGGCCTACCCCTCGTCGGTGCTGATGAACGCCATCCCGGCCAAGGTGGCGGGGGTGGCGGAACTGATCATGGTGGTGCCCACCCCCGGCGGCGAGATGAACGAGCTGGTGCTGGCCGCCGCTCACGTCTCCAAGGTCGACCGGGTCTTCGCCGTCGGCGGCGCCCAGGCGGTGGCGGCCCTGGCCTACGGTACCGAGAGCGTACCGCCGGTGGACAAGATCGTCGGCCCGGGCAATATCTACGTGGCCACCGCCAAGCGCGCGGTGTTCGGTCAGGTCGGCATCGACATGGTGGCCGGCCCCTCGGAGATCCTCATCGTCTGCGACGGCGAAACCGACCCCGACTGGATCGCCATGGACCTCTTCTCCCAGGCCGAACACGACGAGGACGCCCAGTCGATCCTGGTCTGCCCCGACGCCGCCTTCATCGGCCGTGTCACCGCCAGTATCGACCGTCTGCTGCCGACCATGGAGCGCAGGGAGATCATCGAGACCGCCCTGCGGGTGCGAGGCGCCCTGATTCACGTCCGGGACATGGAGGAAGCGATCGCGGTGACCAACCACATCGCACCCGAACATCTGGAGCTGTCGGTGGCCGATCCCGAGTCGCTGGCGAAACGGATCAAACACGCCGGCGCCATCTTCATGGGCCGCTACACCGCCGAGGCCATGGGCGACTACTGCGCCGGCCCCAACCATGTGTTGCCGACCTCGCGCACCGCCCGCTTCTCCTCGCCGCTGGGGGTCTACGACTTTCAGAAGCGATCCAGCCTGATCATGGCCTCGCCCACAGGCGCCGACACCCTGGCCCGCACCTCCTCGGTGATGGCCCGCGGCGAGGGGCTGACCGCGCATGCCCGTTCGGCGGAGTATCGCTTCAAAGCCGAATAGCGGTGTTCGCTGTGCTCACAAATCTTAGTTCCCCCTCTCACTGGCCCTCTCCCGCAAGGTGCGAGGGAATACACGGATCAGTATCGGATGCAACCGAACAGCTTGTTGTCACATCCTGACTGGACGTTTTCGATGCACTCGAACAGAGTGTCCCCTCTCCCCCCGCGGGAGAGGGCCAGGGAGAGGGGGATATTAAACCCGTGAGCACAGCGAACTCTTCCACTTAAACCGCTGTCGACTACTGATCCACTTGCTGACAGACACAGGTAATCAGGAAACGCTTTGCGCTTCATGGCGCCCTTTGCGTTATATTCCGAAATCAGCAAAGACATTTGAGAAAGGATTGTAAGCATGAGCCGTTTCTGGAGCCCGGTGGTCAATCAACTCTCGCCCTATGTGCCGGGCGAGCAGCCGAAGATCGACAATCTGGTGAAACTCAACACCAACGAGAACCCCTACGGTCCCTCGCCGAAGGTGATCGAGGCCGTTCAGGGGGAGCTGGGTGACGCGCTGCGTCTCTATCCCGATCCCACCGCCTCCCGGTTGCGCGAGACCGTGGCCGACTACTATGGCCTGCAAGCCGACCAGGTCTTCGTCGGCAACGGTTCGGACGAGGTGCTCGCTCACACCTTCTTTGCCCTTTTCCAGCAGCCGGAACCGCTGCTCTTCCCCGACATCACCTACAGCTTCTACCCGGTATACTGCGGTCTCTACGGTATCGACTACCTGACCATCCCGCTGGCCGAGGACTTCACCCTCTGGATCGACGACTACGACCGTCCCAACGGCGGCATCATCTTTCCCAATCCGAATGCCCCCACCGGTCGCCTGCTCTCACTCAACCTGATCGAAACCCTGCTCAAGCGCAACCGCAATTCAGTGGTGGTCATCGACGAAGCCTATATCGATTTCGGGGGTGAGAGCGCCGCCAGTCTGGTACCCCGATACGACAATCTGCTGGTGATTCAGACCCTCTCGAAATCCCGCTCCCTGGCCGGTATGCGGATTGGTCTGGCGCTAGGCGACAAGGCTCTGCTGGAGGGACTCATCCGGGTCAAGGACAGCTTCAACTCCTACCCCATCGACCGGCTCGCCCTGGCCGCCGGCATCGCCGCCTTCGAGGACGATGAGCACTTCCGGAAGACCTGCCGCCAGGTCATCGAGGAGCGCGACCGCTTGACCGCTCGACTGCAGGAGATGGGCTTCGAGGTCGTCCCCTCCGCGGCCAACTTCGTGTTTGCCCGCTATCCGGACCGGGACGCCGGGGAACTCTCCGCCCAGTTGCGCGAAGCGCGCGTCATCGTGCGCCACTTCCGGCAACCGAGGATCGATCAGTATCTGCGCATCACCATCGGCACACCGGAACAGAACGAGCAACTGCTCGATGCGCTCCGGCCGCTGCTCTGATTCAGACCGCCGCCTCTGAAGCCAGTCCGCGCTTGCGCCGCCGCTGCGCCATGATCTTGCGATAGATCTTCTTCTCCAGCAGCGAGACTATTCTCTGATCGACACGCTCTGTATTGCAGGTGTCCCCTGCCAGCCGAAAGGCGGACGCCAACTGTTCCAGGTCGCTGATACTGCCGCCCAGGCCCGAGTCAACGTATGCCAATGCGATCTCCCCAACGATTTGCCGATCGAAAGATCCATACTCCGCGAACCCGGGTAAAGGAGCTTCGTGTTTGCCTGTCATGCCACTCTCCCAATCCAAACCCTGCCTTGCCGGTGACTGTCCTGACCAGGCGACAGAGCCACTAAGCCACGCACTCCCTTGACTACAAGGCTAAACCGTGACGCCGGAGGTTTAAGTGAACTTTCCCGCTGGTCCCTTGTGAAAAATTCACGCGCACGAGGGAGCTGGCGAAGGGGTGTGCGCGGCGCCGGAACGCGGCGCCGGAACGCGATACGAGAATCGTCTAGGCCGGCAGTTTACTGACCAGCAGCGAGGCATTCACTCCGCCAAAACCGAAGCCGTTGCAGAGGGCGTGTTTCACGCGCTGGCTGCGCGCCTGGTTGGGCACCAGGTCGAGATCCGCCATCGTCTCATCTACGTTTTCGAGATTGAGAGTGGGCGGAAGCAGGTCGTTGATCACCGCCAAGGCGGTGAAGATACTCTCGACGCCGCCGGCGGCACCCAACAGATGGCCGGTGGCCGATTTGGTGGAGGAGACCGGCACCCGGGCGGCGGCATCGCCGAAGACGTTGCGCAGGGAGGCGATCTCCGCCCGGTCGCCCACCGGGGTGGAGGTGGCGTGGGCATTGATGTAATCGATGTCGGACGGCTCCAGCCCGGCCATGGCCAGTGCGGTGCGCATCGCGGCGGCGGCACCCGAACCATCCTCGGGACCGGAGGTGATGTGGTAGGCGTCGGCACTGGTGCCGTAGCCGCTGAGCACGGCCAGCGGAGTGGCGCCCCGGGCTTCGGCGTGCGCCAGGGTCTCGATCACCATCAGGCCGGAGCCCTCGCCCATGACGAAGCCGTCCCGGTCGCGGTCGAAGGGGCGGGAAGCCCGCTCCGGCTCGTCGTCCCGGCTCGACAGCGCCTTCAGCGCGTTGAAGCCGGCTAGGGCGAGGGGATCGACACAGGCCTCCGTGCCGCCCACCAGGGCCACTTTGGCCTCGCCGCTGCGGATCATGCGCATGCCGTCGCCAATGGCCTGCACACCGGCGGCACAGGCGGTCACCGGACAGCCCATCGGCCCTTTGAAACCGTATCGGATGGAGAGATTGCCGGCTGCCATATTGGCCAGAAAGGCGGGTACCACGAAGGGCGAGATGCGCTTGGGGCCGCGGCTGTCGAGGGTCTTCTGCGCCTGGGTGATGGCGGGAAAACCGCCGATGCCGGTGGCGATGATGGTCGCCGTGGCGCGTTGGTCCGCCTCGCTTTGCGGCGCCCAGCCGGCCTGCTCCAGGGCCTCCTGGGCGGCAGCCAGTGCATACAGGGTGAAGAGATCGATCTTCTTGCGTTCCTTGGTCTCGATCACCCGCTCGGGATCGAAGCCCGCCTCGGGATCCTGCTCCACTCCGGGCACCAGCCCTGCGATCCGGATCGGAAAATCCTCCACATCAAAGCGGTCGATGCGGGCGATGCCCGAACGGCCCTCGGTCAGGCGTTGCCAGACCGGTTCGACTCCGCATCCGAGCGGACTGACGACTCCCATTCCCGTGATGACGATGGGCGAGTGCATAGTTCCTCCAAAATTATCATTGAAGGAAACACTATCTCCCGCCAAGATATGATCAAGATAATATTTTCCGCCAGTAACCCCGGGAGCACACCCGATGCCCTACTCAAAAGAGCACAAGTCACGGTCCAAGGACAGGATCCTGAAATCCGCCACCGAGCTCTTCTGCCGCTACGGTTTCGACAAGGTCTCCATCAGTCAGATCATGAAGCTCGCCAGGATGACCCACGGCGCTTTCTACGCCCACTTCGAATCGAAGGAGGCCCTCTACAACGCCTCCGTGTTCGAGACCATCCGGCGCAGCCGCGCCGGCCGTCTGGTCAAGGGGCCTTTCTCGATAAAGCATCTGACCTCCCTGGTCACCGATTATCTCAATCTGCGCGACTCCAAACAGCAGGGCGAACCCGGCCCCGAGGCGATCCTGTTCAACGACATCGGCAGCGACAATATCGAGATCAAGAAACTCTACGAGAAATCCTATCAGAGCCTGAGGGAGTTGCTGGAGACCCGTATCACCGCCCTCAGCAGACTGGGCAAGCTACCCTTCGCGGCCGACAGCGAAACGGTGGCGGAGAAGTCGCGGGCGATCCTCGCCGCCCTGGTGGGCGCGGTGGCCATCGCCAAGAGCATCCCCCACGAGGAGGAACAGCAGAACATCCTGATGACGGCGCAAAAGCAGATCTTCTCCATCCTCGGCGTCAGCGAGCACGACCTGCATGATCTCTCGGACCAGACACCCTAGGGCATGTCAGCACTGATCCGATAGGCTGAGCGGACGCGACGGGGAGCATCTCACACCGCCTTCAGCCGGCTGATGCGCCACCAGGCTCCGAGCAGCACGCAGGCGACCGAGAGCCCACCTACCAGCACCAGTATTCCCCGAGAGTAGACGCCGTAGCCTGAAAAGAGCGCCAAGGCGCAGGAGATGGCGGCAAGGATGAAGGCGGCCTTGTAGGAGGGAGCGTTGGCGATGCTGGCGCAGATGTAGCCTGCCAGTACCGAAACGAGCGAACCCAGCACCAGAGCGAAAAGACCGATACCGGAGAAGGGATCCATGTGTGTCACCATCTTCTGAATCTCTTCCGGCGAGAGCCCCTGCCTGCTGAGCAGGACTACGTAGATCACGCCGATCACGATACCGACCAGAAAGGAACCGACCACTTCGACCAGGGCGCCCAAAGCCACCGCCTTGACGGTCGACCCCGGTTTGCCGTCGGCTACGCGGAGATCGGATTTGGGCGGTTCGTAGAGATTGCCTTCCATCTTTTCACTCCCGCGAGAACTCAGATCTCCGCCAGCAAGCGGTCGATCATCGAGCTCGCCTGCCCCAGGTAGCCGCCACCGAACAGATTCAGGTGATTGAGAACATGGTAGAGGTTGTAGAGCGTCTTGCGGGTGGCGTAACCCGGCGCCAGCGGCCAGGCCTCCCGGTAGGCATCGTAGAAATCGTTGCCGAAGCCGCCGAAGAGTTCGGTCATCGCCAGGTCGGCTTCCCGGTCTCCGTAATAGACGGCGGGATCGAAGATCACCGGCTGCCCCTCCCTGTCGTAGGCGATGTTGCCGCCCCAGAGATCGCCGTGCAACAGCGAGGGCTGGGGAGCGTGATCGATCAGGAGGTGAAATCCCTCGAGCAGGCGTAGGCCCCGGCGCTGCAGGTTGCCGCCATAGCCGTTCCTGGATGCCAGCTGCAGCTGGAACCCGAGCCGCTGCTCGCGGAAGAACTCGACCCAGTTGTCACTCGGGGTGTTGGGCTGGTGGGTGGAGCCGATGGTGTTGTCGCGATGCCAGCCAAAGTGGGTCCAGCCGGCCCTGTGCATCTGCGCCAGCTGACGGCCCGCGACCTCCCGACTGGAACGGCCGGCATGCCCCATCTCGATGTACTCCATGACCAGATAGGCCTGATCGTTGCTCATGCCGCTGCAGAGCGGCCTCGGCACCCGGATGGTCCCGGTCTCGGCCATCGCCTGCAGCCCTTCCGATTCGGCCTCGAACATATCCAGCAGCGAAGCCTGGTTGAGCTTGACGAAATAGGCCCGCTCGCCGTCCACCAGCCGCACAGCCGTGTTGATGCAGCCACCGCCGACATGCCGTGGCTCCACCGGATCGAAAGGCTGGTCGGTCTCCTGGGCGATATGCTCCGAAATGATCTGCCAGATGTTCATGCCTTTCTTCCCTCCCTTCTTCATGACAGCCTATCAGGTGTCAGCCTCGACCGATAACCTGTCGCTTTCCCGCAACACCGGTATCAGGTCACTCGCCAGCCACACCGATCGCCGTGTGTGAGTGTCCACTTACCGCTATCGGAAGCAATTATGCACACCGCGGCATTGCTGCAATACAGCATTAGTAATTTTCGGGCCGACACTGAATCAGCATTCATTAATATTCTGTATCACTTTGTATTTAAAAGACTTTACACGCATGTCGTAGAAAGTGGACAGGACCGCAAAAGCGACTGAAGCACAAGGGATTTCAGCGACCACACAGAATCTTTTCACAAAGTTATCCACAGCAATTGTGGAAAACAGGATGACACCGAGATAACCCCCTATACGGCGGCATGAGCACCAATCATTTGCAGCCATGATACAGTCGCGCCATGCACACCGAGTCCATTCTCCGAATCGCACTGCCGGGGCCTCTTCGTTCCCTCTTCGACTACCTGCCGCCAAGCGGACAGACCGTTTCGCCGCAGCTCGGTACACGCTTTCAGGTACCCTTTGGGCGCAGCGGCAGGACCGGTGTGCTGGTGGAGATTGCGAACACCAGCGAGTTACCCCGGGATCGCCTGAAAAGGGCGAGTCGACAGCTCGATCCCGAGCCGTTGCTGAGACCGGCCGATCTGCGCCTGCTGCTTTGGGCCGCCGATTACTACCAGCATCCTCTGGGTGAGGTGATCCTTCAGGCCCTGCCGGTGAATCTGCGCAAATCCCGCCCGGTGTCCCTCCCGCGCCCCGAAGGCCTGCGCCTGACGGCTGCCGGCAGCAGCCTGGACCTCACCACCCTCAAGCGGGCCCCGAAACAGCGGGAGGTGCTCCGTCTCCTCGCGCAACATCCCTCCGGGATGTCTAAATCCGAACTGATGACCCAGTGCCACGCCTCCGACAGTGTACTCAACACCTTGCTCGAACGGGACTTGATCGAACTATGCCGAGTGGCGCAAGCGGCGTCCGCCGAATCCGCTTCTGCGCCGCCTCGGCATCAACTCAACCCCAGGCAGCAGCAGGCGGTCGACCGGGTCCGGCAACAGCTGGATCGATTCCAGCCCTTCCTGCTCCATGGCGTCACCGGCAGCGGCAAGACCGAGGTCTATCTGCGCCTCATCGAGACGGTGATCGAACAGGGTCGCCAGGCTCTGGTGCTGGTGCCCGAGATCGGACTCACGCCCCAGCTCATGACGCGTTTTCGCCGCCACCTCGGCGATAGTGTCGCCCTGCTCCACTCCGGTCTCGCCGATGGTGAGCGGGAAAGGGTCTGGCATGCCCTTCGCCGTGGTGAACGGGGAGTGCTGGTCGGCACCCGCTCCGCCATCTTCACACCCATGCCCAGGCTGGGCCTGATCCTGGTCGACGAGGAGCACGATCTCTCCTTCAAGCAACAGGAGGGATTTCGTTACTCGGCGCGGGATCTGGCGATCGTCAGGGCGCAGCAGACGGGGTGCCCGGTGGTGCTCGGCTCCGCCACGCCCTCGCTGGAGTCCCTGCGCAATGCAGACGAGGGCCGCTATCTGCGACTCGAGCTGCCGCAACGGGCGACCAGGGCCAGCCTGCCTGAACTGCAATTGATCGACATCCGCTCCGCTCAGCTCGACGCCGGCATGTCGCCGCTGCTGATGCGCGAAATCGAGGCCGCGCTGGCGGACCAGGGCCAGGTGATGCTGTTTCTCAACCGGCGCGGCTACGCCCCCATGCTCACCTGCCACGCCTGCGGCTGGCTCACCGACTGCCCCCGCTGCGACGCCCGCATGACCCTCCACCGCAAGCAGCAGCTGCTCTGGTGTCACCATTGCGGCCACCAGCGCCGGGTGCCGAGCCACTGTCCGAGTTGCGGCAGCCCCGACCTGCGCACCGTGGGACAGGGCACCGAGCAGCTCGAGGCACGCCTCGCGGAGCGCTTTCCCGCCACCCCGCTGGCGCGCATCGACCGTGACTCCACCAGCCGCAAGGGGAGTCTGGAGAGCCTGCTCCAGCGCATCCGCGACGGCGAGTACCCCCTGTTGCTGGGCACCCAGATGCTGGCCAAGGGACACCACTTTCCTCACGTCACCCTGGTCGGCATCCTCGACGTGGATCAGGGACTCTTCGGCGCCGACTACCGCGCCCCGGAGCGCATGGCCCAGTTGATCCTGCAGGTGGCGGGCCGGGCCGGGCGGGCGGAACGTCCCGGCCGGGTACTGATTCAGACCCGCCACCCGGACCACCCCCTGATGCAACTGCTCAGCCGACAGGGCTACGACGCCTTTGCCGAGGAGGCGATGGCGGAGCGGCGACTGGCTGCCCTTCCGCCCTTTTCACATCAGGTGCTGGTGCGCTCGGAATCGACCAGGACCGAGGATCCGCTGATCTTCCTCGAGCGGGCGGCCAGTCTGGGTCGATCGCTGCCCGGCTCCCGCGAGGTCGAGTTCTGGGGACCGGTACCGGCGCCGATGGAGCGACGCGCCGGACGCACCCGGGCCCATCTGCTGATTCAGGCCACGCAACGCCAGGCGCTGCATCGCTGGCTCTCGGTCTGGGTGGCTCAGCTGGCGGAACTGCCCGAGGCGCGCCGGGTGCGCTGGTCGGTGGATGTGGATCCGATGGAGATGTTGTAAATCTGAGCAGCACGGTGCGGCAAGCCGCACCCTACGGATGTTCGAGTGAGCAGGTAGCCCGGATGCAACGAAGTGAAATCCGGTGAACACATCAGAGGCTGCCGGTGGTCTCGGTCTTCCCGGCTCACGCTCAGAGCAGGTCGGCGATCTCCGCGGCGATGATGCTGAGATCCTCGTGGCGCACGTCCTTGCCGGTAACCAGGAAGATCACGTAGCCGCCGATGTTCTTGGCGTGGCCGCCGATACGCTCCAGGGCGCGCAGGGCGAGCACGATGTCGACCATGTGGCCGACGCTGCGCGCGTCCTCCATGACGAAGGTGGAGAGGCGCCGCAGGGCGGATCGGAACTCCTCGTAGAGCTGTTCGTCGGTGCGGATCACCTCCAGCGCCTTGTGTAGATCCAGCTCGGAAAAGGCCTCCAGGCTGACCTGCAGCATCTTGTCGACGAACTCCGCCATATCGTAGATATCCCGCAGGATCTCCTTGCCCGGAGGATTCTTGCCGCTGTCGAAGAAGTGAATGGTGAGGTTGGCGATCTTGCGCGCCTCGTCGCCCACCCGTTCAAGATCGGAGACGGTCTTCTGCACCGTCAGCACATCGCGCAGATCCTTGGCCACCGGCTGGCGCTTGGCAATCAGGCGGATGATCTCCTCGTCGGCGCGGATGTCGAGCTCGTTGAGTTTCTGGTCCCGGTCGATGACCTGTCCCGCTGCTTTGGTGTCTTCATCCTTGAGGGTCTGTACCGCCCGGCGCAGCTGATCGAGTCCCAGCTCGCCCAGCTCAAGAACCAGCTGATTGATCGTCTGCAGCTCTTCGTTGTAGGCCCGTACGGTATGTCCGCTGATCATCTCTTTCATACTCTGTTACTCAGGGGTCTGGTGACGGCAATCCACTAACCGAAGCGGCCGGTAATGTAATCTTCCGTCAACTTGTGACGGGGCGCGGTGAAGATCTGGTCGGTCTCGCCCACCTCGATCAGCTTGCCGAGATGGAAATAGGCGGTGCGCTGGCTGACGCGGGCCGCCTGTTGCATCGAGTGGGTGACGATGGCGATGGTGTAGTGTTTCCGCAGCTCGTCGATCAGTTCCTCGATCTTGGCGGTGGCGATCGGATCGAGCGCCGAGCAGGGCTCGTCCATCAGAATCACCTCCGGGCTCACGGCGATGGCGCGGGCAATGCACAGGCGCTGCTGCTGGCCGCCCGAAAGACCGGTGCCGGGTTGGTCCAGACGATCCTTCACCTCTTCCCAGAGTCCCGCCTTCTGCAGCGAGGTCTGGACGATCTCGTCGAGATGCTGCTTGTCGTCGCTGAGACCATGAATCCTCGGCCCATAGGCGATGTTGTCGTAGATCGACTTGGGAAAGGGGTTGGGCTTCTGGAACACCATGCCGACGCTGGCCCGCAACTGCACCACATCGAGACTGCCGTCGTAGATATCCCGGCCGTCCATCTTGATCTGACCACTGACGCGACAGATGTCGATGGTGTCGTTCATGCGGTTGAGACAGCGCAGGAAGGTCGATTTGCCGCAGCCGGAAGGGCCGATCATGGCGATTACCTGGTTCCTGCCGATATCGAGGCTGACGTCGAAGATCGCCTGCTTCTCGCCGTAGAAGACATTCACGTTGCGGCAGGTCATGCGGGGGTCCTCCACGTAGATCTCGCCCACGGTGCCGCCGGCCTGTGTCTTGTTCGCTGTTTGCATATCGAGCGCAGTCACCCCATTGTCATATTTACCGACAACCATGCCGTTGCGATTCATCACCTGTTCCATCTTGTACCTCGCTTGCACCGGCTTTACCAGCGCCGCTCAAATTTCTTTCTCAGCCAGACCGCCAGCAGGTTCATGACGATCAGGAAGGCCAGCAAAACCATGATCGCCGCGGATGTGCGTTCGACGAATGCGCGCTCCGGGCTGTCGGCCCAGAGATAGATCTGCACCGGCAGCACCGCCGACGGGTCCATCGGGCCGCCCGGAATATCGACGATGAAGGCGACCATGCCGATCATCAGCAGAGGCGCAGTCTCGCCCAGGGCCTGGGCCATGCCGATGATGGTGCCGGTCAGCATGCCGGGAAGCGCCAGCGGCAACACATGGTGTGTCACGGTCTGCATGGGCGAGGCGCCGATGCCGAGCGCCGCCTCGCGGATCGAGGGCGGCACCGATTTCAGCGCGGCGCGACTGGCGATGATGATGGTCGGCAGGGTCATCAGCGCCAGCACCAGACCGCCCACCAACGGTACCGACCGGGGCAGGCCGAAGAAGTTGATGAAGACCGCCAGGCCGAGCAGACCGAAGACGATCGAGGGTACCGCCGCCAGATTGTTGATATTCACCTCGATGAGGTCGGTCCAGCGGTTCTTGGGCGCGAACTCCTCCAGGTAGACCGCTGCCGCCACCCCCACCGGGAAGGCGATCGCCAAGGTGATCAGCAGGGTGAAGAATGAGCCGTATACGGCACCCTTGATCCCCGAGAGTTCCGGCTCGCGGGAGTCGCCGGCAGTGAAGAAGATGGTGTTGAAGCGTTTCTCGATGCGCCCCTGCTCCTGCAATTGCCGAATCCAGGCCAGCTGGTTGTCTTTGATACGCCGGTCGCTCTCCGGCAGACTCAGATCGAAATGGCCTTTGATGAGCATGTCCACATCGTCATCGGCCACCACCCAGACCGAGCGGGTGGTGCCGATCAGGGACGGATCCTGCTGCACCATTTCCAGCAGCTGAAAGGAAGCGCCAGTGCTGACCAGGCCGTAGAGCACCTTCTTTTCACGCCGATTGGTCACCGACGGGAACTCCTCGCGCAGGGAGGCCTTGACGATGCCACCGAAATCGCCCTTGGCGATCACCTGGGGATCGGTCTCTCCGACCGGCGCGATCTGCTCCGGATCGAAATCCACGTCCAACTGGATGTAGGTCTGCTGAAAGGCGGTGTACCCCTTCGAGACGATGCTGACGAAGAGAAAGGAGACGAACAACAGCCCGATCAGGACCGCACCCAGACCCAGGAACTTGAAGTTCCGCTCCCGGCGATAGCGCCTGGCGAGTCCTTTCTCGACCCGCTGCATGGTCCGCTCAGGCTGTTGTTGCGGCTGACTATTCATACTGTTCACGGTACTTGCGCACGATATACAGCGCGATCATGTTGAGGGCCAGGGTGATGACGAAGAGCACCAAAGCCAGGGCGAAGGCGGCCAGGGTCTTGGCGCTGTCGAACTCCTGATCGCCCACCAGCAGGGTGACGATCTGCACCGTCACCGTGGTCACCGCCTCCAGCGGATTGGCGGTGAGATTGGCCGCCAGACCCGCCGCCATGACCACGATCATGGTCTCGCCGATGGCGCGCGAGACCGCCAGCAGCACACCACCGACGATACCGGGCAGGGCGGCCGGTATGATCACCTGACGGATGGTCTCGGAGCGGGTGGCTCCCAGCCCGTAAGAGCCGTCGCGCAAGGACTGGGGGACGGCGTTGATGACATCGTCGGAGAGGGAGGAGACGAAGGGGATGATCATGATGCCCATGACCACGCCGGCCGCCAGCGCCGACTCGGAGGAGACATCCAACCCCAGGGCGGCGCCGCTGTCGCGAAAGAAGGGCGCCACGGTGAGGGCGGCAAAGAAGCCGTAGACCACGGTGGGGATGCCGGCCAGGATCTCCAGCACCGGCTTGGCCAGGGTGCGGAAGTGCTTGCTGGCGTACTCCGCCATGTAGATCGCCGACAGCAATCCCACCGGCACCGCCACCAGCATGGCGATGAAGGTGATGAGAAAAGTGCCGGCAAACAGGGGGATGGCGCCGAAGACGCCCGACGAGCCCACCTGGTCGGCCCGGATCGCGGTCTGCGGCGACCACTCCAGGCCGAAGAGAAACTCGGTCACCGGAATCTGTTGAAAGAACCGGATCGATTCGAACAGCACCGAGAGCAGGATGCCGATGGTGGTGAAGATCGCCAGCGTCGAACTGGAGAGGAGAAAGAGGTTGACCACCTTCTCCACCCGGTTGCGCGCACGCTGATGGCGGCTGATCGAGCGCTGGGCGATGAGCCCGGCCAGGATCGACAGCGACAGGGCGGCCACGACCATGGCCAGGCGGCTGATCGACTCCAGACTGGCGTAGTGGTCGGCAGCTCGCTGCATCTCGGCATCCACCGTACCGGAGACGATATTGCCGGTAGCCAGATTGCGGATATCGTTGAGCACCAGATTGAGGCGCTCCGGCGGCAGGTTCTGGATCTCCATCGGCAGCGAATCGACCACCAGACCGGTGACCACAGAGCCTTCGAAAGAGACCCAGAGCGCGATCAGAAGCAGCGCGGGGATGCCGCACCAGAGCGCGGTCTGCAGCCCGTAGTAGGCGGGCAGCGAATGGAGATTCCTGATACGTCCGGAAACCAGTCTGAGCGAGCGCTTCCGACCTAGATAGTAGGCCAGGGCCATCAATCCCAGGAGCAGGACGATCAGTGTCGATGTGTGCATGGCGAGTTCCAGGCAAAAAAGCGGCTGCCAGCGTGGTTGCCCAGCGCCAAGCAGCCGCTTCCCGCAGCTTACAACCTAACGATCAGAGCTTAAGGGATTTTAGTCCTTCCACGTCGCTCTTGAAGGCCTTGCGCTCTTCGGCGGGCATCGGGATCAGGCCCTTGTCGGCCAGATAACCCTCGTCGCCCCAGGCCTTCTCGCTGGTGAACTCGGCCAGGTAGGACTCGATGCCGGGGATCTTGCCCACATGCGCCTTCTTCACGTAGAAGAAGAGCGGACGGGAGACCGGATAGCTGCCGTCGGCGATCTTCTCGAAGGTCGGGGCTTCGCCGTCGATCAGGGAGCCCTGCACCTTGTCGGAGTTCTGGTCCAGGAAGCTGAAGCCGAAGATGCCCAGGGCATTCGGGTTGGCCTCCAGCTTCTGCACGATCAGGTTGTCGTTCTCGCCGGCCTCGATGTACTTGCCATCCTCGCGCACGGTGTGGCAGATCGACTTGTACATCTTCTTGTCCTGCTTCTTCATGGCCTTGATCCAGTCGATCTTCTTGCAGCCGCCTTCCATCGCCAGCTCGGCGAAGGCGTCGCGGGTACCGGACGTCGGAGGCGGACCCAGCACCTCGATGGTCATGTCAGGCAGCTCCGGGTTCACCTGCTTCCAGGTGGTATAGGGATTGTCGACCAGCTTGCCGCTCTCGGGATCCTTCGGATCCGGCACCTGCTTGGCCAGGGCCAGGAACAGGTCCTTGCGGGTCACCTTGAACTGGGGCGCCTGCTTGGAGTTGGCCAGGGCGATGCCGTCGTAGCCGACCTTGACTTCGACGATGTCCTTCACGCCGTTTTTGTCACACCGCTCGACCTCGGAGGTCTTGATGCGACGCGAGGCGTTGGTGATGTCGGGATGCTCGACGCCCACACCGGCGCAGAACAGCTTGAGACCGCCACCGGAACCGGTGGACTCGATCTTGGGGGTCTTGAACTGGGTGGTCTTGCCGAACTGCTCGGCCACCACGGTGGCGAAGGGGTAGACGGTGGAGGAACCCACGATGCTGATGTAATCGCGGGCGGCAGCCATTCCTGCAAAACCGGTCAGCGAGAGGGCGACCGCTGCTGAGATCAGCTTTTTCATAATGATACTCTCCTTCAGAGACGTGTAGTTCTAGTCAGATGACAGACAGTTAAGTTTCGGGTGTGCAGAGGATAGGTTCCAAAGATGAACACTCGATGAGGAAAAGATGACAGTTCTGTTACAAAACGACGGCGTCGGCTACGGCTTGGCCGAAAAGCGATAGCCGGCACCGCGCACCGTCTGCAGCACCAGCTGTTTGCCGCTCGGCTCCAGGGCCTTGCGCAGACGCCGGATATGCACGTCGACCGTACGCTCCTCGATGTAGACGTTGGTGCCCCATACCCGGTCCAGCAGCTGGCTGCGGGAAAACACCCGCTCCCGGTGACTCATGAAGAAGTGCAGCAGTCGGAACTCGGTGGGACCCAGCTCCACCGTCTGCTGATCGGCGGTCACCCGGTGGCTCACCGGATCCAGCACCAGGCCGTTGCACTCCAGCGAGCTGCCGGCCAGCAGGGGGGAGACCCGGCGCAGGATGGTCCGGATTCGGGCCAGCAGCTCGCGGGCGGAGAAGGGTTTGGTGACATAGTCCTCGGCGCCCACGTCGAGGCCGCGCACCTTGTCGTTCTCCTCGCCCTTGGCGGTGAGCATGATGATGGGGATCGCCTCGGTCTCGCTGTCGCCCTTGAGGCGTCCCGCCAGCTCGATGCCGCTCATGCCGGGCAGCATCCAGTCGAGCAGGATCAGGTCGGGGCGCGATTTGCGGATCTGACTCAATGCCTGGGCGGCATCTTCCGCGAAGTCGGCCTGAAAGCCCTCGTTTTCCAGAATGAAGCGCAGCATCTCGCCGACAGCCGGCTCGTCATCCACCGCAAGAATTCTCGGAATGGTCATCTCAGCATCCACTAAGCTCAGGTTCGGCGCCATTAAACCGAAGCTTTGTTACGTGACGATGACAGCCCTCCGCTGGAAATTCAGGGGTGATTCTCGATGGGGTCCGCCTGCGGCAGCTGTGCGGCGCGGGTCATCCGTGGCTGACCGGCGATGACAGATTCGTAAAGCTCGGGCTGCGGCTGCCAGAACATGACACCGATGCCGTCGGCCTGGGTGTGGGAGACTATGCCCATCACCTCCCACAGCCGACCGTCGCGAAAGATCTCCAGCTCCACCAGGGCACCGGTGAGCAGGGTCAGGCTCTCGTTCTTGAGAAACATCCCCTGCATGGAGCAGTTGACGGCGCGGGCCGGGAAGGCCCGCTG
>JBNLGI010000142.1:0-24596 GCA_050305975.1 Sedimenticolaceae bacterium | reverse complement strand
GTCCTCGTTCACGTCCCTTTCGAAATAGTAGACACCGATCCCGGCCTCTTTGCGCCCGGTTCCCTTGACCTGAGGATTGATGTCTCGATCCTGCTGGGAGAGGACGCGATCGAGTTCCATCAAGAGGGCCTGGGATTTTTCGGCGCTGATGCTGCGAAAGTCGGCCAGCGCCTCGACCGGCAGGTTGTTGTACGACACCTTGCGTTGAAAGCGTGGTGTCAAGCCGCCCTGCTGTAGATTGTAGTCTATGGTGGACAGCAGCATCTGAACATCGGTTCCCAGGATGTGGAGTTTGCCGATATCTCCGGTTCTGGGCACATAACCGTCTGTAATCAAATTGATTTTACCGTCCTCATCCTTGGCTACCGTGCCTACTCGCATGAGTTCGTCGAGGATTGCCCGGGGGGGGATGTCACCGCTGTGTTCGCGCACCAGTTCGCTGAAGCAGTTTTTGCCCTTGTCGAAATGGAGCGGGGCCGGATCGCCCCTATCGTCGAGAAAACGCTTGTCGCGCATCCAGCCGGCGATGACGCGGGCGGCGCGGTTGTACTGATGGGAGATGGCGGAATCGTCCGGCTTCTCGATCTTCTGCAGACGGCTCACCTCTTTGCGGGTCAGACCGGTGATGACCGAGACCCGCGAGACCGTCTGCTTGCGTCCCGGCACCCCGAACTCCTTGGAGGCCACATCCATGAAGACCCATTTGCTCAGATCGGCGAAGTCACCGTAGCTGATGCCGTTGCGCAGCAGCAGCCTTACCAAGGGTCTCAACAGCTTGAGAATCGAGGCATTGAGCGTTTTCTTGATCTCATCCATGGGCTTTACTCATGAATCTGCCGTTGGTTGGTGCTGATTCTATGGCCGAGCCTGGTAACTGTCCTTGATATTTCTGGCTTGACGGTTCGGACTATCGGGGACACTGAGACTCCCTGCGGTGGCATGGTGCGACAGGGCGGGCGGGCGTATTGTGACATGACGGCAGTGAAGCTGTCAGGCTAAACGCAACCTCCCTGGCGGATATCTATTACTGGGAATTTTATCCCATCTTATGCTATTGGCAAGTTTTCTGAAGTTTGTTCTTGACTTAGGTCACCAGTAATGGGTGTGTTTTTAGTAATCGACGGCATATTCGAAATCAGATCCGGATTCGTGCGGCGTGTATCGCATCGACGAAGTGTGGTAACTTTCGCTGGTTTTTAATCGCAGGAATCAGACGGATGTCCCTAGACCGTTCCGATGTCGAGAAAATCGCCCACCTGGCCCGGATGGCCATTGACGAAACCCAGGTCGATAACTACGCCAAGGAGCTCTCCAACATCCTCGGTCTGGTGGAGCAGCTGGAGTCGGCCGACACCGACGCGGTCGAGCCCATGGCCCATCCCCTGCATATGGCCCAGCGGCTGCGCGAGGATCGGGTCATCGAGACGGACAAGCGCGAGGAGAATCAGGCTGTGGCGCCCAACGTCGAGGCAGGACTCTATCTGGTTCCCAAGGTGATCGAATGACGGTCGCTCCGTCAGCGCATTAGGCAGCATTCATCCATGCACACGAAATCCATCGCAGAACTGGCTGCCGGCCTGCGTGCCGGCGACTTTACCAGTGTCGAACTGACCCGCCATTTTCTCGATCGCATCGAACGCCTGGACACCAGGCTGAACAGCTTCGTAACGGTGACCCCGGAATCGGCGTTGGCAGCCGCCGCAGCGGCCGACCGGTCGCTGCAGGCGGGTGTCGGCACGCCGCTGACCGGCATCCCGATCGTGCAGAAAGACATCTTCTGCACCCGGGGCGTGCGCACCAGTTGCGGTTCCCGGATGCTCGACAACTTCGTCTCGCCCTATGACGCCACGGTGACCCGTCGCCTGCTCGATGCCGGCGCAGTCAGTCTGGGCAAGGCCAACATGGATGAGTTCGCCATGGGCTCCTCCAACGAGACCAGCTACTACGGGCCGGTGCGTAATCCCTGGGACACCGAGCGGGTGCCGGGAGGCTCTTCGGGCGGCTCGGCGGCCGCTGTCGCCGCCCGACTGGCTGCCGCCGCCACAGGCACCGACACCGGCGGTTCGATTCGGCAGCCGGCGGCGCTCTGCGGCATCACCGGTCTCAAGCCCACCTATGGAAGGGTCTCCCGCTTCGGTATGATCGCCTTCGCCTCCAGTCTGGACCAGGCCGGTCCCATGACCCACAGCGCCGAGGATGCCGCCCTGCTGCTGCAACAGATGGCCGGTTTCGACGAGCGCGATTCCACCTGCGCCGACGAACCCGTGCCTGACTACAGCGAGCCTCTCAACGACTCGCTGGATGGTCTGCGTATCGGATTGCCGAAGGAGTATTTCGGTGAGGGGCTCGATGCCGCCGTTGCGGGCGCCATCGAGGAGGCGATCGAGGTCTACAGGTCTCTCGGCGCCCAGGTGGTCGAGATCAGTCTGCCGAACACCGCGCTGGCGGTGCCGACCTACTATGTGGTGGCGCCGGCGGAGTGCTCATCCAACCTCTCCCGCTTCGACGGGGTGCGCTTCGGATACCGCTGCGAGGCGCCGAAGGATCTCGAGGACCTCTACAAACGCTCCCGGGGGGAGGGTTTCGGAGCGGAGGTGAAACGGCGCATCATGATCGGTACTTACGCCCTCTCGGCCGGCTACTACGATGCCTACTATCTGAAGGCACAGAAGACGAGACACCTGATCTCGGACGATTTTCGTCAGGCCTTCGAACAGGTTGATGTCGTCATGGGTCCGACCTCGCCGACGACCGCCTTTGCCCTGGGCGAGAAGGTGGACGATCCGGTCACCATGTATCTCAATGATATCTATACCATTGCCACCAACCTGGCCGGTCTGCCGGGTATGTCGCTGCCGGTGGCGCCGGTCAACGGTCTGCCGGTGGGGCTGCAGATTATCGGCAACTATTTCACCGAGGCGAAACTTCTGAATGTGGCGCATCGTTATCAGCAGGAGACGGATTGGCATCGACAGGTGCCGGAAGGGTTTGCTTAGAGAATTTTGAATTTTGAATTGTGAATTGAAGGTACTCGCTTCGCTCGTGTTTTTCGATTCAAAAGCTGTGCGCGAAGCGCACGCCTCAATTCAAAATTCATAATTCACAATTCAAAATTTAAGAGAACAGACATGCAGTGGGAAACCGTTATCGGGCTGGAGATCCATACCCAGCTCGCCACCCAGTCGAAGATCTTCTCCGGCGCTTCGATCGCCTACGGCGCCGAGCCGAATACCCAGGCCTGCATCGTCGATCTGGGTTTTCCCGGCGTGTTGCCGGTGCTCAACGAAGCGGCCGTGAACATGGCGCTGAAGTTCGGCCTGGCGATCGATGCTCAGATCGGCGAGCGCTCCGTCTTCGCGCGCAAGAACTACTTCTACCCCGATCTGCCGAAGGGCTATCAGATCAGCCAGTTCGAACTGCCCATCGTCGGCAAGGGCGCGTTGACCATCGACCTGGAAGACGGCTCGCAGAAGGTGATCGGCATCACCCGCGCCCATTTGGAGGAGGATGCCGGCAAGTCGCTGCACGAGGACTTCCATGGCCTGAGCGGCATCGATCTCAACCGGGCCGGCACCCCGCTGCTGGAGATCGTCTCCGAGCCCGACATGCGCTCGATCAAGGAGGCGGTGGCCTATGCCCGCAAGATCCACCAGCTGGTGGTCTATCTCGGCATCTGCGACGGCAACATGCAGGAGGGCTCCTTCCGGGTAGACGCCAACCTCTCGATCCGGCCTTTCGGCCAGGAGGCTTTCGGCACCCGCACCGAGCTGAAGAACATCAACTCCTTCCGCTTCCTCGAACGCGCCCTGAACTATGAGCTGGAGCGCCAGATCGACCTGGTGGAGAGCGGCGGCCAGGTGGTACAGGAGACCCGCCTCTACGACGCCGACCGGGACGAGACCCGCTCCATGCGCAGCAAGGAGGAGGCCAACGACTACCGCTACTTCCCCGATCCCGATCTGCTGCCGGTGGAGATCGATGCCGCCCGCCTCGAAGCGGTGCGGGCCGGGATGCCGGAGCTGCCGGACCAGAAGCGCCAGCGTTTCGAGTCGGACTACGGCCTGTCTGACGAAGACGCGCGGAAGCTCACGCTCAGCCGTCCCCTGGCCGACTACTACGAGGCTGTGGTGGGTTCGGGTGCAGATGCGAAGATGGCGGCCAACTGGGCGACCGTGGAACTGGCTGGCGCGCTCAACAAGGCGGGGCTGGAACTGGAGGCTTCTCCGGTCAAGCCGGAGCAGCTGGGTGGCTTGCTGATCCGGATTGCCGACAACACCATCTCCGGCAAGCTCGCCAAGCAGGTCTTCGAGGCCATGTGGAACGGCGAAGGCGACGCCGATCAGGTGATCGAGGCCAGGGGCCTGAAACAGATCACCGACAGCGGCGCCATCGAGGCTATAGTCGACGCGGTAATTGCCGCTAACCCGAAGCAGGTCGAGCAGTTCCGCAGCGGCAAGGAGAAGCTGCTGGGCTTCTTTGTCGGTCAGGTGATGAAGCAGACCCAGGGCAAAGCCAATCCTGCCGAGGTGAACAAATTGCTGCTCGGCAAGCTCAAACAGTAGTTGGTACAGGAAAGGATTCACAATCAAGCCGTTAGCAACGGATAAGGGTAGGTGTTGATGTCTGTAGTCAAAAGATATGTACGGGGCTTCTGTCTGGTGGCGCTGACGCTGGGGCCCGGCTTGGCCTCGGCGCAGATCTGGCAGGATCTGGTCGAAACCACGGTGGCTTCCCGCGGATTGGCGAATCCGATTCCCTACTACCGGGCGCTTCGCGCCGACGAGCCGATGCTGCGGCAGGCGTTGGCGACGGCACCCCTCGAGCGCACCGCTTCGCAAGGCGCCTACCTCGAGTTGCCGATGCCCGGTGGAGAGATCCAGCGGGTCGAAGTCGTGGAGTCGCCGATCCTGTCACCGGCATTGGCGGCCCGGCATCCGGAAGTGGCCACCTACAGTGTCAGGGGTGTCGACAACCCCGCTGTCAGTGGTCGCCTGGATATGACCCCGGAGGGTTTTCACGCCATGCTGACGACGCCTTCGGGTACGGTGTTCATCGATCCAGACGCGTCCGGCAGCTACCGAAGCTACTTCAAACAGGACTACGCGGTTGCCACGACCGATACCCCGTCTCAGCGTGTCTGCCATCTGGATGAACTGGGGGATGCGGCCTTCCTGGAGTCGCTCGATCAGCCGCTCGCCCAGCGCTCGCTGTTCAGCAATTCCCGACGTATTTATCGCTTGGCGGTGGTGACGACCGGGGAGTACGGCATCTATTTCGGCACCCAAGCCCAGGCCACCAACAACATCATCACCACCATCAATCGCGTCAACCAGATCTACGGGCGTGATCTGGCGGTACAGCTGCAGCTCACCGCGGTCATCGTCTATATGAATCCGACCACCGATCCCTTCTCGGATCCCAATGCCCATACCGCGCTGTTGCTGGAAAATCAGGACATCCTCGATTACGAGGTGGGCCTGGACAATTACGATATCGGCCACCTGTTCGGACGTTCCGGCGGCGGTCTGGCCCTGGTCGGCTCCACCTGCACCACGTCGCGTGCGATGGGTTATACCGGGCACCCCTCGCCGGATGTCGGCGATCCCTTCGACATCGATTTCGTCGCCCACGAAATCGGTCATCAGCTGAGCGCCACCCACTCCTTCAACGGCACCACCGACAACTGCGGCGGCGGCAACCGCACGGCCGCCACGGCGGTCGAACCGGGCAGCGGTTCCACCATCATGGCCTATGCCGGTATCTGCGGCGGGGAGAACCTGCAGACCAACTCGGACGCCACTTTCCATGCGGCGAGCATCCAGCAGGTGAGAAGCTTCAGCGCCAACGGCGCCACGGGCGCAAGTTGCGGCACCCTGGTCTCCACCGGCAACAGCCTGCCGTCGACCATTTCCGCCGGTGCGGACGTGAGCATACCCCAGCAGACCCCTTTTGTGCTGAGCGGGAGCACCAGCGGCGATCCGGACGGCGACACCCTCTCCTACCAGTGGGATGAGATCGACGCTAACGGTCAGGAAACGATCGCAGCGACCATTGGTCAGGATTTGCTGAGCAACCCCCTGTTCCGCAGCTTTGTCCCCAAGAGCACCCCCACGCGCTACTTCCCTCGCCTGAGCACTCTGATCTCCGGCGGCACGGATATCGGCGAGACGCTGCCGAGCACCAACCGCACGCTCCATTTCCGCATGACGGTGCGTGACGGCAAATCGGGGGTAGGCGACGATGATGTCAACGTCACGGTGGTCACTTCGCAAGGCCCGTTTGTGATTACGGGTGGGGTGTTGAACAGTGCCGGCAACCTCGCGGGAGGCACCACCCAGACCCTGACCTGGGATCCAAACAATACCGAGGTAGGGTGTCCCGCTGTCAGCATCAGCCTGCTGAGCATCAGCGCCGACGGCACCACCTACTGCGATGCGTCGGATGATGCGCTGCTCAGGCCGGTGGATGGGAGCGGGAAATCCAACATCGGATCCGCTTCCCTGACCCTGCCGATCGCGCAGATCGCCCGCGCCCGTGTCATGCTCAGCTGCGACAGCAATGTCTTCTTCGCTCTCTCCGACAACGACTTCTCGGTAAACGCGGCGAGTCCCGTCGTTGCCAGCGACTGCAAGCGCCTGGATGGCGAGCCGCTGGAGCACGGAAGCCTGTTCGTCAGTCATACCGTCAGCGGAGGCAGTGTCACGATAGGCGGTAGTGGTGGCGGTGGCGGAGCGCTGTTCCTGCTGCCCCTGTTGTTACTGGCCGGAGGATTGATGAGGCGGCTGAGCGGGCACAAGGAGTGATCCGGTCGGCTCCCTGTGGCGTCGTGGTTCTATGACCTACGCCCGGCTGCCCGTTCGGAAGTCGGGTTGAGACTGCCTTGCCGGCGATAACGTGTGTCGCCGCCGGCTGCCGGTATTACGGTTGCTGCGGCAGGCAGTGCTCGATCATGATCCGGTTGTAGTCGGCGGCGTACCCCTCCGCCGCCTGCAGCAGCTTGAGATGGGTCTGGCCCATGACCGTGTCGGTCGAGCCCGGCATATAGCGCACGCCGCACACACTCTTGGCCTTCGACGCCAGTTCCGGGGCGACCCCCGGCAGGTGGCTACCACGACTGGCCATTGCCAGCAACCGCTTGTCCCCGCGCTCCAGACCGAGTTGGGCGTCTTTGGCGGCATTTGCCTTTTGCAGCCAGAGCAAGGACTCCACCGCGCTCTGCTCTTCCGGTGTAACTTGACTCATGTCGACATAGGTCCCCTCCTGGCAGGCGGTTAACAACAGCAGAGAGAGTAGTGTTGGGAGGAGCTTCTTCACCCGGCGACCTCTTGATTCTTGAAATGGTGGCGGCTGCGTTCCAGCAGCCATATTAAGCCGCCCCAGATCGCTCCGTAAAGATGTGAATCGACAATCACCCGACCGGATATCCAGGCTTCGCTTCCGGGTACCGCTCCAGTGGTCTGTTCCCACCCGATTTTGGCCACGAACAGCAGCAGCAACACGCCGCCGGTGAGTCGTTGACTTTCACATTGCCGGAGCAGCGCCAGGGCCAGCAGACCGTGCAGTGCGCCGGAGAGGCCGCGGTACCAGGCCACTTCCGGACTCAGGGCCAGGAGCGTGAGCGCGCTGCCGATCATTAACACGGGTAGGCGATAGAGACAGAGGGCGCAAGCTGATTCCCGGGTCAGAAAGAGCAGCCAAATGAGCCAGAATCCCAGCAGGTTCATGAACAGATGGGGTGTGTTCAGGTGCACGAGGTGTCCGCTGGCCAGGCGCCAGAACTCACCGGACAAGATGGCGTCACGCTGATACTGCAGAGCGAGTTGCCAGCTCCCGGGGAGTTGATTCAGGACCACGCAGGTGAGGGAGATGGCCAGCGGGCAAGTGAGATTTCGGAACTGCTGGAGACTCATCAATCCCCGCCGCATACCGGGCAGGCGGGGTCGGGTTTCAGCTTGACGCTGCGCCACTCCATCTGCAGGGCGTCGAACAGCAAAAGTCGGCCGACCAGCGGTTCGCCGGCGCCGGTCAGGACCTTGATGGCTTCGGTGGCCTGGATACTGCCGATGATGCCCACTACCGGCGCCAGTACGCCGTTGGCCGAACAGGTCTCATCCAACTGGCCTTCACCAGGGTAGAGGCAATGGTAGCAGGGGGTGCCTGGTTGGCCGCTGAAGACGCTGACCTGGCCCTCCGTGCGGATGGCGGCGCCGGAAACCAAGGGTGTGCGCTGGGCGCGGCAGGCGGCATTCACGGCGAAGCGGGTGGTGAAGTTGTCGCTGCCCTCGATCACCACATCGGCCAGCGCCACCTGTTCCGACAGGGCCTCGCCCTCCAGTGCCCGGTCGATGGTCAGGATTTGGGTCTCGGGATTGAGCGCGAGCAGGGTCTCACGGGCGGAATCGACCTTCGGCTGGCCGATACGCTCGGTGGTGTGGACGATCTGCCGTTGCAGATTGGTCAGATCGACGCGATCGAAGTCGACCAGCACAAGCGTGCCGACACCGGCCGCCGCCAGGTACATGGCGGCGGGAGAGCCGAGTCCTCCCATGCCGATGATCAGCGCTCGGGAGGCCCGCAGCCGCTCCTGCCCCTCGATGCCGATCGAGGGAAGCATGATCTGGCGGCTGTATCGCAGCAGCTGTTCGTCTTCCATTGTTTCTTTTTGACAGGCCTTCGTCAGAGGTATTTGCGCCAGTGCTCCGGACGCTGGTCGCGAAGACCGTGGTTCTGGCGCTGATAGTGGTCAGCGAAGATCTGGCGGGTACATTTTGAGTCGGTCCGGGTGCAACCCAGGTTGGCCCGCTCGGTCTCCTCGGTGTAGTAGTAGAGCGCCCGCATGAGGCGATAGAGGAGGCGGTTGTCGATATGCAGGCCCATGGCGGTGAGGCCGTTTTCGATCTGTTCCAGAGAGACTTCCACGAGCTGGTAACTGACGCGAAGGTGGATCGGCGAGCGTTCTTCGATGCCGACTATCCCCTCGACTTCAGAGAGTAGCTGGGCCGCGGTCTCAGCCTGATTGGGGTCCGGGTGGAGTTCGACGAAGTGAATGTCCCGGTGCTTCACCAAGTCGTTGGGGGTGTCACCCATAGCTCCCAATCCTAGTGAAAGCAGGGAAATAATCAAGACGAGGCGCGACTATGGCGCGACAAGAGAAATCCCTTCCGTAAGCCGTGGCAGGCCGGCCAGATCCGGCAGTGTCCGGATCTGAACGAGGCCCCGCCGAGCCAGGATCTGGCGAACCGCTTCCCCTTGTGCATAGCCGTGTTCCAGCAGCAGCCAGCCGCCGGCGGCCAGGCGTGACGGCGCCTCGGCCGCGATTTCGCGAATCGCCTCCAGGCCGTCAGCGCCGGAGACCAGTGCCTGGCGGGGCTCCCGCGGCAGATCGCCCCGGGCAAGATGGGGATCTTCCGACTCGATGTAGGGTGGATTGCTGACGATCAGATCATAGCGCTGGCCGGGAGGCAGGGGCTGGCACCAGCTGCCGTGGAAGAAGCTGATGTTGGCGAGCCGGAGCCGTCGTGCATTGTCGCTCGCCACGGCGAGCGCGGCAGCGGACTGCTCGCTGGCATGGACTACCGCGTCCGCGCGCTCGCTGGCCAGGGCCAGGGCGATGGCACCGCTGCCGGTGCCCAGGTCGGCGATGCGGGGGGCGCTCACCTCGGCCAGGTGGGCCAGGGCCCGCTCCACCAGCAGTTCCGTTTCGGGACGGGGTATGAGGGTGTCGGGAGTAACCTTCAAGGCGAGGGACCAGAATTCCCGTTCGCCGGTGATGTGGGCGATGGGTTCGCCGGCAAGGCGGCGCTGGATCAAGTGCTCGTAAGCCTCCCGCTGCGCTTCGGTCAGCCGCCTTTCCGGCCAGGCGAAGAGGTGACTGCGTGGTTTTCCGAGCAGATGGCAGAGCAGCAGCGCCGCCTCCAGCTCGGGCGCGGACTGGGATAGATGAGAAAGCCGCTCGGCGGCGTCCTGTTGCGCCTCGCGGTAGCTTGTGGGAGCGGTCATGGCCGGGGCTGGAAGTCGGTGGGCGGGAGCAGGCCGATCAGGCCTCGCCCATGGCCGCCAGCTCTTCGATCTGGTGTTCGCGCAGCAGGGGCTCGATCACCTGATCCAGTTCGCCCTGCATGATCTCATCGAGTTTGTAGAGGGTCAGATTGATGCGGTGGTCGGTGAGCCGGTTCTGTGGGAAGTTGTAGGTGCGGATGCGCTCCGAGCGGTCGCCGCTGCCGACCTGCAGTTTGCGCGAGCTGGCCTGGGCGCTGGTGATCGCCTCCTGGGCCTTGGAGAGCAGCTTCGCCTGCAGCAGCGACAGGGCGCGGGCCTTGTTCTTGTGCTGGGAGCGCTCGTCCTGGCACTCCACCACGATACCGCTCGGCAGGTGGGTGATGCGCACCGCCGAATCGGTCTTGTTGACGTGCTGTCCGCCGGCGCCGGAGGCGCGGTAGGTGTCGATGCGCAGCTCGTTCGTGTTGACCTCCACCGCGTCCACCTCTTCCGCCTCGGGCAGGATGGCGACGGTGCAGGCGGAGGTGTGTATGCGGCCCTGGGATTCGGTCTCCGGCACCCGCTGCACCCGGTGGGTGCCCGACTCGAACTTGAGGCGGGAATAGACCGCATTGCCGCTGATGCGGCAGACCACCTCCTTGTAGCCGCCGTGCTCGCCCGGGCTCTCGCTGATGGTCTCGGTCTGCCAGTGGTGCGCCTCGGCGTAGCGCAGGTACATGCGGTAGAGGTCGCTGGCGAACAGCGCGGCCTCGGCGCCACCGGTGCCGGCGCGGATTTCGAGGAAGATGTTGCGCTGGTCGTTGGGGTCGGGCGGAATCAGCAACAGCTGCAGCGCCGGTTCCAGCTCCTCCTTCATGGCCTGTGCCGTGACCAGCTCCTCGCGGGCCAGCGGCGCCATTTCGGGGTCAGCCAGCATCTCCTGAGCCGAGGCGATATCGTCCTCGGTGGCGGCGTAGCGCCGAAAGGCGGAAACCACCGGGTCCAGCTGGGCGTACTCCTGTGACAGGGCGCGAAACTGGCGCTGGTCGCTTTGGATTTCGGGATCGGCGAGGAGGGCGGTGATCTCTTCGAAGCGCTCGGCGATCTGTTCCAGCTTGCCGCGAACTGAGGGCTTCATGAATTGTTGTCGAATTTCTTGAGCTGAAACAGGGTATTGGCGGCTTCGAGCAGCTCGATCTGGCCGTTGAAACCGGCCTGTCGCAGCTGCGCGCTCGGGGTGTGCAGGAGTTTGTTGGTCAAAGTGTGCCCCATGAACTGCAGCACCTCTTCCGGAGACTTGCCCTTGTTGAGCTGCTGCATCGCCTTCTGGATCACTTCGTCGCGCAGGCGCTCGGCGTAGGAGCGGAAATCCTGGATCAGCTCCACCGCATCGAGCGAGCGCAGCCAGCCGAGATACTCACCCACATAGTGTTCGATGATCTCCTCCGCCTGCTCGGCGGCCTCTTCGCGGGAACGCATGTTCTCCTGAATCACCTCGTCCAGATCGTCGACGGTGTAGAGATAGATGTCGCTGAGATCGGCCACTTCCGGTTCGATGTCGCGCGGCACCGCGATATCGACCATGAAGATGGGACGGTGCCTGCGCTCCTTGAGGGCGCTCTCCACCGTGCCTTTGCCCAGTACCGGCAACGGGCTGGCGGTGGAGGAGATGACGATGTCCGCCTCGGCCAGATGGCTGCTGAGTTCGGTCAGGGCGATGGCGAAGCCGTCGAACTGGGAAGCCAGGGCGTGGGCCTTTTCCACTGTCCGGTTGGCGACGATGACCCGTCCGATGCCGTTCTGGCTCAGGTGGCGGGCGGCCAGCTCGATGGTCTCGCCGGCGCCGATCAACAGTGCGGTCTGCTCCGAGAGCTCGCTGAAGATCTGTTTCGCCAGGCTGACGGCGGCGAAGGCGACCGAGACCGGGCTGTTGCCGATGGCGGTATCGGTGCGGATCTGCTTGGCGGCGGAGAAGGCGTGCTGGAAGAGCCTGCTCAGCAGCTTGCCGGTGGCGCCGGCATCGGTGGCGATCTGGAAGGCGGTCTTCACCTGGCCCAGGATCTGGGGTTCGCCGAGTACCAGCGAATCGAGGCCGCAGGAGACGCGCAGCAGATGCTGGATGGCGTCGGCGCCGAAGTGGCTGTAGAGGTAGGGACTCAAACGGTCGCTGTCGATACCGTGGAACTTGCCGAGCCAGTCGGCCAGGGGTTCATGGTCGTCCTCGCTCAGACAGCAGTAGACCTCGGTGCGGTTGCAGGTCGAGAGGATCACCCCTTCCTGCACCGCCGGATGCTCCTTGAGGCTGCGCAGGGCGCCAGCGATGATATCCGGGCCAAAGGTCACCCTCTCCCGGATATCGACGGGAGCGGTTTTGTGGTTGAGACCCAGGGCCAGTATCGTCATGGCTAATGTGCGTTCCAGGCGGAGAGATCGGAAATTTTGTTATATCAAGGGGTTGAATTCAAGCTTATTCGTCCGCTCGTGAGCGCTTTCGGGGGGCTGTCCGCGCTTGCATCGGGCTTCAGTCTCAATTATGAACGAGAGGGTCAAAAAATGATCGGGCAGGGGGCGGTGTAAAAGCAAAATTCATTTTATGAGGGTGTAAGGTTAACCCTGATTGCTAAACTGGCCGTCTGTCTGTTATTAATGTAGAAGCACTTTTGTAAGTGACTCATTAGAAAAGCTTAATTCAATAATATATAAGGGATATCCCTGACCTGGGCGGTCCCGATGAGGAGGAACTTTCATGCAGGCGCATAAGTATTTGTCCGCAGCTGCGGCACTGGGTTTGGTCTTCTCCGGCAGTTCCATGGCCGGCGTACCCAAGGATTTGCCGCTACCCTCCGGTAAACCCAACGCAAACGAGATCGCGGATCAGGTCTACTTCGTCAACCACTTCTACGCGCTGAAGAACTACGGCATCACCAACGACAACAAGGATCCGAAGCGCAGCAGCCGTGCGGTACCCGGCAAGATCACCGTGCTGGTCAACAAGTCCGCCGACAGCACCCCGACCACCATCACCGTGGAACGCTATCTGAACAACGACTACAGCGATGGCACCACCAACGGGCAGGATATCGCCATCTTCCGTTCCGGCAAGCTGGCGGGCACCGGCATGCTGATCACCGACTACCTGGACGACAACAAGAGCCAGTCCTACTCCATTTGGCTACCGGCGCTGCGCAAGATCCGCCGCTTCGCCGAGCCGGCGCATGACGATGCCTGGGGCGGTACCGACTTCACCTTCGGCGATGTGACGTTGCGCAAGCCGAAAGATGAGACCCACGAGCTGCTCGGCACCGAAACCTTCAACGACTGTCTCGGCGGTATCAGCAAGGAAGAGGCAAAGAACAAATATCTGCCCGATCCGCCCGATCCCGCCTGTGATCACAAAGGCAAAGAGGTCTACAAACTGAAGAGCACCACCAAGCGGGAGAACTGGTGGTACGATTACCGCATCAGCTATGTGGATGCCAAAACCTTTGCCGATTATCGCACCGAGTTCTTCAAAGGGGACAAACAGATCAAGGTGATCGATCGTGATTGGAAGAGTCTGAACATGGACGATCCGCGTGCCCAGTATTGGGGTTACTGGTACGGCAAGACTTTCGACACCGGCCATGAGACCTGGGCCGTGATCCCGAAAGAGATCGTGCAGTACAACCAGCCTTGGGACGCCGATTTCTGGTCCGAGGCTACCTTGAGAAAAATCAAGCGTTGATCATAAATGGGAATGCCTATTGGGGCGTTCCCGACAAAAACCATGTTTTTAATCACCGCATGCGGTGGTACACACCTCATCGGGGCCAACTCACACAACCAGAACAGGTTGGCGCTCGCTGAATCTGGGAGGAATCTTTGATGTTCAAACGCAGTAAAATCTACCAGTCGATGCTGCTTGCATTGGTATTGCCCAGTGTGGCCGTTGCCGAGGTTGAGATATCCGGATATCTGAAGAACGAAACCTCCGTTTTTACCCGGGATGGCCAGGTGACGGGTGAGGCGGATACGATGATCGACCCGGATGGCCATGAGAGCGGCGATCTGATGAAGTTCGAGAACTCGGCCCGTGTCTTCATGAACGGCTATTTCGGGGAGCAGAGCAGCTGGCATGCCGATCTCAACTTCATCTACGACTCGGAAGGTGTCAACGACGACTATAAGGGGCACAGGCTCTACACTCAGAACGACTATCTGAGGGAGCTCTATGTCGACACCTACCTGAGCGGTTGGTCTTTGCGTCTGGGTAAACAGCAGGTGGTATGGGGCACGGCCGACGGCATCAAACTGCTGGACATCATCAATCCCACGGATTTTCGAGAGTTGAATCAGAACGCCATGGAAGATGCCCGCATACCGATCTGGATGATCAATGCTGAACGCAACATCGGTGACAGCAGCAATGTCCAGTTCATCGTTTCCCAGGTGGAGGAAAACAAAATACCGGGCTTGAATCCGGGTGATGATTCCGGACATCCGTTCTATATGAAAGGTGTCGAGGCCATCTCCGGTGGAGTGAACGGCTTTTTCCATGTGGCGCCCTCTCTGAGTAATGTGGCGGCTACATTCAATGGCGCCGCAATGGGCGGAGCGTTTACGGGCGGTGCGGCCCTCCCCCTCGGTCTCAATCTCTTCGCGGGCCTTACCGTGGATGGATTCGCGAGTGGATCCTGGGATGCCTCCACACCCGGATTGCTGAATCCGGGCACAGGTGCGCCCAACATCGGTGACTTCACCAGTTTCCCCGGCTTCTACCTGCTGAATCAGTTTGCCCAGTTCGGGTTTACCGGACAGCCGGGATTCCCGGCTGGTGTCATCGACCCGAACGGCAACCTGGGCGTGACAAACGTCATGCCGATCACCGGTATTACTCCGCTTGACCCGACAAGTCCGGATGTGAGTTGGATCAACGAGGTACAATGGACGCCTAACAGGGCGACATCCGCCTTCGAACTGATGTCGCTGGCGACCTTTGCGACCTTCAATACCTTCACCGGTTTCTCCGCAAGCACGCCGACCGGGCTTGCCGGCATGCAGACCGAATGGGTGCGGGACTATCCGGACGATGCCGACGTCAATGCCGGTTTCCGTTTCCGCAACACGCTGGATAACGGTCTGAACTGGTCTTTCAACTACTTCTATCACTACAGTGCGAATCCCGATATCGAGATCAGCTATGTCGGCAGCAACAACAACAATCTGACGACACAGCTCGCGCCCACGCTCTTTTTCGATACCAACGGTACGCCCGGGCCCCAGGCTGACGACACCTATGTGCCCGACGTCTCGACCAGCCTGACCCGGGACCAGGCGCGCGCGAACTGGGATCTGGGCAATCCGACGACCATCCTCCTGCACGACGATGTGGGGAACTACTACGGCGCACTCGATCCCAGTGCCGTACTGCCGGCTCTGGGCGATGGCAATCCCTTCAACGACCCCCTGGCTCCGGGCATGGGCGCACCGACCCAGCGTTTCACCGAGTCGCTGCATCGGGTCAACAGTGTCGGCGCCTCCTTCGACTACGGCACCACTATGGGCGACATTCCGCTGGTGCTGAGGGGCGAGTTCCTGTACGACCAGGGTGACAAACAGCCCGTCGTCGACAAGTTCCTGCTGGGGATCGGCGATCTGGCCAATGCCTTGAAGATGGAGGACGCGGACTACTTCAAGTACGTTCTCGGTGCCGACATCACCGTGGCGACGAACCTGCTGATCAGTGGTCAGTTCATTCAGTTTATGAATCTGGACTACATCGATGAGTCCGATACCTGCGTCACCCAGGGTGGCATTGCCGTTGATTGTTCCCGCTACACGGCCGACTTCCCGACCTTGAGTTTGGGTAACGGCCTCATTCAGGGATATGAGAACAAAGAGTTCTACTCACTCTTCTTCTCGAAACCGTTCGGTCCTTCACAGGAGCACCGCTGGAACAACATCTTCATCTTCGAAGAGGGTGGCGGTAAATGGAACCGCTTCGATGTCGAGTATTCCTTCTCCGATACGGTTATCGGTTCCGTGGAGTGGAATAACTACTGGGGTGACGAGAACACCACCTTCGGACAGTTCAAGGACTCCTCCAACTTCCAGGTGGGAGTGAAGTGGTTGTTCCAGTAGTCCTGGTATGAACACTTTCATCTGAGTGCTGCAAGGCAGGAGTCGGGATCCATGCCGGCTCCTGCTTTTTACACTGAAGTAGCTAATAAAATCGGACAACGACCATGAGCAGTTCTAACTCCCGCCATCATTCCGTTCCCGCTTGGGCCGAGGGCTATGCGGACTTCGTCATCAAGTTCCGCTGGCCACTGATGCTGTTTCTTCTGGTGGTCACGGTCGTGGCCGCATTACAGATCAAGAATCTGGATATGCGCAACGACCCCGACACCCTGCTGCCGCCGACCAATCGCTATGTGGCGACCAATCTCTATGCCGAACACAACTTCGGTATGGGCAACCTCATGGTCTTCACCCTGCGTGTCAAAGAAGGTGACGTCTATCAGGGGTGGTTCATCAACAAGGTGCAGGAGTTGCACAAGCGCCTGGTCGAACTGCCCGAGGCGCGGGAATCGAACTTCATCGATATCGCGGCCAAGAAGATCAAGTATATGGGCGCGGACGAGAACGGGCTCGTGTTCAAGCGTCTGATACCGACCGAGGGTATCAGCGAGGATCCCCAGGAGGCCGCCGAGCAACTGGCCTTTCTCAGGGAGGGCATAGAGACCAATCCCGTCATCGGCCCGATGCTGGTCGGCTTCGAGGACGACCAGGGCAACAAGTGCGAATTCACGGATAAGGACAAGAAGAACTGTACGGCCAAGTCGCTCTACATCATCGGCGACTATACCGATGATGTGAAAGCGATCTATCTGCCCTGGGTGCGTCAGGTGCGCGCCATGATGGACGAATACGGGCAGGACGATCGCTATGAAACGCTGGTGGCCGGCGAACCCTATTTCCTGGCCTGGATGCTGGCGGACCTGGTCAACAAGTGGTGGCTATTCGTCATCTCCTTTGCCATCGTCATCGCCGCCCTCTGGTTCGAGTTCCGCAACTGGCGCGGCTCCCTGTTCCCCATCATCGGCGTCAGTGCCACCATTATCCTGACACTGGGCCTGATGGGATTCTCGGCCTTCAAGCTGACCACCATGATGGTGTTGACCCCCATGCTGCTGCTGGCCATCGGTATCGGCCACTCGGTGCAGGTCACGCGGCGCTTCATGCAGGAACAGGCCAAGTCGGGTGACTGTGAATCGGCGGCCAAAGTGGCGATCTCCCATACCATCGTGCCGGCCACCCTGTCGATCATTACCGATATGGTCGGGTTCGCCACATTGGCGACTGTCGATATCTCCTTCTACAAGGCCTATGCCTATTTCGGCATGTTCGGCATGCTGACTCTGCTGTTCACCACCACCACCCTGATCCCGCTGTTGATGATGACCTTCCCCTGCAGTGCCTCCGAGGTGACGGAAGGTAACGAGCATGTCTGGGAAACCAAAGTGGGGGGCATCATTTCCGGCATGCTGAAAGGTCCGGGCAAGGCGATTCCGATCGCTATCGTGCTGCTGATTATCGCCTGGTCCACCTACTACACGGAGATCGGACGCGGTGTCTCCGCGATGATGGCGGGCGAGTCCGGCCGCAGTGATCCCGAGGTGGCGCGGATTCAGGATGAATTCGACATCATGCCGGGAGTGGAGAAGGGCATCAATTACTCGCGTGCCGCCTTCAAGGAGAAGTCGATCACCATCCAACACATGACCCGGCTGAACGAAATCATGCCGGGTGTGATTTCGGTCTCGATCCCGATTCGAGGAAAGAGGCCGGTCACCGAACTCTGTGTTGAAACCTATTTCCCGGAGTCGATCTATGAGATCGAGGATCCCGATGAGAAGGTCGCTCAGTGTGAAAACTACAAGAAGGAACTGGGTTGCTGGGACCCGGATCCCTGCGGTCCCCAGGGTGTCTTCAACCAGGCCACCGTACTGGCCGACATGGAGGCCATGGAGGAGTGGATGCGTGCGCATCCCTTCATCGGTTTCACCGGTTCCTATGCCCAGTACATCCGGCTGGTGAACATGCTGCTGACCGCGGAGCCCGGCGTGCAGCCTGACATCAAGGACCTCTTCATTCCGACGACCAAGAAGCTGAAGGAGATCGATCCCGAGGACGACAGGAACGGCAATGCCAGCGTACAGCTCTACAATGGTCTGCTTGAGATCATGACCGAGGAGGGCGACATGGACTCCTTCGTCAGCAAGGACTGGAACGAAGGTGTGGTGATGGGATTCATCAACACGGTGGATCCGGTCGAGGCCCACCAGGTCACCATGGATATCCAGCAGTATATCGAAGATCACAAGAACGACCCCGGCTTCAGCCAGGTCAACTTTGGACTGCGTTCCGGACCGGTGTCCGACCTCAGCGGCGACACCAACGAACTGTCCGTCGACGGCCCCGACTATGTTCGACCCGGTCTCGGCGGCTTCCTTGGCGCCACCGAGGCGACGCGTGAGGTGGCGGTCGACAACTGGCTCGCCGGCCCGCTGCTGACGGCGGCTGCCGTTTTCGTGATCGCCACGCTGATTTTCCGCTCCATTACGGTATCGGCCATTCTGATGGTACTGCTGTTTGTCACCCTCTATGCGCAGTACGGTCTTGGCGGCTACATGACCAGCATCAAGAACTGGTCGGGCAATCTGGCGTTCCATCTGCAGGTTGCCCTGAGCATCGCCATGGGCCTGGGCATCGACTACGGCATCTACATGATGTCGCGGTTGAAAGAGGAGATGGAGAACACGGGCGGTAACTGGCAAGCCTCACTTATCAACACCCTGAACACCACCGGATCGGCGGTGATCATCTCGGTGATCGTGTTGCTTGGCTGTTTCATTCCGCTGCTGAATACCGATCTGGCCAACACCTGGGGTCTCGGTATCTACATCAGTCAGGCGCTCTTGATCGATGTGGTGACCGCATTGACCATCCTGCCCATGCTGGTGGCCTGGCTGAAGCCGAAGTTCGTCTTCGGTGAATACAAGAACGCCTGACAGCCGGGCTCGATCATTCAAGCCGGCCTTGCGCCGGCTTTTTTATGTTTGCCGGTAATGCGTACGACTGACTGGCGCTGTAATGCCGGCGCTATAGGTCAATCCGAGTGTTTCGCCCGGCCGCGTGAGCTGATAAGCACTTGCCGATTAAAGCGCCTTACCCGCGAAACTTTCGCGTCAGAGTGGAATGGTGCTTACAAAAGACATGATTCGGTGGGTCAAGCCGCAGCCTACTGCCTGAGCACGTATAGGGTGCGGCTTGCCGCACCGTAATCCTTCGACTGTTCCTTCACCATTCCGCTCAAGTAAGTGCCAATGGGGTCAGAGCGAAATATAGCTGGATCATTGGCGATTGGAACGCAGGCGTCTCAAGCCTAGACGGATACGTTCGAACAGCGGTCTGTTCTGCACCGGACAAGCCGCGATATTGGAGATGGGCGGTGCCGGAATGGCGCTCCATTCGTCGACAATTTGGCCGTCGGCGAGCTTGATCAACCGGCTTGCGGCCTCTTTCACGTCGGGGTCGTGGGATGAGATCAGGAAGGTTGTGCCCAGCCTCTGGTTGAGACTCTGCATCAAGCGAATGAGATTACGGCCGGTCTGTGTATCGAGGTTGGCGGTCGGCTCGTCGGCGAGGATCAGCTTGGGCTCCGAAGCCAGTGCCCGTGCAACGGCAACCCGCTGCTGCTGTCCGCCGGACAGCTGGTCGGGACGTCGATAGCCAAGGTGCTCGATCTCGACCTCCTTCAGCCAATGGTTGGCGATCTCGAGACTCTCCTCCCGGCTTTTGCCCTGCAACTGGCAGACATACGCCACGTTCTCGCGGGCGCTGAGCACCCGGATCAGATTATAGGCCTGAAACACGAAACCGATGTTGTCGAGTCTGAAGCGGGTACGCTGGTCATTGTCCATGCCCAGGATGTCTTTGCCGAGGACCTGGACGTTCCCGTTGTCGGCGGATTCGATGGCGCCGATGATGTTCAGCAGGGTGCTTTTACCGGAGCCTGAGCGTCCTGCGAGAACGGCGAATTCACCAGGCTCGATATCCAGATTGACACCGTGCAGGGCGGGAAAGGGCATGGTGCCTACCCAGTAGCACTTGTGCAGATCGCGTGTTCTGATGATGGTTTCCATGCAGTTCCCGCCTTGCGGCTATTGTATTCTCAAAGCTTGGCTCAGGCGCAGACGAGTGGCCTTCCAGGCGGGATAGATACCAGCCAGCAAGGCGGCGACCAGGGTTGCGCCGAGAATTCTCAGGGCCGAACTCTGAGTCAACTCTGGATAGATCACCGGATTCATATAGAAGAACTGAAAGGCGTTGGCATAGTTGGTGAGATCGATACCCGATTCTGCAAAAGCATAAACCAACAGACTGCCGGCCAGGTAGCCGAGGGTGGCGCCGATCAGGATCAATGTCACCGCCTCCAACAACAGCATGCTGAATATCTGGTATCGGGTTGTGCCGATGGCGACGATGACGCCGAGCTCCTTCTGTCTTTCGTGGAGTGAGATCAGCATGGTGTTGAGGATCTCGGTGAGCACCAGTATGACCACCACGAGAATGATGACGAATCCGTAGGCGTCGCTGAATTCGAGCCATTGCCTGACCATGGGGTCGAGTGACTGCCAGGGCATGATTTCGTAGGTGTTGCCGGAGAGCTGCTGGCGAAACAGGCGGACGATCAGGTCCGTGTCATCGTGCTGATCGGCGCGGATTACGATATCGGTCACCGACTTGCCCATCTGCAGCCAGGTTTGTGCGGTGTTGAGTGGGATCAATGCCAGTGTTCGATCGATCTGAGGCGCTCCGGTTTCGAGCACTCCAAGGAGATGGAAGACCTCAGAGACCATCTCTCCGCTCGGGCGCTGAGCCATCAGGATGACGCGATCGCCAATCCGCGCGCCGATGGTCTGGGCAATGGTGATGCCCAACAGCAGATCCTTGGACATACCGGGTCTGAGCCACTCCCCTTCGACCACATGCTCATGCATCGACGTGACCCAGGTCTCCTGTTCCGAGTCGGTGGCCATGATCTGGACTCCGGCGCTACTGCCGCCGTTGGAGGCCAGCCCGGAGGTGCGGATTCTCTGCGTCCAACCGCTGATCTCGGGATAGCTTTGCATCAGCCGCGTGACCTCATCGGGGTTTGCGATACTGTCGCGTAAATTCTGTGACGCCTCAAACCCCTTGGCATGGATCTGCACATGACCTGTGTAGCTGAGGATGAAGTTGGTCTTCATTTGGCTGAGCCAGCCATCGTTGAGGGCGCTGAGCAGCGTCAGAACGGCGATACCGAAGACCATGGTCAGGAGGGTGATGATGGTGCGCCGGCGATTCCGCGTCAGATTGCGCAGCGCCAGCAGCAGATAGGTCCACAGACCAAGGCGGGGACGTTTAGCCATTGCGAATGGCCTCCGCCGGTTGCAACAGGCTGGCACGCCAGGCCGGATATAGTCCAGCCGCCACCGAAGCGGCGAGGATGGCGATTACGGTGACGCCGAAGTGCTTGAGGTTGAGTTGGGGGTAGATCAGCGGATCGACGTAGAAGCGCGAGGTCGAGCCGAGCAGGAGCGAGAGGTCGATGCCGGTGATGCCGGTGACGAATACGATCAGAAACCCCAGTGCCAGACCGGCAACGGTGCCGAGCAGACCGATCATCAAAGCCTCGGTAACCAGCAACGCCGCCACCTGCTCACGTGTGGTTCCGATCGCCATCAGCACCCCGAACTCACGGGTCCGCTCCAGCATGGAGAGCAGCAGGGTGTTGAGTTCTCCGGCGAGGACGATAAACAGCACCACGCCGATGAACAGATAGAGAAAGCCATTGTGCAGTGTGACCCACTCTTTCATCACCGGGAACATCACATACCAGGGCATGATTTCAAGCTGTTCGCCCTCTAGCCGGGTTTGCAATTCGGTGGCAGCCTTGGCGATAAGTTGCTCCGGCAGTCGGATGACGAAGGTAGTCACCTGACCTTGCATATCGACCAGTTCCTGCAACGTGTTGAGACTGGTGATGGCCATGCCCCGGTCCAGCCCCATCTCGCCGCTGGTAATGATACCGATGAGCGTGAAGGACTCGGCGACCATGACGCCATAGCGGTCGTAACCAACGATGATCACACTGTCGCCCAGCTTGACCCGGAGGTTGTTGGCTGTGGTTGCGCCCAGGATCAGGGCATAGTCGTCTTCGGGTTGCAGGAAGCGACCGATTCCAATGCGTTTGTACAACTCGGTGACCCGGCTTTCGGTGGTCGGGTCGACGCCGATCAGCATAACCCCCTCGGTGGTGTCATCGGAGGCGGCCAGACCAAAGGACTCGAGCCGGCGGCTGTAGTTCTCGATATCGCTGTTTTGCAGGGCGTCTTCAACCCGCTGTGGGTTGCGTATATAGCCGGAAAGTTCGGGTTGTTTGAAAAAGCCCTCATGATGGATCTGCAGGGAGCCGATGATGGCCTTCTGGAAATTGCCCAGCATGTTGCGGTGGAGGCCGTCGTTGAAACTCCAGAGAAAAATCAGTGATGCCAGACCGACGGCGATGGCGCCGACGGTGAGCAGGGTCCGCGGAAGATGTCCCAGCAGATTTCGCAGCGCTACCGCCAAGACGACACGGTTGATTGGGCGGCGAGAGTGGGGCATGGGGTAGGAGGTCAGGGCCCCGATTTGGTGCCCTGGGTTTCCGGACTGAAGACGCTGTCATCGAAGGTGGCGTCGAAATCGATGCGGGTCAGGGTGATGACCGTGCGCTTGCCTTCACTGTCGAGTGGGGTCATGGTCCAGCGGGTCGGGATCGTGCGGCCGTCCATCTCCTTGAAATGATCGAACACCATACGCCGGTTTGCACGGCGCTCGCAGCGGTACTCCAGCTGCAATGGCATGCCGTCGGCGCGGACCCGCTGTATCAGCTTTTTCCAGGTGACCTTGGCGTCGGGCGAGGGTGTCGATTCGATGGTGATCTCAGCCTGATCGCCTTCGCCCTCGCGATTGACGATCTTGTGGGTGTAGTCGTCGATCAGCGAATCTGTCTCCAGCAAATCCTGGTTGTTGAAATCCGAACCCATCCAGGGATCCTGCATCATGGCCGGCGAGATGTTGATGCGGCGCTCCAGCTTCGGCAGGTACATCGAGAGCGTGTTGTCCACCTTGAGGAAGATGGTGCCTTTGGTCTTGCGCGGTGAGAGTATCTCCATGCGAAAGCGATCGTTACGCATGTCGTCGTGACTGCGGAAGGTCATGGTGCGCTGCCAGTCGGGCCTGATGATGTCGACCTGGTATTCGGCCACGGTCTTGTCGGAGCGCATCAGGGCTTCGCTCTGGTGCAGCAACTCGACTGCCTGCGGGTCGCTCTGCTCCGCCTGGGTAAGGCCGGGCAGCAACAGCATGAGCCAGAATAGTTTGCGGTACAGCGGCATAGGGTGGGGGCTCCCTGTAACAGTTGCTGAGTGAGATGGTTTGATTATAAGCATTTCATAATATATAGCCAGTGGTGTGCTCGGGGATGTGACACCCTCCGCGGTGATGGCGGCACTACTCTGTTCCCGGCCACGGGGAGCATACACAGGCGGGCGCCATTGCCCCTGGCATGCGCTTATACACATGATAGGCAGGTCTGGTGCGGGTCGAAAGGGTGTGCGGCGTCAGCGTTTGGTGTGCAATCGGTGCATGGCCCGTTGCAGTTCGCCGGCGATGATCTCCTCGGTGCTGTCGAGGCCGCGCTCGATGGCCTCCTCGATGGCGGATCGATCGCTCTGGGATGGTCGGCCCAACACATAGTTGACCACATCGCCGCGTTGGCCCGGGTGATCGATGCCAATGCGCAGGCGATGGAATTCGCGGCTGCCCAGGGCGCTGATGATGTCCCGCAGGCCGTTGTGACCCGCATGCCCGCCGCCGGTCTTGAGCCGGATCTCTCCGGGCGCCAGATCGAGTTCGTCATGGGCGACCAGGATCTCTTCGGGCGCGATACGGAAGTAGTTGGCGAGGCTGGAAACCGCCTGGCCGCTGCGATTCATATAGGTGGTCGGCTTCAGCAGGCGACATTCATGCCCGTGCAGCAGCATCCTGCAGGTCATCCCGTGATGACGCGATTCGAGTTTGAAACTTTGATTGTGGCGTTGCGCCAAGCGGTCGACAAACCAGAATCCGGCGTTGTGACGGGTGGCTTCGTACTCGCTGCCCGGGTTGCCCAGGCCGACGATGAGTCTGATAGGGGATGAGGGCATCGAAAAGGAGGGGAGGGCAAACGCCCTCCCAGCTCGCTCGGCGGATCAGCTCTCGCCCTCGCCGGACTCTGCTTCCTCACCCTCGCCCTCTTCCACATTTCTGTGGGTGGTGTGGATGGTGAGCACGATGGGGTCTTCGCCGGTATCGCTGGCCGCCAGTTCGACACCGGCAGGCAGGCTCAGCTCGGAGGCGTGCAGGACGGCGCCCATCTCCAGCTTCGACATGTCGACCGCGATGTACTCCGGCAGATCCTTGGGCAGGCAGCTGATCTCCACGTCGGACATGACATGACTGGCCTGACCGCCGGCCTTGATGCCGGGACAGCTCTCTTCGTTGACGAA
>JBNLGI010000141.1:0-2486 GCA_050305975.1 Sedimenticolaceae bacterium | reverse complement strand
GTTGCTGACGGGCTTGCTGATGATTCCGCTGGCGATGATCCAGGGTGTGGTGTTTGAGCGCAGCGCCTATCGGAATCAGGCCAGTTATGACATTGCCAGCAGCTGGACCGGTGAGCAGCAGTTTCTCGGGCCGTTGCTGGTCGTCCCCTACAAGGACCACTATACGGTGAAGGTTTGGGATGAGCAGTTGAAACGCTACGATATCGAGGAGAAGTCGCTCCTCAAGCGCCTGATCATTGCCCCGGAGAAGCTGCAGGTGGACGGGGAGGTGACAACCGAGACGCGTAAACGGGGAATCTACGCGGTACCGGTCTATCATAGCCGGCTGGCTGTCGCCGGTACCTTTTCACTCGAACGGCTTGCAGACTTTTCATTGCCGGATGGACATCGGCTGGAGTGGCAGCCCGCCTACCTTTCGCTGATGGTCAGCGATGTGCGTGGCGTCGAGGTTCAACCGCGGTTGAAATGGGATCAGGCCGATATTGAGTTCGCCTCGGATACGCAGATAGAGGGTATGCGCAGCGGTATGCATGCGCCCTTGGGCAGTTTGGCCGTTCAACAGGAGCCGGTTGGTTTTGCGTTCGATCTGAGCTTGAACGGGATGGAGCTGCTGCGCTTCTCTCCCGTGGGTAAGAGTACCCGAATAAACCTGAACGCGGACTGGCCCGATCCCAGTTTTATAGGTCGCTATCTGCCTACCAGCCGTACCATCGATGCCAATGGCTTCCGCGCCAACTGGAGCCTCTCCTCATTCTCGAGCGCCATTCCACAGCAGCTCGAAGCCTGTGAGAAGGGCGAGTGTGACGGCATTCTGCGCGAGACCTTTGGCGTCAAGCTGTTCAATTCGGTCGATATCTATCAACAAAGCGAACGTTCGATCAAATACGCCTTGATGTTCATCGGCCTCACCTTTGTCAGCTTCTTTCTCTATGAGGTGATGAAAGGCTTGCGTCTGCATCCGATGCAATACCTGCTGGTCGGTCTCGGCTTGAGTGTCTTCTACCTGCTGCTGATTTCGCTCTCAGAACATATGGCTTTTGCCGTTGCCTACCTGGTGGCGACACTGGCGTCGACACTACTGATCGGTTTTTATGTGAGCAGCGTACTGGGTTCGATCAAACATGGCGGTGCCTTGGCCGCTGCACTGCTCCTCCTCTATGGCATGCTCTACGGCATTCTCCGTTCGGAGGATAACTCGCTGTTGATGGGGTCGTTACTCATTTTCAGTGTGCTTGGCCTGGTCATGATCGTGACTCGCCGCGTGGACTGGTACGCCGTTACGGACGGTCTGAGCGCAAAGCTGGGATCAAGAAACAGACCGATACCGCAGACCGAGTAGTGCGCCGAGGCGGTGAATGGAAGATGTGAGAGGATGCGAAGACCAAGACAATGGCTCTTGAAATCGCCTCGGCAGTTCGCGAATCCTGTCGCGTCTACACTCTCCGGCAAGAAGAGGGGGCGAACGAGGCAGCTGAGAGAAACCCAATAGTCGAGATTCAACGATGATTTTCGGACACTTGCCGGCTGGATATATCGGTTCAAAATGGCTCTATTCGCGCCTGAAATCGATCCAGGTGGAGTTAAAAAAATATCTCCTGTGCGGGCTGGCCGGAGCGATCGCCCCGGATCTGGATCTGCTCTACTTCTACCTGATCGATCACCGGCGACATCACCACCACAGCTACTGGACCCATTTTCCGATAGTGTGGCTGGCGCTTACCCTTGGCTCGTATCTCTGGTACCGGCACGACAGACAGCGAGTGACAGCTGTCCTGCTGTTGGTGTTCTCGCTCAATGGCCTCATGCATATGGTGCTCGATACGCTGGTGGGGGATATCCTCTGGTTGGCGCCTTTCGCGGATGCAGCCTACTCGCTCATCATGGTCCCGGCCCGCTTCGATCCCTGGTGGTTGAATTTTGTGCTGCACTGGTCATTGCTGGCCGAAATCGTGGTGATAGTCAGTGCGTTCGGCCTCTGGCGAAAAGGCACTACGGGATCGGGATGTGGTGGGCGGCGCGGTGCCCCCGACGCATTGTGATAGAGTTGTCGGATGTGGATCAGGGTGTGGATGCCGATCCGATTTCCCTGCTGACGAATTGGTTCGAGAAGCGCTCCTGAAGCGTTTTTTTTTGAGGATATTGGAGAGGTGGTCGTTATGGCTGATGTATCGGAGAGCAGACCCTCATGGCGTGATTGGATCGTGCCGCTCAGCGAGGAGAGCATGACGTTGCGCGAGATTCTGAAGGCGTCGTCACATCTGCGGGCAGGGCAGGATGATATTCCGCTGATTATCCAGCTGGTGGAGAATCCGAAATTCGATATTCCGGGTATCGACCTGTTCAACGGCGCGGTCGATCTGCATACCCACGACTGCATCCATGTGCTGCTGGGCAGAGGGATGCTGCCCAAGGACGAGGCGTTCGTCATAGGCTTTACCATGGGCAGCACCAATCGGGTCAGCTCCACCGAGGAGCGGCTCTTCTCC
>JBNLGI010000140.1:0-26021 GCA_050305975.1 Sedimenticolaceae bacterium | reverse complement strand
GGAGATGTCCTTGGCCGGACCGTCGAACAGCTGGATGGCGCGCGGCGGCATGTAGAAGTCGATCATCTGACCGTACTCGATGTCGCCCATGCCCTGGTTGTTGCCGATGGTCAGGGTCAGGAAGGAGACCAGCATCATGCGACCGTCGGTGACGTTGCGGTCGAACAGCTCGATGGGATAGGCGATGCGCATATCCTCGGTGGCTTCGTCGATGTAGTAGACCAGCGCGTCGACGCCCTTGGTGAAATCATCGGTGGTGGAGACTTCCACGTTGGTGCCGGTGGAAGACTCGGCGGCGAAGTGGGCGGCAGCTTCCAGGTAGCCATGGCCCGTCTTGGGCTTCATTTTGTAGGCGCAAAGGATGTGTTTGCCGCCTGCGATGAGATCCTCTTCCTTCAGGCTGAGGTCCGAGTAACGAGCTGATTGGTCAAGTGCCATGTTGTCCACTCCTGTCTATGAATGTTGTCTGGCGCAGGATAGTCCTGTCTGCCATAAACCCCAAGTGAGCCGGGGAATTGGTGCCAAACCTTACAGGGGGGAGGTCTATAAGTATACTAAATTATATTTATAGAAATCATAAGTTAATGCTTATGATATCTATATTTATATCACTCATGTGGAGGCGAATCGGTAGGGTGGGGCTCTGCCCCACCCATGGCTTTCCTCTTGATGGGGGCTCGGTGGGGCAGGGCCCCAGCCTACCGTTTTTGTTGTGACGCTCTCTTCAAGTCCGGTTGGGTCGTTTCCTGGTGCGGACGGCTCAGCCTCCGGTAATGGCGGCGAACACATTCGGCAGCCGCTCCGGCAGCCGCTCCACATGGTCGACGATGGAGTAGTTGTTCTCGCCGAAGATGCGCGCTACGTAACGGTCGGCCTCCGGATCGAGGGTCAGACAGTAGGTGTAGATGCCCTGCATGGCCAGATCCTCCACCGCTTTTTTGGCGTCGTGGCGCAGGTATTGGGGATCGCGTTCGTCGATATCGGCCGGTTCGCCGTCGGTGACCAGCAGCACCAGGCGCTTCTGGGCGTTCTGCTGGGTCAGGTGCCAGCCGGCGTGACGCAGGGCGGCACCCATGCGGGTGGAGAGCCCGCCCTTCATGCCGGCCAGCCGCGATTTGGCTTCGTCGTCGTAGCGCTGCTCGAAATCCTTGAAGCGGTAGTACTGTACGTCGTGGCGGCCGTCGGAGGCGAAGCCATGCACCGCGAAGTTGTCGCCGATGGAGTCGATGGCCCAGGCGAGCAGGCCGGCCGACTCCCGGGTCAGGTCGAGAATGCTCGGCTGCTCTTCGTACCCTTCCTCGCCTTCCTGCAGATCCCCGACCTTTTCGTTGGTCGATTCGGAGAGGTCGAGCAGGAGCACGATCGACAGGTCGCGGATATGTCGCGTGATGCGGATATTGATGCGCGGGTCGGGCATGATGCCGCGGCGGACATCGATCATGGCCCGCACTGCCGCGTTCAGATCCAGCTCCTCGCCCTCCTCGTAGCCGCGGCGACGCACGATGCCCTGGGGTTGCAGGGCATCGATCAGATGGCGGATACGCGAGGCGATCGGTTTATGCTTGGTCAGGATCTCGTCCATCGCTTCCGGATCGGCCTTGCCCTGCCTGCGCTCGATGACGGTGGCCCAGTCCGGGCGCGCCAGCTGCACGTGATAGTCCCACTCGTTGTAGTGATAGGGATCGGATATCGGCTCCACGCCCTCGGTCTCGTTGTAACTCTTGGTCGTCTCCAGATCGTCCTCATAGGGGTACAACTCGGTGTCCAGCACCCAGACCTCCTGATGATTGTCGATCTCCAACTCCGAATTGATTTCGTTGACCATCTCCATTACCGAGACGTACCTGCGCACGGTCTGCTGGCTGGAGGGCATGTAGTCGACACCCTGGGACTCGAACAGGTTTTCGGCGAAATCCCAGAAGTAGCGGTTGTCATCCCGGTAGGGGATGGGCCACTCGGAGAGGATGCGTACGGAGGGTATCTTCGCCTTGTCGACGATGAGATTGTAGAAGTTGACCCCCGCCATCCAGGAGATGCGCGAGTCGTGAGGATTTTTCTCCAGTTCGACGCGGAAGGCGGCTGCGGCCTGGTTGATGAAATCGGCCGCGTCGGTGTAGTCCGGATCCATGATGGCGTGGGTGACGCGCAGCATGTAGTCCATGGTCTCGTGCAACTCGCCGTAGTCGTCGTTCCTGTCGGGCTCCGCAGTGAGGAAGGAGAGCCAGAGTTTGCGTAGGCCGGGAAACTCGTTGTAGGCCAGGTACTCCACGCGCGCGTCCTCGAACAGTTCGATGAAACGCATCTGCGCCTGGGAGAGCTGTTCCGCGGAGATCGGATCGCGGGTATAGACCATGTGGGCGGCGGCATGGGCCACCGCGGCCCGGTAGATCTCGATGCCGTCGATGCCCCGGAAGGGATCATAGGCGTCGGGCACATGGATCTGGAAACCTTCGATGAAGGGTTTGAGACCGCGGCGTGATTCGTAATCGCCGGCGGTGGGGCGCATGAAGAAGGCGCGGCCCCAGAGCGCGCGCAGATAGAAATTGAGCTTGCGCTGGTTGTCGATGAACAGGGTGCCGCGCCGCTCTTTCTGCAGGATGCTGCGCGAGGATTCGGTCTGCAGGCCGAAGTAGGCTATCTGGCCGTCGAGATCGCGCTGATGCGCTTGCGCGCCCCACATGGCCCATCGGCGCAGGCCGCCGAGGGTGAGTTTGGAGAGCAGCTCGTCCATGTTCTCCATCATCGGGCGCAGGCCACGCGGGGCCTTGCCGGCCAGCTGGTGCAGCAGCTTAAGGTAGCCGCGCATGACCTCCGCGTCGCCGAGACGCTGGGCGGCCAGGGTCATCACACTGAGCATCAGGGTGATGACGCTGCCGGAGGTGTGGGAGGCCATCTTCATCATCGATTCGATGATGTCGGGAAGGATGTCCTCGCCGACCTCCTTGGCCACGCCGGGCATCTCCTGGACATAGGTCAGGACCAGATCCTGACCCCGGTTCAGGGTGCACATGGCGCGCATGCCCTGCAGATAGTTGTCCAGTCCGCGCGGCGACATGACCCGCTGCGCCTCGTGGTAGGAGGACTCCAGCGCCTCCAGGTGCTCGTGATCCTCGGGCTTGAGACAGCTGACGTATTCGGTGAAGTCGATGGTCATGGTGGTATTGAATTTTGAATTAAGGCGTGCGTCTTTGGCGCACTACCACCCATTCAAAATTCATAATTCATCAGAAGTAGGTATTCACCGCCGCGCTCAGGGTATCGCGCATGTCCGGATCGTCGGTGAGCGGGGTCACCAGCGCCATCTGACAGGCCGCCATGGGTTCGATGCCTTTGGCCACCAGCTGTGCCGCGTAGACCAGCAGTCGGGTAGACATGCCTTCATCAAGACCGTGTCCCTTCAGGTTGCGCGAGCGTTGGGCGATGCTCACCAGCTTTTTTGCGGTGTCCGCATCCACCCCGCCCTCATGAGTGACGATGTCGATCTCGATCTCGGTGTCGGGGTAGTCGAAGTCGAGGCCGCCGAAACGCTGTTTGGTGGACTGTTTCAGATCCTTCATCAGGGACTGGTAGCCTGGGTTGTAGGAGATGACGATCTGGAAATCGTCATGGGCCTGCACCAGCTCGCCCTTCTTCTCCAGGGGCAGCACGCGACGATGGTCGGTGAGCGGGTGGATCACCACTGTGGTGTCCTGGCGCGCCTCGACCACCTCGTCCAGGTAGCAGATGGCGCCGATACGGGCAGCTACCGTGAGCGGGCCGTCCTGCCATTTGGTGCCGTTGATGTCGAGCAGAAAACGGCCGACCAGATCGGAAGCGGTCATGTCTTCGTTGCAGGCCACGGTGATCAGCGGTTTTTGCAGCTTCCAGGCCATGTATTCGACGAAGCGCGACTTGCCGCAACCGGTGGGGCCTTTGAGCATCACGGGCATGCGTGCCTCATAGGCCGCCTCGTACATGGAGACTTCATTGCCTACTGTGCGATAGTAGGGCTCTTTTTGAATCAGGTATTGCTCTTGTGCGATGTTGCTCATAAACACCTCGGACTCATCCAATGCTGAATTGTGAATTTTGAATTATGAATTCCAGCAGTCGGCGCTATGGGCATAGCTTCTTAATTCAACATTCAAAATTCATAATTCAAAATTGCTCGAAAGGAGTCCCCGCCCCCGGATGCAGGGCGGGGCTCATTTCAGAGTGCCGGTCGCTTGACCACTACACCGCCTGACCGCGATAGATCACCAGGGCAGTACCCTGGGACTGGGCATAGTTGTCATAGCCAACCAGACGCACATGGTTGTTGGGGTTGGCGGCATGACAGGCCTCGGCCTCTTTCAGGATGGTGTCCACGTCGGTCTCGCCGAACATGGGCAGTTTCCACATGTACCAGTAGGAGTCGGTGGCGTTTTCCGGCTCAGTGTGCTCGAGGGCCGGGTTCCAGCCTTTGGCCACGATGTACTCCACCTGGGCGCGGATGCCTGCGTCGGTCAGCGGCGGCAGGTAGGAGAGGGTTTCGAACTTGCGGCTGTTCGGATCGGACAGGCGCGAGTTGTAGTCTTGCATGTTGCTCATTGTGTGTTCCTCAATTTAGTAGATTCGAGTCTGTTCAGCTGTGAGGGAAGGGCAGGGTCTCTGTCTCTGGGGGCTTCCCCATCCGCATCTGACCCTGCGCCGTCCCCTGGTCCCTTATTTATGGGCAACATCCAGCTTGTCGACGGTGTCGAACTCGAACTTGATCTCCTTCCAGGTCTCCATCGCGGCCGCCAGTTCGGGGCTGTTCTTGGCTGCCTCACGCAGCACGTCGCCGCCGCGCTTCTCCAGACCTTCCACGCCGTTGCGGTTGCGGTCCTCGACACAGGCTTCGACCGCCACGCGGTTGGCCGCGGCGCCGGCCGCGTTGCCCCAGGGATGGCCCAGGGTGCCGCCGCCGAACTGCAGTACGGAGTCGTCGCCGAAGATGGTCACCAGCGCCGGCATGTGCCAGACGTGGATACCGCCGGAGGCGACGGGCAGCACGCCGGGCATGGAGCCCCAGTCCTGATCGAAGAAGATGCCGCGGCTGCGGTCTTCTTTGATGTACTGATCGCGCATGATGTCGATCCAGCCCAGGGTCGCCTCGCGGTCCCCCTCGAGTTTGCCCACCACGGTGCCGGAGTGCAGGTGATCGCCGCCCGACAGACGCAGCAGCTTGGTCAGCACCCGGAAGTGGATACCGTGGTGCGGGTTACGGTCGATGACCGCGTGCATGGCGCGGTGGATGTGCAGCAGCAGGCCATTGTCGCGGCACCACTGGGCGAGACCGGTGTTGGCGCACCAGCCGCCGGTGATGTAGTCGTGCATGATGATGCGGGCACCCAGCTCTTTGGCGTGCTCGGCGCGCTTGAACATCTCGTCCGGGGTCGGCGCGGTGACGTTCAGGTAGTGACCCTTGCGCTCGCCGGTCTCGGCCTCGGCCTTGTGCACGGCCTCCATGACGAAGTCGAAACGCTGGCGCCAGCGCATGAAGGGCTGGGAGTTGACGTTCTCGTCGTCCTTGGTGAAGTCGAGACCGCCGCGCAGGCCTTCGTAGACGGCGCGGCCGTAGTTCTTGGCAGACAGGCCCAGCTTTGGCTTGATGGTGCAGCCGAGCAGCGGACGACCGTACTTGTTCATGATGTCGCGCTCGACCTGGATGCCGTGGGGCGGTCCGTTGCACGTCATGACATAGGCGATCGGGAAGCGCACATCTTCCAGGCGCAGGGCGCGCACGGCCTTGAAACCGAAAACGTTACCGACCAGGGAGGTGAAGACGTTGACCACCGAACCCTCTTCGAACAGGTCGATGGGGTAGGCGATGAAGGCGTAGAAGCAGCTGTCGTCGCCGGGCACGTCTTCGATGGCGTAGGCGCGGCCCTTGTAGTAGTCCAGGTCGGTCAGCAGGTCGGTCCAGACAGTGGTCCAGGTGCCGGTGGAGGATTCGGCGGCAACGGCCGCTGCGGCCTCCTCGCGGGGGACACCGGGCTGCGGGGTGATCTTGAAACACGCCAGGATGTCAGTGTCCTTCGGCGTGTAGTCAGGCATCCAGTATGTTTCGCGGTACTCTTTGACGCCCGCGTCATAGGTCTTGGCCATTGTTTCGATTCCTCCAGAAATAGGGATTGCTCATTTATGAAAGCGAGTTTCCGTTTCACTCTGTTTCAACCACCGGGTTGGTGATCTTCTCGAAGCCTGTATTCGAGGTGTTTTTGAGTATAGGGAGCTGAGAACTTAAGAGAAGTCAGATGTTTTGATGAAATTGATAAGTTAATCCTTATACCATCAATGCAATTCAGTGGAATTTTTGCTGATTGCTCAAAAACAAAACCATCAAACTTTGGGGCTTTCCGCGTAACTTGGTATAGACCCGTTTTCCTTAATATCCAAGCGGGTTTTATGCGTCGGGCCATGGGGCAGCGGAGATGAATGTGAAGCTACAGGAAAGTCGTCTTGCAGTGAACGCTATGCATGCGACCGAAACATCGGTCTCTGTCCGTTGATATCGATCATACGGACCGTTTTCGAAAACCTGCAGAGCCTCTGATCAGCGCTTGATCTGATGTTTGTAGGGATGAAAGGCGTGACTCGTCGGCGAGGGTTGCTCTCCTGGCAGGAGCAATCAACGGATCAGGACCGGCTTGAAGTGCCGGTTGCTGTATTTGACGCAGAAGGACTCTGGGTGCGCCTGCCGACAGACAGCGCTTAGCAGGATGCTTGTGGATGCGCTGCAGTGACGCTTGAATACCTGCTCGCCGGCAGGCTGGCAGGGACTGAGACTTCCATCACAATGGCGCCGGAGTTATACCGGCGCGTATAGGGTGTCGTTCCGTGGTTTATGCCGGGCGGTAGTTCAAGGTATCCATCAGGTCAATCATGAATTCCATCTCCTCATCATCCATCAGCTCCCAGGCCTCGAATCCCAGTGTCCGAAGTACCCCGGCGCCCTTGGTGTCCTGCGCCATGCCGATCAGGAGATCCCGCATGGCATTTTGCCTCTCGGTCAGCCTGGGGCCGGCGAGCAGGGCATGATGAATAACCTGTATCTGGCTGCTGACCAGTGGTCGGAGCTCCCGGCGGGTTATGTTTGAAAGCGATTCGAATGCCTCCACCAGAAAGAACCCCAGGTCCACCTTATGCTGGATCAGTGCCTTGGCCACCAAGGGGTAAGTATTCTTGGTGATGCGTTGCGTGTTTGTCGCATTGAGCTCCGCGGGCTCCAACATGATATCGCAGATGAGATTGACATCCGGGTCATCGGTGGCGGCAATGGTTATGCTGGTGTTCAGATCCTCTACCCGCTGCGCAGGATTGTCTACATGCACGGCAATGATGGCTTCGTCTGATGAACATCGGGGCTTGACGATCGGCAGGAAGCCCTTTTCGCGTACCAACATGGCTGCATCGTAGGGGTTGGCGAAGATCAGATCCACCTGATCGGCAAGGATTGCCTCACGCTGATGCTCAAAGGCGTCATAGAGTTCCAGATGAATGTCTTCATTCAATGACCTTTGCAGCCAGGTGTTGAAGATATACCAGCCAGAGATGTGATCAGGAGTGAAGTCCGGGCTTACCGTCATTTGATAGGGCATTGGCTTGATCCGTTCAGAACAGAGTGGGGTAGAGTTTGATGCATTCTTCCACTTTCCGGCGGGCCGGTTTGCGCCGTACCGAAGTGTAGCCTGTGATTTCGCCGTTGCGGATGTTGGGGATGACGGTGGCTAGAACCCAGTAGTAGCCACCGTCCTTACGCAGGTTCTTTACATAGCCGTGCCACTTCTCCCCTTTGCGTACCGTATCCCAAAGATCCTTGAAGGCCACGGCCGGCATGTCGGGGTGGCGCAGGATGTAATGGGGTTTGCCCATCAGCTCCTCTTCGCTGTATCCCGACATCTCCACAAAGGATTGATTCACATGAGTGATTATCCCGTCAGGATCGGTGCTGGAGACAATGAGGCGCCCATCCGGAAATGGCGTTTCCAGATCCGTCACCAATACCTTGCGTTTATGCGCGTCAGCATAGATGAGGATTTTTTCGCGGTATTCGCCTTTGATGTCGGCTGGGTTCATATCACGCATCGACGTCATGGGACTGGTCTCCTCAGCTGAGTCGGCAATGTCTATATGAGTTTGCTGATGGCAGCTGCCGCGCGTTTGATGTCGAGAAAAATCAATCCGAGTTTGGCGGTGGATTTTGCCTGAACGGAGACTACGGCCTCCTGGCCCGCGTGGGTCATGATGACATAGCCCTGGTTGCCTTTGATCAAGACCATCTCGAGCTCGCCTCTGGAGAGCTCCATGGCGGTTCTGTCACCAAGCGAGAGCATGGCCGCGCTCATGGCGCCCACTCTGTCCTCGTCCAGGTTGGCGGGCAACAGGGCAGCCATGATCAAACCGTCAGTTGAGATGACAGCGGAGGCTTCGATCTCCGCCGAGCTGCCATTCAGGTCGCTTAAAATGGATGCCAGCATATCTTCACGCATTGTAGTGTGCTCCTTGAATTAGAGTATTGTGTTGGTTTGCGATGATGCTATTTGTAAGCACTCGCAAGGTTGTCGAAAAGAGTCCGGCTCATACCGGTGATCTTGAGAAATTTTTCCAGCTCCTCGGCCAGTCGTGACGACTCGTAGGATTGCTGCATGACCATCAGCGTGAAGCCGAGGACTTCATTCACGGCGGTGACCGCCTGCCTCAGGCGGACTGGATCGCTTTGCAACAATTCGCCGAGCAGGTCGCTGATCCTTGTGGTCACCAGGGTCATGGCGCCCGCCATGAATTCAACCGGCAGGCCCACCTTCACATGCACATCGCCCACGTGGTACATGCTCTTTGTGTAGTTGACGTCAAAGGGACCGGAAAATACCTGTTCGAGCCAACGAATGTGAGTCTGTTTGAGGGCGTCTATGCGTCCCTCGAGAAAGGGCTGAGCCTTGGGGATATCCTGGAGTACGTTGTAGAAACTGTCGGTTACTGCGGGCAGGTGTGGTTTGATCAGCTCGGACAGTCCGATGAGGATAGATTCCGATTCAACCGTAAGCCCGGTGAATTGTTTGGTGTAAGAAGTCAGATGTTCGTATTCTGTGTCGTTCATGGCGTGTCGTCTTTTATGTTGAGTTGTTTTGAATAGCGTATGGCGAGTACCCATACCAAATCGCGAAACTCGGGTTGATTCAGGGTCGGCCGGCCCTGGACAACCAGGACAAACCGCTGGCTTCCGATATGCAGAGGCCAGAAACCGAGTCGGCTGTTACCGGCTGCGTTCGCCAGCGTCCAGGCTTGTTCTCGCAGTCCCAAATTGTTGATCAGCAGTCGTTGGTGCTTGTCATAGAGGGAGCCCAGATTGGCGCTGACGGCCGATAATGCCTCGGCGGTTTCGTGGGGTATGCCGCTGGCGCTCAGATAGAAGCCCTGGTCATCTGCCAGCAGGGCCTTGCCCTCGACGGAAAGCCGCTCCAGCATGCCCGGTAAAACCTCTTCCAGGGGAGCGTCGGGGGCCGACAGGGAACTCTCCCGGCCACTCAACCAGCCGAGTTCCTGCAGCCGGTGCACAAGTTCCACCGACTCTTTCTGCTGTAGCCCACTCCACAGATCGAGGCGAGTGGCGTTTAAAAAAGGCAGTGATCGCTCACTCAAGATTCCCAATAGAAGACGCCTTGCGGGTTCGTCGCTTTTGGCGCTGACGGCATAGAAGGCTCCGGCAGGAGTGGGTTCCAGGACAAGGTTGCTGTTGAGGCTCAATTTCATCGGATTAGCTGGCCAATGTTGGATCCAGAGAGTAAATCAGGGATTGCACCAAGGTGGACATATCTTCTTTCTCGCGCGCATCCACCTCCAGTATGGGAAGCTTGGGCCAACCCAAGGATGAGACGTGGTGGTGGTAGTCCTCAATCGACGGTGTGTCCTTTTCGTCCATACGTGTAATTCCGATAGTCACGGCGGTGCTGTGAATGAATTGTTTGAAAGCATCGAGGAAGAATTGCAGATCCCGAAACGGCTCTTTTCTGGAGTTGTCTATGAGCAGCACCAATCCCAGCCCTCCTTGAGTCAGAATTTCCCACATGAAATTGAACCTTTCCTGACCCGGTGTTCCGTACAGGTGAACGCGCTCTGAGTCACCTAATTTCATGAGTCCGTAATCCATTGCCACTGTGGTGCGTTGCTTGCGGTCAAGGGTCATGTCGCTGGCGGCTTCGTCGGTGATCACCGGCGGTATGTCCGACAATACGCTGATCGCTGTCGTTTTGCCGGCGCCAACCGGGCCGGTGATGATGATTTTGTAATCTGCCATTGTTTCTCCATACTCTGCAGCTTTGTTGCTGCTTTACGCCACCCGCAGTCGTCGCAGAATGCGTCGCAACAAACCTTTTGGGGCAACAGCTTTTTCTGGGTTGCTCTGCAATATCGCCTGGCCCTCGTTGGCGGGCAGGACCCGCGCTAATTCCAAGGCGAAGCAGGCGCTGAAGAAAGCGCACACGTAGCGGGCCTCGATGTTCAGTGCTTCAACTGTCTTGCTTAGAGGTAAGGGTGTCTTTGCCCACAGGGCGGCAATCCGCAGGAATTGAGGCATAGCCAGTAAACGCGTCAAATTCGGCCAATGTTTCAATTCGATGATCGAGTCGATATGGATGCCAAGCGGCAAACGACCGCGGGCGCTCCACAACGATACTTTCCACAACAGATAGTCGATATCCTGTGGTGCCTCTATGTCGTCATACAGTTGGCGTATCTCTGTTTCACCTGGGTAGTCAACACGGATCTGATGTGGTGTTACAGGCAATATGCAGCGTGGTCGCAGCTTGCTGTCACTGAGATTCGTTAGTGCAGTGCCGGTCTCTGGCAGTAACACGATATACTTGTCGTCCGACAAGCTTATCCGGGTTGGTCTGCCATCGAGCCTGCATTGTTCTATATGGCTCTTGAGAATCTGTTGAAAAAGCGTGTTGGGGTCGTAATAAAGGCTGCCATCCTTGGGCGGGCTGTAGAAATCCTTACTTTCGATCACGCTGCAACTCCCGCGGATAATGCGGGCCTGGGTGGCCAGGTTGGGGAGCGCGCTTCGGCGGTCATTGCGCTTGGTCAGGATCTGGGTATGAGCGACAGCGGGACTCGTCTTTACGTGACGCGTCACTTTCAGTTCTGGTTTTGGTTCGGAAACGGGTGGGGGAGTCTCCTCCAGTAAAGCCCGTTGAGCCAACTCCTTCATATGGTTGTCAATGGCGCTCTTGAGAAGCTCCACCCTTAGGGGTTTGCGCAGTAGGGAAACGTCATTGATATCGACATCATGAACCGATAACACTATCAAGGGTCGGTCGGGGTGGAGATCCTGCTGTTGCTGAAGTGTTTTTTTTCCATACAGGCTGTCCAGGTCAAGAATACATAAATCAGCGAACCTCTCGTTCACCAGGATGCAGTTGCTGGACCAATAGTGGTCTAAAAACAGTTCCAGTCTGGATCTGTCCCGATCATTCATGCCCAATAGCGCAATGCCGAGAGGTTTGTTTCCTGTGGTAGCCATTTATCTGTATTTGCTCTCTAATCCCTTTTGCACCTGATTCCATGCGGCACGAGCGATACCTATTTCATCGCCCAATCGTTCTCTCATGGCGAGAAGATCATCGAGTGATTGAGTGTGCTTGTATATTTCAAGGAGACCGTAATGCAGTCCCAGTCTTTTCGGCGACTGCAACAGAGCCTCCTCCAGGATCTGCTGAGCGACGGTTATGTCGCCATAGTTAAGTTCTTCCCTGGCCAACTCCAAGGGGTCGATCTCACGGCTGGCCGGCTGATTTTCGGCTTTCTGCGGAGTGACTAGGCGCAATCCACCGGTGAAGAAGTTGCCGAGTACGGAATGCGCACATGGTGGCAGTGGTTGCTGGGGTTGCAGACCCTCCTGCTGGTGGTTGATGAAGATTTCTTGCATCTCTTGCGACAGCAGTTTACTCGCATGTTTGAGTAGGCGGTGGCGCAGTTGAATGCCTTTGTCGCCCAGAGCCAGGTAGAGATCCATCATCGCGCCGAAGAGTTCCTCCGGCTGCTTGTGCGCCAGATGCAGATGTATCCTGCGCACATGATTGAGCAGGTTGCCCGGCTCCTGCGCGGAGATATGCGCCAAATGGGTTGCCCACAGAACAGGGTCCACCTTCGTGGGCGGGGAGAGTCTGTTGTCGGTCGGCTCCAGAAATGCGGTTTGTTGTAGATGGCTGAGATCGCTGCTGGAAGGTGAGGATAGCGTGGGAGACATGGGATTCTGCGGATCGCTCTGAGTTTGGATTAACGTGTTGACTGGACGTGGTAAACCCAATTCTTAATCATTCTATAGGGAAATTCGAATTTGCACTATCGGTACAATAACGAAAATACTGCGGAACGTCACGAAATTTTGCGCCAGTGATAAAGGCTTGGGAATTAAATTAAATATCATATAGTTACCCAACGATGGATCGTGCGTGTCTGTCGCTCATTCATAGACGCATTGCCTTGATCTAAGGCCCTGCCGGGCTTTTCTGTCGGGACTGCAAATACGCGTCAGGAGACTTGTGCGATTGTCGACGTGGGGAAGCTTGCCAGAGCACGTCCATAGCCAGACTAAGCGTCATCATTCGATTGCGCTCTGATTTCGCTGAGCTCATTTAGCAGCCTGTCCCGCTCATCGGTCAGCGCCGCCCTCTCTCTGGCCAGTGCATCCATCTCCTCGGTGAGCGTCTCGATGGCTAACTCCTGCACTTGGCGCTCGCGCTGCAGGACTTCGGTCTGTCGGGCCAGCGTCTCGGCCCTTTCGCGTTTTTCCTCTGCGGCAGTCAGGGCACTGCGCAAATTGGCCATCTCAGCATCTCTGCCTCTGCCCTGATGTCTCTCCATCTCCAGATGCATCTCGCGCAATCCAGCGACCCTTTGCGCCAGTGCCGCTTTCTCGTCATTCGCGCGCTCCAACTCCTGGCGTAGATGCTCCACCTGTTGTGGGTTTTCTATCAGCGCATTCATCTCCGCCATTTTCTGGCGCAAGGTTGCGATCTCTTCTTGGCTCGACTCCAGAGCTGTGAGGAGTTTCGCCTGCTCCTTGTGGGCTTCCGACTCCAACTGCACAAAGCGTTCTTCCAATGCCGCGTTGGCGTCATGTATTGACTGTCGGTCGCTTTTCAATGTGCGAATGGTGACTTGCGCCACCTTCAGTGCGGTCTGACTCTCTTCGAGCGACTCCTGCAGGTGCTTTTTCTCCTCGCAATGCCGACTCTGGGCCGATGTTCGGGTCTCCTCCATATGCTCAAGCCGCGCCTGCAGGTTATCGATCTCCTGACCCCATTCATCTTTGAGTGATGCCAGTTCCAGTTTGGCTACCTGTAAAGCGACATCGGATTCCGACGCCTTCTTCCAGGCCTCTTGGGATGCTTTGATCTCCTTTCTCAGCTCGCGCTGCAGATCCTGCTGACTCTGCTCCAGTTCGGCGACGCGTTTGCCAGCAACCTCCGCTTTCTCCTCGGCGCTTTGAACCGCTTGCTTGAGCTGTTCGGAAGCCTCCAGCTGCTGTGTCAGCATCTCCTCCAGTTTGAGCCGTTTCTTCCGCTGCCGGATTGCTTTAATGCGGATCGATTCCACCTGCCTGCTGAGACTATTGACCAGGCTTTCCAGACGGAGCTCAGTGTTGCGCGCATCCTGCATTTCCTTTTTAAGAGCCTGGTTCAATTGCTCCTGCTCTGCTTGGGATTCGGCTTGTGTCTGCTGCAGTGATCTCTCAAGCTGTTGCTGGGATTGCTCCAGCGCTTCTATGGTGTGTTGCGCAGCTTCCAGTTCTTCCCTGAGCAGTGCCGTATTCTGCTGATGCTGAGTTTCCGCTTCTCTGAATGCCCGCTCCGATGTCTCGAGCGCCCGCTGCAGTGAGTCGGCCTGCCCCGCGAACTCCTCGGCGCTTTGGGATTCGGCAAGCAGGCGGTTGGCCAGATTGGCTTTTTCCTGCATCAGCTTCAGTCGGGAGGCTTCCCGTGTCTGGTTCTGTTGCTGCAGGTTCTCGAGCTTGGCCTCATAATTTTCCTGGCGCTCTTTCGCAGCCCGTTCCGCTTCATCGACGGTTGACTGCAGGTTCGATTCGCTCAGCTCAAGATTTCTCTGTGTTTTTGCAAGTTCGGTCTGCGCCTGTTCCAGCTTTGTTTGCAGCGCATCACGACGCTCTCTCAATTGCGCGAGTTCTGTGCGCAATCTCTCCGCATTCTGTTCACCTCTGCTGTTTGACTCATCAAGCGCCGCTTCCAGTTCTCGGGTCCGTTCCTGTCGCACCTGCAAATCCGCCTCCATCTGTTGCAGGGCTTCGACCAGTTGTTGACGGGATTGAGCCAGCTCATCGACAGTGAGTCGTGCCTGGTCCAGTTCGCGTCTCAGCAATGATGCGTCGTTCCGGTGTTGGATCGTAGCTTCGTCGAAGGTCTGTTGCAGTACTTCCAGCTCCCTCTGTAGACGTCGCCTGTTCTCATCGAGAATCTGTGCCTGTCCGGCAAACTCCAGGGCCCGCTGGGTCTCGTCATTGAGGCTGTTGGCCAGTTCCGCCTTCTCCTGCGCCAGCTGTCGGCGGGAGGATTCCTGGGCCTGGAGTTGCTGTTGCAGCGTTACGATCCGGGCTTCGTATTCTGCCTTGCTCTCATCGATGGATCGGTCTGCTTGATCGAGCGCCGCCTGCTGGTCCGATTCTGATCGCTGTCTCTCGGCCTGCGCTTGGCTCAGTCGTGTCTTGTACTCATCCAGAGCTTGCTGTAGCTGTTCTATGTCGCTGTGAAACGCTTTTTCTGACTCTTCCGCATTGCTCTTCGTCTCGCTCAGTACTGCCTGCAGTTCCCGCTCTCGTTCCTGATGTGCTGCCTTGGCCTGGGCAAGTGCTTCCTGCATCTCTTCCAGCGATTGTTGCAGGCTGGCAATCTGCAGCTGTTCAATCGAACTGTCGCCATTGAGCTGACTACGCAGCTCCTGTAGAGAAAATTCCAGATTGTTGCGCTCATTGGTAAGGCGGTTGATTTCGTCTTGCAACTGCTTTCGAGAGCTCTCGCTCCGTTCCAGCTTTTGCTTGATTTCATCCTGTGACCGCTCAAGCGCTTCCAATGTCTGCTGGGAATGATGACGATGTGCCTGCCCGCTCTCCGGAATCACTCCCGGTTGCAAGCGCATTGCCAGGATCTCTTCCCGGAGATGTCCTCCCAGGGTCGCACTGCTGTGAGCGGGATTTGTCAGGCCACCGGTTTCGTGCTGATCCCCCTGACGTTGCCTTGCCTCTGCAAGGGCTTGGGTCAAAAGGTTTTTCTCGATATTCCTCTGTTTGAGTTCGGCATCGAACTGCTGCTGCATTTCAGCCAGGGTCTGCCTGAGGTTATCGACTTCCGTCTGCCTGGCCTCCAGCTCCTGTAGCGAGCTGGCTGGATTTTCAGGCGCGTGATGATCGAAGGTGTAGGTATTCTTGTGTTGCCGGCATGCCGGCACTATCCCTGCACAGATCAGTACCGACTGTCCAGTCTCCTTGGTGAGGATATTCATCTCTCGCTGGGTCAACAGGCCGGCTTCTATGCGGTTCGCGACCTCAAGGGGGGGGGTGCTTGAAGGCAAAAACCGCAGCGAGTCGATGGGCTGGTTGATGCTGTCTGCCCGTATATCCAGCGCAGCTATTCCGTGATGCTGGAAAGCGACTCGTGCCGCCCCTTCCAACGAAACGCAGCAGGCCTCGAAGTCTCGGGCCGGACAGTAAGGCGGCGGTTCGCAGCGTGATGTGTGATGTGGTGACAGGACGAGCACGCTGCTGCTTGAGAGGCCATCGAGCCGAGACTGCAGTTCATGTGGGCATCCAATACCACCCAAGTCCCATTTGTACATACTCCTATGCCCTCGAATAGACGAAGCTGATGGTCCGCCACTGACGTCCATGAGGTGGCTCGTATCCCTGCTTCGCTGGTCCATTGCTCCAGAGCCGCCTGGGCGCCTCGGATATCCTGTCGCTATTGCATCCGAGTCAGCGCTACATGACGAAGAATTCGCCGCTACCCGGTTGCCACTTCATGTTCATGCGAGCGGGCTGAAATCTGCGCAATCATCCAGCAGCTCGAAATCGTGTCCCATCTGCATCAGTGTGCATGAGCCACTCATCATGTGGGTTTGAGGTAACGTATACGTTAACTAAAATCATAATTTTTGAAATTCTGTATTTTCATCAAAAATGAAAAACGTGAAATACGTCACAATAACGACCTGGCCTGCCGGTCGTTTCTATCATTTTGGAATTCCTGCGTGTTTCGGTCTTGGTGAGACACGCCTCCCGGTTGCATCGGAGCTGCGGTATGGCGCGATTTGACGCTACGCCGTCAGCACAGGTGTCGTGTTGGCCCATGAATCGATGGCTTTCTCATAACAAACTGAAAAATATAAATTAATTCATTATCCTGAGCAGATGTAATAGACTGGCGAAGTGATGGGCGTGCCAGGATGCTCAGCCGGTGAAAGGTGTCGATCCAGAAGAATGGATTCGTTGTCGGCTGACCGAGATCTAGCCATTCCTCAAGCCGGACCAGAATCCCCCCCTGGGCCCGGCAAGTTGATGTTGAAGCTATCTATTATATTTTCATGAGTATTTGGCTTTGGGTGTCGACTGGATTGTCTGCGGGTTGCGCTCTTCGCTACTTTCATCACCCGTTTTGAGACAAGCAGTGCCATGCATACAACCCTGCGTCAAATGAGAGTTTTTCAGGTCGTTGCCGAACATTTGAACTTCACCCGTGCGGCGAGGGCTCTCCATCTCAGTCAGCCGGCGGTCTCGATGCAGGTGAAACAGCTCGAAGACGCGGTCGGTCTGCCCTTGTTCGAGCACTCGGGCAAGAAGATTCAGCTGACCGAGGCGGGACGCGAGATCTATCAGTATTCGCGCACCATTTTTCATACCTTCGAAGAGATGGAGGAGGTGATCGCCGCCATCAAGGGGTTGGGCACCGGTCACCTCAATATCGCTGTCGCGAGTACGGTCAACTACTTCGCCCCACGTCTGCTGGCCGCCTTCCATCGCAGCTATCCCGGCATCGATCTGCATCTCGACGTGACCAACCGCCAACGGCTTATGGGCCTGCTCAAGGCCAATGAGATAGACATCGTACTGATGGGGCTGCCGCCGGAGGACATCGAACTGGAGTATGAGCCCTTCATGGAGAACCCGTTGGTGGTGATCGCGCCGCCGGGCCACCCGCTGGAGCGAGTGAAAAAGATTCCGATCGCACGCCTGGGCGAGGAGGTCTTTCTCATGCGCGAGGAGGGCTCGGGTACCCGCCTGGCCATGGAGCGATTCTTCGCCGAGCAGGAGGTCCCTCTCAATGCCGGCATGCAGATGACCCGTAACGAGGCGATCAAACAGGCGGTGCGTGCCGGTATGGGCCTGGGGCTGGTCTCGACCCACACCATCGAGCTGGAGGTGGAGACCAGGCGATTGGTGGTGCTCGATGTGGAGGGGTTCCCGCTGCTGCGCCACTGGTACATGGTCTACCGCAAGGGGAAGCGCTTGTCTCCGGCGGCCATGGCCTTTCACGACTTTGTCCTCAACGAGGCACAGCGGATCAAGGATGAGCCGGTGTGAATGCGTGATGTTCCGTGATGCGTTAAAATCGTACATCCCATCGGGCGACGTTCTGCGGCGTCGCCTTCTGTGCCACTCGGAGCCGCTCACACCATGTCAGATCGGGACAGTTCAGAGATGACTTCTCACATGCTGGAGGCCTATCCGCTATTGAGCGGCATCGATCTCCCCGGCGATCTGCGGCAGCTGGATCAGAAGCTGCTGCGCCCCCTGGCTGCCGAGCTGCGTCGTTTTCTCATCGAGAGCGTCTCCCGGACCGGGGGGCACCTGGCGGCCGGCTTGGGCGTGGTCGAGCTGACCATCGCCCTGCACTACGTGTTCAACACCCCCTACGACCGCCTGGTCTGGGACGTGGGCCATCAGGCCTATCCCCACAAAATCCTCACCGGCCGGCGCGACCGCATGCGCAGTCTGCGCCAGAAGGGCGGACTCTCCGGTTTCCCCAAACGCAGCGAGAGCGAATACGACACCTTCGGAACCGGCCACTCCAGCACCTCCATCGGCGCCGCCCTGGGCATGGCCGTGGCCTCCAAGCAGAAGGGGGAGAACCGCAAGGTGGTGGCGGTGATTGGAGACGGTGCCATGGGTGCCGGCATGGCTTTCGAGGCGCTCAACCAGGCCGGTGCGCTGGACCAGGACCTGCTGGTGGTCCTCAACGACAACGATATGTCGATCTCCAAGCCGGTTGGCGCCTTCAGCAACCACCTGGCGCGTCTGCTCTCCGGCAAGCTCTACACCAGCGTCCGCGAAGGTGGCAAATCGGCCCTCAGCCACCTGCCGCACCAGTTCAGCGACCTGGTGGGCAAGTGGGAGGAGCACATGAAGGGCATGGTGATGCCCGGCACCCTGTTCGAGGAGATGGGTTTCAACTATATCGGCCCGGTCGACGGTCATGACTTCGAGACCCTGATCCGCACCCTGCGCAACATGTCGGGCATGCACGGCCCGCGCCTGCTGCATGTGGTGACCCAGAAAGGGCGGGGGTTCGAGCCGGCGGAGGACGATCCCTGCAGCTACCATGGCGTGACCCCCTTCGATCCGGCCACCGGCAAGATGGAGAAAGCCGCCAAAGCCAAGACCTACACCAAGGTCTTCGGCGAGTGGTTGTGTGCCGCCGCCGAAAAGGACGAGCGGTTGGTGGCGATCACACCGGCCATGTGCGAGGGATCGGGGTTGGTGGAGTTCTCCAAACGCTTCCCCAGGCGCTATTTCGATGTGGGTATCGCCGAGCAGCATGCCCTCACCTTTGCCGCCGGGCTCGCCTGCGAAGGCCTCAAGCCGGTGGTGGCGATATATTCAACCTTCCTGCAACGCGCCTACGACCAGCTGATCCACGACGTGGCGCTGCAGAATCTGGACCTGACCCTGGCCGTGGATCGGGCCGGTCTGGTGGGCGCCGACGGGGCGACCCATGCCGGCAGCTTCGATCTCAGCTATGTCCGCGCCATTCCCAACATGGCCATCATGGCGCCCGGGGACGAAAACGAGTGTGCCGCGATGCTGCAGACTGCCTATGAATATGCAGGACCGGCCATGGTGCGCTATCCGCGCGGCGCGGGCCCGGGTGTGGCGGTCAGCCCCGATGTCAGCAGCCTGCCTTTCGGACGCGGCGAGCTCCGCCGCCAGGGACAGGGCCTGGCCCTGTTGGTTTTTGGCAGCCTGCTCTCGACGGCCGCCAAGGTCGCGGAGCAGCTGGACGCCACCCTGGTCAATATGCGTTTCATCAAGCCGCTGGACGGTCAGCTGGTCCGCGAACTGGCTGATCGCCATGAGCTGCTGGTGACGATCGAAGAGAATGCCCTGGCCGGTGGCGCCGGTTCGGCGGTCAATGAGTACCTCCAGCAGCTGTCTCATCCGGTACGGGTGCTGAATCTCGGTCTGCCCGACCGCTTTCAAGACCATGCCGGTCATGAGGAGCAGCTGGCCGAAGCCGGCCTCGATCTGGAGGGTATTCTGCAAGCCATCACCCACGCCACACGCGCGAGCGCGCTGCAGGTGGTGAAGGGGTCCAACTGATCCATCGGTAATCTACGTCATGCTGGAAATCACGCCCGTCAGGGCCTTTGAGGACAACTACATCTGGATGCTCTCCCTGCCTGGCGGCGACCAGGCCGTCGTGGTCGATCCCGGCGACGAGACGCCGGTGCTCGATTGGTTGCGGGAGCAGGGCAAGCGACTGGCCGCCATTCTCATCACCCACCACCACTACGACCATATCGGCGGCATTCCCGAACTCACCCAGGCCTTTCCGGGTATTCCGGTCTTCGGCCCCGCCGGCGAAACGATCCGTGGCGTCACCCGGCCGTTGCTGGAGGGGGAGAGGGTGACCATCGATGGTTTCGAGGCAGCCCTGCAGGTGCTCGACGTTCCCGGTCACACGGCGGGACACATCGCTTACTTCGGGGAGGGGGCGCTGTTTTGCGGAGACACCCTGTTCGCCGCCGGCTGCGGCCGGGTTTTCGACGGCACATTTGAACAGCTTGCCGCCTCGCTGCAGCGTATCGCTGCGCTGCCGCCCGCCACGCAGGTCTATTGCGCCCATGAATATACGCTCGACAACCTCGGCTTTGCTGCCTGGGTGGAGCCAGAGAGCGTTGCGTTGCAGGCCCGTATGGAGCGGGAGAAGGAAAAGCGTGGTTTGGGTGAGCCGACACTGCCGGCCCCGTTGAGCCTGGAGCTGGAGACCAATCCCTTCCTGCGAACGGGCATCAGTCAGGTACGGGCGGCCGCAGAGCAGGCCGCCGGGCGCAGACTGGACTCGCAGACCGAGGTCTTTACGGCCCTCAGGCAGTGGAAGGACCGGGAGTACGACTGAACTGATTGTCGGCTTCCGATTTTCTAGAGGATACCCGGGTTTGCCGTGTCGATGAGCACAGCGCCTGGCAGGATGCATTTGGACCCGTCATGCTGATACTTCCCCTCCACCGGCGACTCGGCTGGAACAATCTGCCGATCGTCACCCTGTTGCTGATCGCGGCGAATACACTCATCTTTCTCATGGCCCAACTCGATGACGAGGAGGAGCTCGAACAGGCGGTGAGCTACTATCAGACATCAGGTCTCTACAAAATCGAGCGGCCCGGCTATCTGAACTATCTCGATGAAATCAACGATCTCGACTACCTGACGGGCCGATACAATACGGGGGACGCCGATTCGGACGCAGTGCGACAGTTGTTCGGCATCCAGTCGGACAGCGGGTTCATCGAGCGCCTGCATGCGGACCGTGTGGTCCTGCCCACTGACGAACACTATCCCGAATGGAAAGCGAAACGCGTTCATTTCGAATCCCTGTATGAGGCGATCACCTATGTGCACTACGGACTGCGTCCGGCACGACCGGGCATCGTCTCTCTGTTTTCTCACATGTTCCTGCATGCGGGCTTCGGGCATCTCCTGGGTAACATGTTGTTTCTGTTTGCGCTCGGGCTACTGATCGAGGATCTGATGGGCTGGCCGCTGTTTCTCGCACTCTATTTGCTGGGAGGACTGGGCTCGGCCGGCTTCGACATCCTCTTCTCCTCCAACGGTCTCATGCCGGGTATCGGCGCTTCGGGGGCGATTGCCGGCCTGATGGGCATGTACACCGTGATATACGGCTTCAGACGCGTACGTTTCTTCTATTCGGTCGGGGTCTATTTCGATTACGTTACGCTGCCGGCTATCGTGCTGCTGCCTCTGTGGATCGGCAATGAACTCTTTCAATTGTGGTTTTACAGTGAAAGCAACATCAACTACCTGGCGCATCTCGGCGGATTGGTGAGCGGTGCGGCGCTGGCAGGGTTGATGAAAGTCACATCGGCGCCTTTCGATTTGAGTCATCTTGAAGAGGCGGAACAGGCGCAAGAGAAGGCGGGAAATCTTGCCCGCGCGAGAACCCTCTACCAGAACATGGAGTATCGCAAGGCCGTTCCGTTGCTGCGGCGTCTCTATCAGGAGGGGGGGCGTGAACGTGAGGCGCTCTATCTCTACTATCAGTGCAGCCGGATCTCTCCGGAGAGTGAAGACTACCATCGGTCGGCGCGGGCTCTGTTCTCCATACCGGAACGGGATCGGGCCTCAGCCGAGCTGATCAGGGAGATCTATCATGAGTACATTAAGCTTGCCCGCCCCGGACCGAAGTTCAGCGCAGAGACGGTTTGCCGCCTGGCGGACTGTTTTATCGGGCAACAATGGCGTGCTGAATCCGATAAACTGATGCAGATCATCAACAAGAAGGGATTGTCCTGTCCCGATCGGATGAATCTGGCTCAGCGCTATGCGGAACTTTGTCGTTAACAGTAAAGGGTGGTTGACGCATGGCCTGTAATACGGTCATTGAAATACCAGTACCCGTTATTGTTGTGTTGCCCGGTGAGTGGACGGAGCGGCTGCTGTTGCGAATTGCCGGGATCTCATGTCAGGTCGGCTCACTGAAGCTTTTGATCAGCTCCAGATACTGACGCACCTGAGCGGTTTTTGCATGACTGCTGTAGTGCCGTGTAATGAATTGCAATAGCTGTATGGCAAGATCGTCACGTTGCATGTTCTCGCTGAAGAGTTTTGCCAGCTCGAAGTAGACCGGGGGCGTGAGGTCGTTGCCGGGAAAACGGGTATGGAAGTTTTTCAACAGGGCGATGGCATCCTTGAAGCTGCCACGCTGTTTGAGAATTTCGAAAAGGGGGAGATAGTGTTCCGGCTGCGTTGGATAACAGTTGGCAGCGGCTTTTTGGCAGTCGCTGAACAGCTGTGCCGCTGCAGTGTAGCTGCCTGATTCCGTCAGCATCTTCAGGTAAGCGGGTGCATAGCGTGAAACGATACGGTACTCCTGGTTGAGCATCGCATAATTGTGGAGCTTTTTTCTCAGCTCCGGATCCGCGGGATGGTCGTTGACCAGGCAAGCCAATTCCTCGATGGCGGCTGCACTGTTGCCCTCCGCTATGAATTTCTCCAGTAACGGCGACTCCGGCTGTTGCTCTTTCGCATCCCTCAGCGGGGTCTGAAGTTGCAATTCATGCTGATATTGCAGCGCGACGTAGCCCAACATGTGGAAACTGATGATCATGAACAGTGTGTTGATCGTCATCCAGGCGGGACCCTGCACACTGTTCGACACGCCATCGAGGATGAAGTATTCCAACGAGGTTTGAGCACCACTGAACGACAGATAGAGCCCGTAGAGGGCCAGATAGGGCCAGCCGATAGATCGCACCAGTGCTATCCAGTTAAAGGGATTGAGTGAAAAACCGAAGGATTCGCTGATCCCCAGGCACAGGATCAAGGCCGGGAACAGAAACACGCCGAGCAGCAGGAGCAGCAGGGCCAGCAGCGGGCTGAACGATGTGGCGATTGAGCTCAGGCCCATGATATAGATCACCAGAATGAAAAAGAGGGCGAGCGGCAACTCGTAGCCTTGCACGATCACCTCGCCACTCAATGGAGGCGGTGACATCTCTCCCCGGAGCGTGTGCTGAAGGGCGGCCATGCTGTATTTGACGCCAACGGCGTAGAGGATGATCAAAAGCCAGATGCTGGAGGTGATGTAGACCAGAATGCCTGAGACGGTTGCCAGTAGGAGTGGAACGGGTTTCAAGCCGTAGAGGAAGAAGGCGGGTATTCTGTTCCAGAACGGAGTGATTCCGCTGCCCCGTGGGCGTCTCTCGATCTCCATATCGGTATGGATTCCAAGTAAAAAACTCGTCTCAAATTACCATTTCACCGACCTCGATGCCATCCGAAATGGGATTGTCGGGTGGCTACGCTGGATGCTCAGCATCGGCCTTAGTTGCCCACCACCCAACGGGACTGGGTAAGGAAGCTCACCGTCTTGGCGCTGATGGCTGCCTGGAAGGGGAAGCTGTCCTGGTTACTGGGGTTGAGATGTTTGAAGACTTCCTGACTGGAGCGTCGCGTCGCGCAATTGTAGAGGTGCAGGTGGTAGTCGGGCCAATGGGCGGAGTCGATGGTGGAGTATCCCGTCACGATCTTGAAGTCGCCCAGTATCAGGATATCGGCCCGCCACTTCTCGCACAGAGCTGCATAGTTCTCCTCGCCTCGTTGCAGATGGTCTCGTAGATCGGTCAGGGTGGCGCTGTCGATCACCAGCTTATTGTCGAAGATCTCGCCCGCCCTCTGTGCAATCACTCCGGAGGCCCTTTGTGCGTAGGCCTCGGCAGTCTCACGGATACCGGCGCGATCGCTGACATCGGCGACGACAGCGACCATCAAGGCTGGGGGGGTCGGTGGCGGCTGAGGGGCGGCTGTCGGTTTCTGCGCGACCGGCTCAGGCACTGGTGCCGGTTTGGGTTCGGTTACTGTTTTAGCCGGTATTGGACGCAATGTGGCGAGCTGTCGGGGTGGCTGTGCCTTGGGCTTCTGTTTTGCTGGGGCTGGAATTGGAGTAGCGGCAGAAGCGGGGGGCGCGGTTGCCGAAGAGGGGCTGGCTTTGTGTGAATCGGCATTGGCGACCGCTGAGCCCGATGCTGCCTGAGCAGAGGGGAGGGTTGGCGTCGCAATGGACGGAGGTTCGCCGGTGGATGCCGCTGCCGGATCGGCCGCCAAGGCGCTCTCCATAACCAGTGCCGGGGACGCAGCCGGCGGTGAGGGTATCTCCGCTGCAGAGGACGGCTTTTCCGCAGCTTCCTCCTGTGCGAGGTCCGGAGCTGCCGCCTGCTTGACCTCCTGGGGAATGAATTTGGGCGACAGCATCATGACCACGCCGAGCATGATGAGGATCAGAGAGGGGTTATTGACATCGATCTTGATGCCGAAAGCTTCGAAACGATTGCTCTCCTTCTTGCTGTCGTCACTGGCTTTCTTGCCGGTGAGAAAGACGAACAGCCCGACGCACAGGAGTGCGAGTCCGCACCAGAAAAGCAGTGTGTCCAATGAGATCGGCATATCACTCCCTCGGTATGATCGTTCCTATAGAGCGTTGCTCGACGGATGATTAGAGGAAAGTTAAACCAAAATGAGGGAGTTACCTAGAATTACCCCACGAAGTCCGGTGAATATCAATGGCCTTCCGGGATCTTTCCAGGAGACTTGGCAGGCGGTCAGTCCTCGGGCAGGCAGATCTTGTTGCCGCCTATCGCCTTCAGGGTGCGGTAGAGCAGATAGGTGACCACCAGCGTCAGGATCGACAGCAGCAGCCAGCCGATCACCGCGAAGCCCACCATCTTCTGAATACGGTACATCAGCAAGGTGGCGATGGTGATGGCGGCCAGTGGGAAGGAGTAGGCCCACCAGGAGAGAAAGAACTGCAGGCGCGAAAAACGGGGAGTCTGGGTCAACAGCAACAGTGTCAGGAACAGTCCGCTGTAGTAGAGCACATGGGCAAAATTGTCGAGCCCGCCGGCGAGTTTGACATAGGAGATGAAGCCGACGGCGGGTGGTGCGATGAGGATGAAAAAGGTCGGCATCAGCTTTCCGGGGAGCGGATGGTGAAACAGCACCCGGTAGAAGATGATGGTGAACAGCACCAGCCAGAACAGAATGCCGATGCTGAAGAAGAACCAGGAGATCTCCGTGTAGCCATGCGCGGTACCGGCGATCGGCACCAGCACGTTGCCCACCACCGGGATGAACCAGGCCGGATTGATATGGTGGATCTCGAACTTGTCATGGTGGATCCAGACATTCATCACATAGAGGGTGAAGGCGAGATGCAACAGGGTACCGGCGCCCCACAGGAAGTGTGACAGCCCAGGCAGGAGCTTGAGAATGGCAATGGAGAGCAGGATCAGGTTGATGGAGATGGCCGGAAAGAAGTTGAGTTTGACCGGATGGTTCAACTCCTTGATCACCTCCCCCGGATGGCGGATCAGTTTGCTCAGATAGAAGGCTAACAGGGCGATGAACACCAGCGCCGTGAAAGGAATCAGGGCGCTGTCGAGGCGGAACGGCAGGTCGAATGTGAGTTCGGCGCTCTCCCAGGCGATGCTGAGGCCGCTCAAACCCATGACCACGGCAAAAAAGGAGATGGGGAAGTAGGCGAGGCGCGGGGTGTGGTTCATCTTGATTCCGGTGGTCGGATTGCGGTCATGTAAATCTGAGTGAAAGAGTATGTTAAGGCCGTCGCCTGCGACATTGAAAATTCTCAACGCGCTTCGGAGTGTGTACGGAAAGTCAACGCGGCCATCCTTGCGAAACATGCAAATGCCCGGTCGCCGAAGATCGGATCGGCGGCGGACGGCCTGCCGGCCAGATCCAATAAAAAAGCCGCATCGAGAGTCCGATGCGGCTTTTCACGCCTGTGACGCCTGCCGGGTCAGACGATTCGAGCGTCCATCATGCGTTCGATGATGGGCTGCAGGATGATCTCCATGGCGAAGCCCATCTTGCCGCCGGGCACCACGATGGAGTTGCGCCGAGACATGAAGGAGTTGTCGATCATCGACAGCAGGTAGGGGAAGTCGATGTCGAACTTCTTCGGATGGCTGAAGCGGAT
>JBNLGI010000139.1:0-18957 GCA_050305975.1 Sedimenticolaceae bacterium | reverse complement strand
CTCGCCGGCGCCCATCAGCGAGCGGATGGCGGTGGGGGCGGTGTAGAAGGTGGCCACGTTGTGCTTGTCGCAGACCTGCCAGAAGCGGGAGATGTCGGGGTAGGTGGGGATGCCCTCGAACATCAGGCTGATGGCGCCGTTATTCAACGGGCCATAGACGATGTAGGTATGACCGGTGACCCAACCCACGTCGGCGGTGCACCAGTAGACCTCGCCGTCCTTGTAGTCGAACACCAGCTTGTGGGTGATGGCCGCCTGCAGCAGGTAGCCGCCGGTGGTGTGCAGTACGCCCTTGGGCTTGCCGGTGGATCCGGAGGTGTAGAGGATGAACAGGGGATCGTCGGCGTCCATCTCCTCGGGCGGGCAGTCGGCGGAGGCGCCGGCCATGGCCTCGTGGTACCAGACGTCACGCTGATCGTGCCATTCGACCGGATCGCCGCCGCGCTGGACCACGATGCAGGTGTGGACGTTGGGGCACTGGGCGATGGCCTTGTCGGCGTTGGCCTTCAGCGGCACCCGCTTGCCGCCGCGCATCGACTGGTCGGAGGTGATCACCACCTGGCAGTCGGAGTCGAGGATGCGGTCGCGCAGGGCGTCGGGCGAGAAACCGCCGAAGACGATGGAGTGGATGGCGCCGATACGGGTACAGGCCAGCATCGCCACCGCTGCCTCGGGGATCATTGGCAGGTAGAGGGAGACCCGGTCGCCCTTCTTCACGCCGCGCGACTTCAGCACGTTGGCGAATTTGCTGACTTCCTCGTGCAGTTCGCGATAGGTGATCTTGCGGTCCTCGTTCGGATTGTCGCCTTCCCAGATGATGGCGACCTGGTCGCCGCGGGTCTCCAGATGGCGGTCCAGGCAGTTGTAGGAGACATTCAGTTTGGCACCCTTGAACCAGTTGATGTGCAGGTCGTCCTTGTCGAAACTCCAGTCGAGCACCTTGTCCCATTTCTTGAACCAGGAGACGTACTGCTCAGCCTGTTCGGCCCAAAAGCCCTCCGGGTCCTCGATGGACTGCCGGTACATGGCCTGATACTGCTCGTCGTTGATGTTTGCCTGCGCCGCGAAGCCGGCGGGTACGGGGTAAACCTTGTTTTCTGACATTGGATGCTCCTCAACGATGTTGTAGGTAATTATTGAGTGGCGGGAGTGCTCCCGTTAAATAACAGTTCCTTTGAATAAAGCCGCAAGACCCTGGTGGTGTTGTATTTGTCCGAGCCGTTCCATCGATTATGCATGAAATCACCATTCTATTGCCTGTCAGCGGGTAAGGAAACGGCCAAGCCGACATTGGCTGGGCCGCGGCACCATCTCCGCCGCCATGGCGAGAAAGAGTTCGGCGGTGGCCAGCGCGTCGCTGAGGGCGTTGTGCGCCTTGTAGTTGGGAAGATTGTAACGGGGACGCAGGTTGAACAGGCGCAGGTCGCCCGTTTGCACCGTATAGTTGCGGCGAGCGAACAGCCTCTGCGCCAGCACCAGGGTATCGATGGTCGGGATCATGAACGGGGCCCCGTAGAGTTTCAGGCAGGCTGCGTTGAGAAAGTTCTGCTCGATGGTGGCGTAGTGTACCAGCATCACCTTGCCTGCCAGTCTCGAGAGCAGCTCCGGCAAGGCCTCCTCGAGCGTGATGCCGGTGGCGGCCTGGTCGTCGGTGATCTGGTGAATTACCGCCGACTCCTCCGGGATCTGGCTGTCGATGGAAATCAGCTGGTGGCGCGAGGTCTCCAGCCGGATGGTCATGTGCTGGATCTCCACCAACCCATAGCTCAGGATGTGGTCCCGCTTGGGATCGAGGCCGGTGGTCTCCAGGTCGAGGGCGACGATGACGAGATCCTCGCACTGGGTCTTTTTCGGTGTCAGCGGTGTGGAGAGATAGTCGTGCAGGGCGCCGGGCGGGCTTTTCGAGAGGGCCCGTTTGCGCAAAGTCTCCAGACTGAGAAAGCGTTTCAGCACTATCGGAATCTTCCACCCTGGTAGCGGTTATCCATGGTCTCCTGCATGTCCTGAATTACCCGGAACGCGTCTTTCAGATGGCGTCTTTCAAGATCGGAGAGTTCGTCGGGTGACAGATAGTTGTCGACCTGCATGCCCTTTCGGATCTGCTCCGCCTGGTGGTTGATGCGCATGCTGGCGATGAACTCCAGGGCGTCGATGAGGTTGTCGCCCATCTCCCGGCTGAGTATGGGAGTCTCGGCGGCCGCCTCCAGGCGCTCGGTAGTGTTGACCGGCTTCAGACCCTGGCTGAGAGCGAACACCCGGGCGATGTCCGTTATCGGGACGATGCCACGGTGCTTGATGTCGAAGGTGTCGTCGTGCTCGCCGTCGTGGATGAGTACGAAGTTGCGGAAGAAGCCCAGCGGCGGTCGGTGCTGCAGAGCGTTGGCCGCCATGTAGGCGGTGAAGATACCGTTGCCCCGGGTCTTGTCGAGAATGTCGCCCTGCAGTTCGTTGAAGAGCTCCTTTTCCCCGTGCACCGGCCGCAGGTCGAAGAAGATGCTGGAGAGCATCAACGCCATGGGTTCGGGCTTGTTGATCCAGGTGTTGAAATCTTTGCGCCAGGCGCTCAGGGTCTGCCGCCACTTGGGATTCGAGGCCATGGCGTCGCCTGGACAGTAGACGAAGCTGCAGGCGTTGAGGCCGTCGGTGACCCGCTTGGCGAGTTGCTCGAAATAGTCGGCGTGCTCCGGCCGCATTTCGTCGGAGATCAGCAGGGCGTTGTCCTGATCTGAATGAGAGGTCTGTTCCCTACGCGCCTGAGATCCTCCGCACATCCAGACATAGGGGACAGGCGCGGGTCCGAGGTCCGCCTCAGCCATCTCGATCAGACGTACGGTGAGCGCATCGGTGATGCTGGCGATGGCGTCTCCGATATGCAGAGCCGAGGCGCTGGAGTTGGCGAGCTGATACTGAAGTTCCGGCAGGCGGGCGCTGACCTCGGCCAGGTCCTCGATGGTTTCGGCCTTGCGCACATCGGTCGCGAGATAGGCGGAGTTGGTGGTCTGATGGCGGGCCAGGTCGGTGGCGGTGAGCATACCGACCACCTGGCTGTTGCGCATCACCGGCAGGTGGTGGACGTGCAGGCGGGTCATGGTCATCAGGGCCTGGATCGCCAGGGTGCTCTCCTGAATGGTCTCCAGGTCGGTGGTCATGATCTGGTGGACCGGTTCCTCTGTCGAGAGCCCCGCGGCGACGCAACGCTTGCGCAGGTCGCGGTCGGTTATCATGCCGGCTAGGCGCTCGCCGTCCATCAGCATCACCGAGGAGACGTTCTTGTCGCTCATCAGCTTGGCCGCCTCACGGATGGAGCTGTTGACGTCGATGACCACCGGCGACTTCTTCAACAGGTGGGAGACCTCGACCGTCATCTGCGCGATGCTGCTGGTGTCGTTACTGTCCTGCAGCGTGCGCACGGCCTGCTTGAGCCGGTCGCGGATGGAATCGGTGAAGTGACGGTCGAAAGCGGGTTCAGCCAGGCGCAGTTCCTTGAGGTGTTTACAGGACAACTGATAGAGCAGGGTGTCTTCGGTCGCGATGCCACGGATGGCGCGGCCGAAATCGATCAGCTGGCAATCGGTGGTATAGATGTCGCCCTCGCCAAGCTTCTCGACGAGATTGTCCTCCTCATCGAGCAATTCAATGGCACCGCTGCGCAGGATATAGATGTAGCTGCTCAGACTGTCATTCGGCGGGAATGCGCTGGTGCGTCTCAGATAACGAATATCGAGGAGTTTGGGCAGCTCGTTCAACTGCTCTTCAGTCAGTGTGTCGAAGGGGGGGCGTTGGGCCAGAAAGTCACGAATCTCGACCAGTTCGATTTCCATAGTTGCGCTCGAATGAAGCCGTCTGTTGCAGGTGAGATAAGCACTAAATCCCGCAAAAGTGCTATGAAAAATCTCAACGTATTGGTCGGATGAGTGTGAAGCTGGCTGCAACCGGCCAATGCGTGGAGACTCTTACAGAGTGAGTCTCGGAAAAAAGGCCCCGCCGAAGCGGGGCACAAGTTACTGCTTTATCGTTGTTGATTAATGCTCGGTGGCGGCACCGGCGCCCTTGGGCACGCGGATGTCTTCCACCAGGTGCTGGATGTGATCCGGCGGCGGGGTGGTCATCTTGGAGACCACGATGGCCACCGCGAAGTTGACCACGGCACCGACTGCACCGAAGGCGTTCGGCGAAATGCCGAGGAACCAGTTGGCGCCCATGTCACCCAGGAAGGAGGTGCCGGGGATGAACATGATGCCCTTGTGCTGGAACACGTAGAGCATGGTCACGCCGATACCCGAGACCATGCCCCAGATGGCGCCGGCACGGTTCATGCGCTTGTTGAAGATACCCATCATCAGCACCGGGAAGATGGAGGACGCGGCCAGACCGAAGGCGATGGCCACGGTGCCGGCTGCGAAATCCGGCGGATGCAGACCGAAGTAACCGGCCACGCCGATGGCGCCCGCCATGGCGATACGACCGGCCATCAGCTCGTTCTTCTCCGAGATATCCGGCACGAACACGCCCTTCAGCAGGTCATGCGAGATGGAGGAGGAGATGGCCAGCAGCAGACCGGCAGCGGTGGAGAGCGCGGCGGCGAGACCACCGGCGACCACCAGTGCGATGACCCAGTTGGGCAGGCGGGCGATTTCCGGGTTGGCCAGCACCATGATGTCACGGTCGACCTTGGTCATTTCGTTGCCTTTCCAACCGAAGGACTCGGCCTTGGCGGCGAACTCGGCGTTCTTGTCGTTGTAGTACTGAATACGACCGTCGCCGTTCTTGTCTTCCCACTGCAGCAGACCGGTCTTCTCCCAGTTGGTCATCCACTTCGGCACTTTGGCGATCTCGATGTTGCCGGTCGGGGAACCGACCTCACCGATCTGGATGGTGTTCATCAGGTTCAGGCGAGCCATGGAACCGACAGCCGGAGCGGTGGTGTAGAGGATCGCGATGAAGACCAGCGCCCAGCCGGCGGAGGAGCGGGCGTCCTTGACCTTGGGTACGGTGAAGAAACGGATGATGACGTGGGGTAGACCCGCGGTACCGATCATCAGGGAGAGGGTGTAGACAAACATGTTGAGTTTGCTGCCCATGACCTGAGTGGTGTACTGAGCGAAGCCGAGGTCGGTCACCACCTGATCGAGACGGTCCATCATATAGGTGCCGACGGCGGGGCCTTCCGCCATGGTGCTGCCCATACCCAGCTGCGGGATCGGATTGCCGGTCAGGTGCAGGGAGATGAACACAGCAGGCACGGTGTAGGCGAAGATCAGCACGCAGTACTGAGCGATCTGGGTGTAGGTGATGCCCTTCATGCCGCCCAAAACCGCGTAGACGAACACGATACCCATACCGATGTAGAGGCCGTGATCGTAGTCGATCTGGAGGAAGCGGGAGAAGGCCACGCCGATACCCTTCATCTGGCCGATTACGTAGGTGACCGACGCGATGATGAGACAGACGACCGCCACGATACGGGCCGTGCGCGAGTAGAAGCGGTCACCGATGAACTCGGGCACGGTGAACTTGCAGAACTTACGCAGGTAGGGCGCCAGCAGCAGAGCCAGCAGCACATAGCCGCCGGTCCAACCCATCAGGAAGACGGAAGCGCCGTAGCCATTGAAGGCGATCAGGCCCGCCATGGAGATGAAGGAGGCCGCGGACATCCAGTCAGCCGCGGTCGCCATACCGTTGGCGACCGGGTGAATGCCACGTCCGGCCGCGTAGAACTCGCCTGTGGTACTGGCGCGGGCCCAGAAGGCGATACCGATGTAGAGGGCGAATGTCGAGCCCACTACGATGTATGTCAGAGTTTGCAGATCCATGAGTCGTTATCCCCCATTAATCCTCATGGACGTCGTACTCGACATCCAGAGCGTTCATGCGTTTTGCGTAGACATAGATCAGCACCAGGAAGGTATAGATCGAGCCGTTCTGGGCGAACCAGAAGCCGAGGCCCAGACCACCGATTTTGATGGAGTTGAGCGGCTCTACCAGGATGATGCCGAAGAGATAAGAGCAGACAAACCAAATCACCAGTAAGATGCTTACCAGGCGTATGTTGGCTTTCCAGTACTGTTCAGCAGTTTTGTTCATGTCATGATCACTCCGCCGTAATGAAAAGTTGTTGATGTGTGTCGGTCTGCCGCCATCGGTGACATCCTGTCTTATTCTTCTTCGATGCTGGCTTCCCTGTGCGCGCAGACGCTGTGATGTGGTGTTCCCGCCGAGGAAGGTTACACACTGCACGATTTTGAGACACGATTGTCTATATTGTCAAATAAAACAATAGGTTATGTATGAAGTTCGCATGTTGCCGCGCAGCATAAATGTTTCCATAGGTAACACCTGAGGGGGTTTTTTGTTACCTTACGGAGCGCGCTGTGTTTCCAATCGTAAAGAAAGTTTTTTTTGTGGCCTTAGCCGTTTCGGCCCGTATGCGGCGTTTTGCACCACAATGTGGCAGGCGTCTGCGGGTTACCGTGAAAATGCACCGCTATGGGATGCGGCGGACGAGACACCCCGATCCGATGGCCGGGCCATGCCGGGGGAACGTATTCCATGACGGCGGGTCTTTTCCCTATAGTTTGGCCATGGATCGCACAAGCCTTCGAAACGCGCCGCAGCGGCAATGGAATCCATATCGATGTTCAGTAAACTGCAGAGCTATTTCAATACCTATCTGAGTCCGGATCAGGAGGGAGGTGTCGATGATACCCAGCGGCGCATGCGCCTGGCGGTGAGCGCACTCCTGTTCGAGATCGCCTTCTCCGATTTCGATTCGTCGAAACCGGAGCGACAGATGATTCTGCGGATCGTCACAAAGGCGTTCGCGCTCAGCCCCGAGGAGGCGGAGACTCTGTTGACGCTGGCGCAAGCGGAACACCGGGCTTCGACGGACTATTTCCAGTTCACCCGGCTGATCAATCAGCACTACACGGCACAACAGAAAGTCGAGCTGGTGGAGTCCTTATGGCATGTCGCCTTCGCGGACGGTGAACTGCATCGCTACGAAGAGCACGTGATTCGACGTCTGGCAGACCTTCTCTATGTCTCCCACACCGATTTTATTGCGGCCAAACATCGCGCCCTGGCCGTCATGAATTCCGGATGAATTTGCCGGGTATTCCGGAGCATCGGCATAACCGGCTGATTCACAGCTTGTTTCTTCCCGATTCGTCTGTCATATGCTGGTTTGAAAGCCATGGCCCTGTCGTCAGCGACCAGGCTTGACTCTGGTTGAGGACTTCCTTTCCCACCTCGATCCTTATACCGTGATATATTTCACAGAAATAACGACTATTGGCTCAGGACGGTACACCATGACAGATAGAAAAATCGCACCGCCTCACGATAGCGCTTCCAGCAAGGGCCATATCCTTATCGTCGATGACGAAGCCCGACACGCCGACAGCCTGGCCATGATGGTCGACAGTTGGGGCTACGACGTGGAGACGGCGGCCGATGGCGCCAAGGCCGCCGGTATCCTGATAACCAGGCCGATCGACCTGGTGCTGCTCGATCTGCACATGCCGGTCGCCGACGGCCACAAGGTGATGGAGTTCATCCGCAAGCGTGGGCTCAAGACCCGTGTTATCGCCATCTCAGGCGATCCCTCCATGGACGATGCCATCAAGTCCCTCAAAAAGGGGGCCGACAACTTCATCCGCAAACCGGTGGCACCGGTGGCGCTGTTGAAGGCAATCGACGAGAGCCTGAAAAAACATGCTCGCGAAATCAAGGTGGAAGGGCTCAAGCGCAAAGCGGAGATCAAGAGCAACCTGCACCGCCTGATGTTCGACATCGCGCCCAATCTGCTGTTTGTGCTCGATGCCAAGGGCTGTTTCCGCATGGTCAACAATGTCTTCTGCAAAGTCACCGGCTACCCCAAGCAGGAGTTGCTCGGCATGCACTGGAAAGCCCTGGTCGAAGGTGACGAAGTGGAGCGTATGCAGCATGTCTTCGAGGAGCGGCGCACCACGCCGGATCAATTCCCGGAGGTGGAACTCCGGCTCAAGTGCAAGGACAACAACGGTCAGGGTCCGGAACAGAAACCCCGTACCGTGCTGGTGGCGCTGCAGTCACGCCGTCTCTATTCGCTGCAGGACGACAAGAAGATCTTTTTCGGCACCTACGGTGTCGCCCGCGACATCACCCACTACAACAAGCTGGAAGAACTCAACAAGTACCGAGAGTTTCACGACGACCTCACCGGTCTACCCAATCGGGTGCTGTTCGATGACTACCTCAGTTTTGCCCTGACCCAGGCCAAGCACAGCAAAACCGGGATCTGCCTGCTGAACATCGTCCTCGACGACCTCAAGCAGGTCAACGAACGCTACGGACACGCGGTCGGTGATATCTGCCTCAAGACCCTGGCCTCGAGGCTCAAACGCCAGATTCGCCGCGGCGACACGCTGGCCCGCATCGACGGCAGCGAGTTTCTGCTGCTGCTTCCGAACATCCGCGAAGAGAGTACCCTGGTGCCGTTGGCGGAGAAGATTCGCGTAGGTCTGACCATGCCGGTGGTGGTGGATGGCAAGAGCATCTCACTGCAGGTGAGCGTCGGCACAGCCCTGTTCCCGCGTGACGGGGAGGATCCGGACGCCTTGATGCACCATGCCAAGCACGACTACTCGGCGCTGGCCCAGGGCAGAAAGCGGCAACAGCCTCCCGTGGCCAGCTCGAACTGGATCAAGCTGATCAAGTCACAATCGTGAGATTAATTTTGAATAGTCTGGTGTTCACTGCGCTCACAGCTAATTTTTCAATGCGCCTATAGCAAACCATTCCCACCGGAAGACGGTCATAAGTAAATGACAGTGCGCGAAGCGAACTCATCCAATTCAACATTCAACATTCACAATTAAACAAATCAGCTTTTTTTGCCTTTCTTCCCCCGCGGAATACCGAATCGCTGCCGTCGCTCCCACAGCGCCTTGCGGCTGATGCCCAGCTGCTTGGCCAGTTCGGTCTCGGTCATCCGGTCCTGGTTTTCCAGCACGAAACGACGAAAGTATTCCTCCAGCGAGAGGCTGTCATTGGGGGTTTCGGTTTGCTTGCTCTGGCTGGCGATCTGATGGTCGATGGAGAGCAGTTCGGGGGTGATGGTATCCACCTCGCAAAGGATCACGGCGCGTTCGATGGTGTTGGCCAGTTCACGGATGTTGCCCGGCCAGTGGTAGCGTCGAATCGCCTCGAGGGCGCTACGGCTCAGCTTTAGGGGCGTGCGATTGAGTTGGCGGGAGAACTTTTCCAACAGGAAGTTCGCCAGGGCTTTGATGTCGCTTCCGCGCTCGCGCAGGGGGGGCAGGGTCATCTCCACCACCCTCAGGCGAAAGTAGAGATCGCTGCGAAAGGTCTGCTGCTGGACCAGCTTGCGGATGTTTCTATGGGTTGCCGCAATGATGCGGATGTCGGGTTGCACCCCTGGAGAGCCGCCGCTGTATTCGTCCCCCTGCAACACCCGCAGCAGCCGGGCCTGGGCAGCCAGCGGCAGTTCGCCCACCTCGTCCATAAAAAGCGTGCCGCCATGCGCCTGGGCCAGCAGTCCGCCCCTCCGCCCATCGTTCTCGCCGGACTGTCCGAACAGCTCTTTCTCGACCTGGTTTTCCGGCATCGCGGCGCAGTTGAAGACAATGAAAGGGGCCTCCCTGCGCAGACTCTTCTCATGCAGTGCACGGGCGGCGAGCTCTTTGCCGGTACCCGATTCACCAAGGATCAGCACCGTGGCGTCGGTCGGCGCCACCTTGTCGATTCGGCGAAACAGATCGCACATGGCCGGGCATTCTCCGACCATCCCTTTGACCGGATAATTTTTCTCCAGCTCCGACTTCATGGCTGCCTGTTGGCGTTGATCGCGGTCCTGCTTGATGGTGCGTTCGACCAGCATCAGCAATTCGTCATGGTCGAACGGTTTGGAGATATAGTCGATGGCGCCCAGCTTCATGGCGTCGACTGCGGAGCGGATGCTGGCATAGCTGGTCATGATCAGCACCGGCACCGGCGCCGCGCGGTGGATGATCTCGGTGCCCGGCTCGCCGGGCAGGCGCACATCGCTGATGATCAGGTCGAAATCCATCAGATTGTGCTCCGATTCCGCCTCTTCGATGGAACCGGCTTCGGCCACCTGATATCCGTTTCGCTCCAGCAGCCGTTTGACCGCCCGGCGTATCACGGTTTCGTCTTCAATAACTAATACTCGGCTCATGGTGCATTTGCGCTGTCTTGGGGAGTTCGATGGTGACCCGGGTGCCTTTGCCGGTTTCCGAGTCGATGCTGATCATGCCTTGATGGTCGGCGATAATCTTGTAGGTCATGGCAAGTCCCAGTCCGGTGCCTTCTCCGGGGGGCTTGGTGGTGAAGAAGGGCTCGAAGATGTAGGCCTTATCCTCATCCGGGATCCCCGTGCCATGGTCGATGACCTCGATCACCACCAGCCCGTCCTGTTCCGATGCCGACAACTCCACCTCTGCGCCGGCTGGCGAGGCGTCACAGGCATTGGTGAGCAGATTCACCAGCACCTGCGAGAGTCCCTGACGATCCCCTTCCAGCGTGATCGAATCCGGACAGTCGTTGCGGAAGCTGATCTGGCGTCCGCGATGGGTCAGCTTCACCAGGCGGGTCGCCTCGTGGGCCACCTCCCGTATGTTGAAGCGGCGGATGTCGGTGCCGGTACCGCCGCTGCGGCTGAAGTTCATCAGGGTCTTGACGATGGCGGTGATGCGCTGGGTCTGGTTGAGTATCTCCTCGATGCTCTCGCGCACCAGTTCGGGCTCCTCTTCATGGCGGAGGTTCTGGGCCAGCGAGGCGATGCCGGTGATCGGATTGCCGATCTCGTGGGCCACACCGGCAGCCAGGCGACCGATGGAGGCGAGACGCTCACTGTGGGCCAGTTCGGCCTCCAGGGTCTCCAGATTGGTCAGGTCCTCCATCAGCATGACCTGACTGGTGCGCGCCTCCTCCACCGGGTGGTCCACCGGCACCGGACCGGGGATCGCCGCCTTGTGCAGGTTGAACCAGCGCTTGCTGTTCTCGTGGGTGACTTCCAGATGGTAGATGTGCTCGTCGGTGGCGGAAGCGAAGCCGGCCAGAAGATGGCCCCAGGGCGGCGGCAGCCGATGCAGGGGCACCCCCACCGCGTCCCGCGCACGCAAACCGGTCATCACCTCCATCGCCAGGTTCCAGATGGTCACTGTGCGCAGCTTGTCGATGGTGCAGACGCCCAATGGCAGGTCGAGCAGCACCTGGCGATGATAGCGGCGCAGGTTGTCCAGGTCGGCGCTGAGACCGCGCAGGCGGGAGCGGGAGTGCTCCAGTTGGTCTTCGATGAAGCGCATGGAGTCGGCCAGCGCCGTCTGAGTGTGGATGTCGAGCTGCAGGCGGCGGTTGATGATCATGTGCGCCAGCTGCGGTCCCAGCAGGCCGGAGAGGTTGCGTTCGATGCGCTCACGCAAGCGCCGCAGCTGGGAGGGACGGGTCTCGTTGGGTGACAGGCTGAGGTCGCGCAAGGCCTGCTTCACCTCCCGTTCCGCCGCTTCGCCACCCAGCATCTGCGCCAGCTGTTTGGTGAACTGGGCCGAGGAACCGGCGTTGACCATGCCCCCGAGAGGGATCAGCGATTCGCTGCAGCAGGCGTTGGCCGCCTCCTGCTCGCCCCGGCTCTGCTTGCCCAGCAGGGAACCGAGCACGAACAACAGGGTGTTGGCGGTCAGCGACCAGAAGGTGGCGAACTGCCACTGATCCATGCCGGCCGCCAGACGCAGGGCGGGGATGTCGAACTCGGTGCGGATGAAGCCCGAGCTCTCCAACAGCGGCAACAGCAGGGTGGCGGACCAGATGCAGATCCCCGCCAGCAGACCCAGGATCAGGCCCAGACGGTTGGCCCGCCGCCAGTAGAGCAGGCCGACGATGCCGGGCAGGAACTGGGCCACGGCAACGAAGGAGATCAGCCCCAGCTGGACCAGTCCCTGGTGTTTCTCCAGCAGCACATAAAAACCATAGCCGGCCATCACGATGAGGGCGATCAACAGACGCCTGCCGAGCAACAGCCAGCGGTAGAGATTGACCTGTGGATCGGGGAAGTTGGTCGGCAGCAGAATGTGGTTCAGCGTCATCGACGACAGCGCCAGGGTGGTGATGATCATCATGGCGCTGGCCGAGGAGACGCCGCCGATGAAAGCCAATACCGGCAGCCAGGAGGGACCGGCGGCGATACTCAGTCCCAGGGCGTAATAGTCTGCGTGCAGATCGAGCTGCAGACTCTCCCCGGCCCACAGGATCAGTGGAATCGGCAGGTTGATCAGCAGCAGGAACAGGGGGAAGGCCCAGCTGGCTGTGCGCAGCGCCTTCGGTTCCAGATTCTCGGTGAACAGCATGTGGAACTGGCGTGGCAGCAGAAAGGCGGCGGCGAAGGCCAGCAGCAGCAGGGTCGCCCAGGGGCCCTCCCTGACCGGCTGGTAGAGCTTCTCGATCGCCTCCGGATGCTCCCGCAGCCACTGGTCCAGCCCGTCCAGTCCGCCGAACACGCCGATCAGCGCGGTGATGCCGATGATCAGCAGAGCCAGCAGCTTGACCGCCGACTCGAAGGCGATCGCGGCCACCAGTCCCCGGTGCTTCTCCCGGCTGGTGCTGTGACGGGCGCCGAAGAGGATGGCGAAGAGAATCAGGGTGACGCAGAAGATCAGGGCCAGCCCACGCGGTGCCTCGGACTGGCTGACCACCTGCATGGAGTCGGTCACCGCGCGGATCTGCAGTGCGATATAGGGCAGGGTCCCCAACAGCATGAAGAGCGTCACCAGGATACCGGCCAACTGGCTGCGGTAGCGGAAGGCGAAGAGATCGGCCAGCGAGGTCAGCTGATACTCCTGGGTCAAGCGGAGTATGGGTTGCAACAGCAGAGGCGAGAGGGCGAACGCCAGCGTCACTCCGAGATAGATGGTCAGAAACAGGTAACCCTGGGTCTGGGCGAAGCCGACGCTGCCGTAGTAGGTCCAGGAGGTGGCATAGACCCCCAACGAGAAGACATAGACGATCGGGTGCCTGATGAGCTTCTCCGGTATGCGGCCGGTATCGGCGATGAAGGCGATCAGGAACAGCAGTACCAGATAGAGGAATCCGATACCGAAGAGCAGGCCGATGCTATGGCTCATGGCTGCGGTGGTGGATCCAGGCAGTGACAACGATGATGGTGAGCCATAGCAGGTAGGGGACATACCAGGGGCTGTCGGGCGAGGTCCACCAGATCATAACTGGGGCGGAGAGCATCAGCAGGACCAGCAGGCCCAAGGCCAGGGTGCGATCGAGTTGACGCTCCGGGGGCGGTGTTTCACGCATGTGAAGGCCGATCCTCGTTGTAGGTGGATGGAGGTCCGTCACTGGAACCCAGCGATCCGGTTACACTAGCAGGTGTTACCAAATGTAACAACTCTCGGGATTGAATGGGGCCAGGATCAAGCCGATCTGGCCGAGATGTCGATGGCTGAAAAAGGGGGTGACGAAAGGGCGCGGAGTCGGAGGCTGTCCGACTGAATAGCGTTGAGAGGGTGTTTGCTGCTAGGCAGTGCCTGCTGCGCCATTCAAGCAGGCGAATTTGGTGCGGCAAGCCGCCCCCTACACCCGACAAGGATGTAGGACGCGGCTCGCCGCACCGGTTTACTGATTACGCATCAGGGTGAATCGGGGCGGAGAGCGGAGGACTCAGGCCTTGTGTGATTGCACCTTGTCGATCATCTCATGCAGCTTGGCCGCCAGTTCGGTCGGTTCGAACTTGGGAACGTAGGCGTCGGCGCCGACTCCTTTGCCCAGGGCCTGGTTGGCGTCGGCCGAGAGCGAGGAGTGCATGATGACCGGGAGGTTCGAAAAGCGCGGATCCTCTTTGATCTTTTTGGTCAGCACGTAGCCGTCCATCTCAGGCATCTCCACGTCGGTGAGGATGATCTGAACGAAGTCGCTGGTCTTGTGCCCGGTGGCGGCCGCCCGATCGGCGATCTCCTTGAGTTTGTTCCAGGCTTCAACACCGTTGGTGGTACTGATGTACTTCACCCCCATGTGGTTCACGGTGCGAATGATCTGGTCGCGGGCCACGGCGGAGTCGTCGGCGAACAGCAGGGTGACGTTGCTGTCTTCCATCTGTTGGATGCCCTCGAAGATCTCGGCGCTCTGGCCGAAGCCCGAGGTCTGGCTCAACACCATCTCCACATCCATGATCATCACCAGCCGTTTGTCCTTGAGTTCCGTGACCGCGGTAACCAGACCGCCGTGCTGATGCGCCATCATCTCGGGAGGCACCTTGACGTCCTCCCAGGCCAGACGCTCGATAGTATCGACCGAATGGACCAGGAAACCCTGTACGTGCTTGTTGTACTCGGTGACGATCAGTATCTCCGGTTTGTTTTCCGACTGGACGCCACAGAATTCGGGCAGATTGATCACCGGGATCATATTGCCGCGCAGACTGACCATTCCCTCTACCGCTGGCGGCATGTCCGGCGCATGGGTGATCTCCGGCACCAGCATCACTTCCCTGACCTTGAATACGTTGACGCCAAAGGTCTCTTCCCGACCGGTTTTGACATCCTTGCCAAGGCTGAAAAGCAGTACCTCGAGACGGTTGGTGCCGGCCAGGCGGGTACGGTCGTCTACGGATTTGATAAAGTTTGCCATGTGCTTAATACCCAAGACTAGGAACGGTTGCGGGATCGACAGGAGTTACGGATCCCTTCGCATGCCCCGTGATCACTAGGGTTAGCGGTCATGGGAACCAAAGCTTTAGATTTTTCACCGCCGTCGATAAGTGCTGAGGCGCGATCGACTGGAAATGTGCTGGGTTTTGCACCAAGATCCCCTGATCGGCATCCCTAAAGGAGAATATGGCGTGAATCCGGAGAAGGTCCTTTTTGGTTTTTTCATCGTCCTGGCCCTGACGCTCAACTTCGGTTTCTTCGTCGGTGAGCTCGACAATCCGGATCATCACCACGTCTATGAGCTGTTTGCGGTGATCGTGGTCAACCTGGTGGCGACGGTGCTCAAGTTCGGCGATCGTACCCAGATGGGCGCGGTGCTGCTGGCCACCAGCCTGGTGGCGATACTGCAGCTGTTCGCCGCCGCCCTGGTGTGGACCGTGGTGGAGCACATCACCGGCACCGGCATGACGCCGGCGGCGACCGCCAGCGTCGTCTCCCTCTCCGGCGGCGCCATGCTGGCCAATGTGATCTCCGTGGTGTTGCTGATTATCGAAACCGTGATGTTGCGTCGCTGATCGCGTACCGGCGGCTAGCGGCTCAAGGCCTATTGGATTAGAGATACCGGTCCGGCATGGACAACATCATCTTCCTCATCTTCAGGCGCATGCGGGCGCCGCTGCTGGCGCTGATTCTGGTCTACTCGGTCGCGATCCTCGGCATGGTGCTGATTCCCGGCCGGGATGCCGACGGCAACGTCTGGCACATGGATTTCTTCCATGCCTTCTATTTCGTCAGTTTCATGGCCAGCACCATCGGCTTCGGCGAGATCCCCCACGCCTTCACTGCGGCACAGCGGCTTTGGGTCAGTTTCTCCATTTTCTTCACCGTGGTGGTCTGGCTCTACTCCATCGGCACCGTGTTGGCCCTGCTCAAGGACGAGACCTTTCAGCGCGCCCTCACCGAACGTCGCTTCGCGCGCAAGATCCGCCATCTGCGCGAACCCTTCTATCTGGTCTGCGGTTATGGCCAGACCGGCGAGGCGCTGGTGAGGTCGCTCACCGAACGCAATCAGCATGCGGTGGTCATCGATATTCTCGATGAGCGGGTCAACATACTGCAGCTGGAGAACTTGCGCGAGTATGTGCCCGGTCTCTGTGGTGACGCCCGGCTGCCCGCCCACCTGGTGGAGGCGGGCCTCAACCATCCGCTCTGCGAGGGGGTGGTGGCGCTGACCAACTCCAATGAAGCCAACCTGAAAATCGCCATCACGGCGAAGCTGCTGCATCCCGACATCGAGGTGATCTGTCGCGCCGACTCCCACGACATCGAAGCCAACATGGCGTCGTTCGGTACCGACCACATCATCGACCCTTTCGATACCTTCGCCCTGCATCTGGCCACGGCCATCCAGGCTCCCTGCCTCAGCCTGCTGCAGGACTGGCTCTCCCTCGGTCACAGCAATCAGTTGAAAGACCCGGTCTATCCGCCGAACAAGGGGCTCTGGGTGATCTGCGGCTATGGTCGTTTCGGCAAGGCGGTTTATGGGAAACTGCTCCGCGAGGGCCTCGAAGTGGTGGTGGTCGAGGCCAATCCCGATACCACCGGGATACCCTCCACCGCTTTCGTCCTGGGGCGGGGCACCGAGGCGGAGACCCTCTCCCAGGCCAACATCGAACGGGCGGTCGGCCTGGTGGCCGGCACCGACAACGACGCCAACAACCTGTCGATTATCATGACGGCGCGCGAACTCAACCCGGATCTGTTCGTGATCCTGCGCCAGAACCGCAAGGACAACGATTCCGTGATCGAAGCGGTGGGAGCCGATATGGTGATGCTGCCCAGCCAGATCATCGCCAATAAGATCCGCGTTCTGTTGGGCGCGCCTTTACAGCATCAGTTCGTGAAGCTGGTCCTGCATCAGGAGGATGAGTGGGCCTGCGAGTTGATCAGCCGGATGTCGGCGCTGGTCAACCATCATGCTCCCGAAGTCTGGGAGGTGGCGTTCACCGAGCAGGATTCCCATGCCGTCTGCGCTCATGTGCAACGCGGCAAGTCGCTGACCCTGGCCCAGCTGATGACCGATCCGCGGGATCGGGAGCGCAGTCTGCCCTGTATACCCCTGATGCTTCTGAGGCATAATGAGCGCACCCTGCTGCCTGATCCAGGCATCAGCGTACAGAAAGACGATCACTTGCTCTTTTGCGGTTCTCACCAGGGACGCGATCGCATGGAATGGACGCTGCAGAACGAGAACGCGTTGAGCTATATATTAACCGGTGAAGCCAGGCCTGAGGGTTGGATCTGGCGTCAACTCAGCAAAAAGGGGACGAGATGAACCAACTTCTGGAGAAACTCCACCGCGACCACGTCAACCTGACCCATCTGCTCGATCTGTTGAGTGCTCAGCTGGATGCCCTGTTTGCGGGGGATGAATCCGATTTCGATCTCAAGATCGAAATGCTCGACTACATCGAACACTATGCGGAACAGTACCACCATCCGACCGAAGATATGATCATCGAGGTCGCTTTCGGCAAACCCGAAATGGAAGCGCACAAGGCGTTGCATGATCGTGTGGGCCGTGAGCACGAGGCGCTGATGGGGATGGCGCGGCATTTCCGCGAGACGCTCGAAGGCGTGATGCAGGGTGAAGTGTTGAGACGCGATGAGGTGGAGACCCGGGGACGGGAGTTCATTGCCCTGCAGCGACAACATATCGACCTGGAAGAGAACGAGATCTTCCCGCTTGTCGACGAAGTGTTGAGTGAGAAGGAGGTGGAGAAACTCGAACAGAAGATCCCGCATATGGACGATCCGGTCTTCCATCGCCAGGATTACAACCGCTTCCGCAGCCTGATCGACTATCTCGAACTGCACGAACAGTCGTGATGGCAGCTCAGCGCTTCCCGAGCAGGCCGTGCGGGGTGATCGAGGCCCCCGTCGGGCGATCGCGCAACTTTCAGAGAATTCTGTGACAGACTGAAGAGTCTCCCGGTAAAGATTTCCCTCTACCATGACGCTAAGTTGAGTGTCCGGTGTTGTTGTTCATGAGGCCACTCGCTGCATGTCTGTCGAGTACACAGATTCTTTCCGATATCGACTCATCTGGCTGGCCTGCCTGATCACCGGCTGGCTTTTCATGCAGCTGGCTGGCGCCGAGGAGAAGGTTGCGGCCGAGATCTACGGCGCCGGTTTCCATGAATCGGCATGGCATTTCAGCGGCACCAGTGCACTGTGTGAGCTGAAACACGAGATCCCACAGTTCGGACTGGCCCGCTTTCGCCGGCTTGCCGGTGAGGAGCTGAGCTTCCACCTCGATAGCTATCAACCGGTACCGGAGCGGATCGAAGGGGTCTTGCGGGAGGTGTCACCGCCGTGGAGTCACGTCCCCGCCGATCCGTTGGAGCAGATCATCACGGTTGAATCGGGTCGTCATCCCATCCGTCTCGACCGCCGTCCCTCGGGCTGGCTCTACTCCACCCTCGTCAAGGGGCAGATCGGCAGCTTCGACATGCTGGATTGGAACGACAGCCGCAAACAGCTCCGGATCCAACTCTCCCCGATCAATTTTCAGCAGGCCAGCCGGGCATTCAAGCAGTGCACACAGGAACTCAGCCGGGACGGCTACCAGACCTTGCGATCCACCACGGTCCATTTCGCCCTCGACGTTGATCGGCTCGGCGTGGAGACCAAAGCCGTGCTCACACGTCTGGCGGACTATATCAAGGCGGATTCACGTATCAAGGCGATACACATCAGCGGCCATGCGGACGACCAGGGGGCCTTGCGCTATAACCTGCGTCTGTCCGCTCGTCGTGCTAAACGGGTCCATGATTTTCTGGTGCAGCAGGGGGTGGCGCGGAAGCTGATTTCGCAGCGACACTATGGCGAATCCCGGCCGAAGGCGCGCGGGCGCACGGAGTCCGCCAGGGCCGCCAACCGGCGGGCCGAGATCGAACTGGTGCGTTGATTTGAAGGGCTTCGGATGGCCGCTGACCTTCGTCACCGCCGTAGGGTGCGGCTTGCTGCGCCAAATAGACGGAAACCGCTCTGCCTCTGCGCCAGGATTTTCCGATGCTTGAGGGATCCGAGATTCCTCGGTGCGGCAAGCCGCACCCTACACTTCGAAGCGGACTGTAGGGTGGGGCCCAGCCCCACCGAGATTGGATTCAGCCAATGAGCGGTCGCTAGTCCGGTTTCAACCGGATATCCGGATCAAAGCCCGAACACCTGCTTGATCGAGGCCACCACGCGGTCGGCGGTATGGCCGTCCCAGAGTTCGGGA
>JBNLGI010000138.1:0-11023 GCA_050305975.1 Sedimenticolaceae bacterium | reverse complement strand
TGTGGCCTTCGATGCGGGTGACCGGATCGACCACCACGCGCTGGCCGGCATCGTCCAGGGTGTAACCGTTGGGTGTGGTTTTCGTAGTCATTGATCCTGGTCTCCTTTCTTCTGCGCGTTCTTGATGGCGGTGACGGCGGCGTGGGACACGGCGGCCGCACCGACCACGCCGGCGGCGGCGAAGCCGACCTTGTCGGCATTGGCCTCAACCCCGAACTGGTGGATGTCGGTCACGTGCTGATAGAAGGAGCCCTTGTCCCAGAAGCCGTCCTCGGAGCAGCCCATGCAGGGATGGCCGGCCTGGATCGGAAAGGAGAGCCCGCCGTTCCAGCGCACGGTGGAACAGGCGTTGTAGGTGGTCGGCCCCTTGCAGCCCATCTTGTAAAGGCAGTAGCCCTTGCGCGCCGACTCGTCGTCCCAGGCCTCGACGAACTGTCCGGCATCGAAGTGGGGCCTGCGGTAGCACTTGTCGTGGATGCGCTGGCTGTAAAACATCTTCGGCCGGCCCTGTCGGTCGAGCTCGGGGAACTTCTCGAAGGTGAGGATGTAGGTGATCACCGCGGTCATCACCTCGGCGATGGGCGGACAGCCCGGCACCTTGATGATCGGCTTGTCGGCCAGGCCCGGCACCTTGTGCACCGGGGTGGCGCGGGTCGGGTTGGGACGCGCCGCCTGTACGCAGCCCCAGGAGGCGCAGGAGCCCCAGGAGATGATCGCCTTGCAGTGCTCGGCCGCCATCTTCAGCTGCTCGACGAAGGGCTTGCCGCCGATGATGCAGTACATGCCGTCCTCGTCCAGCGGCGGATTGCCCTCTACCGCCAGGATGAAGTTGCCGTCGTACTTCTCGATAGTCTCCTCGACGATAGCCTCGGCGTGGTGACCGGCGGCGGCCATGATGGTGTCGTCGTAGTCGAGCGAGATCATCGACAGCACCACATCCTTTGCCAGCGGATGGGCGGAGCGGATGAACGACTCCGAACAGCAGGTGCATTCCAGACCGTGCAGCCAGAGCACGGGGATGCGGGGTTTGGTCTCCATCGCCTCCGCGATTCTTGGCACCATTGCCGGACCCAGGCCGAGCGCCGATGCGGTGAGACTGCAGAACTTCAGGAAACTGCGTCGAGTGATGCCCTGACGCCGCATGACGTCATAAAAGGTTTCGGTCATAACTGCTCCTCCAGGTAGCAAGCCATCCAAACGTGCGGTGGTGTTTCTGTTCGCTACGCACTTAACTAGCTGGTAGCAACTGTTATGCCATGACTTTTTTGATCATTATTACATGCAGTTAAGTCAAGCTCGCACCATGAACAAGACATTTGAGTGGATGCGGCGGTAGCCGATGGAAAGAGGAGTTGGTTAGTGATTTTCCAGTAATTCTATGTGGTTTTTGCTGTCGGCTGGATTGTCAGCGGAACCTGTCGATGAGGATCCGATCAGGCCTTGTTTTCTCGACCTCTGCCGCTTCATCGGCACCGCCGACTTCACAGCTGAGGCAGTTCTTGCCGGCGTCCTTGGCGCTGTAGAGAGCGGCATCGGCGCGCTTGAGCGCGTCGTCGACCGAGCGATCACCCGCCCGCATCATGGCGATCCCCACACTCACGGTATAGTGCAGGCTTACGCCGTCTATACGCACCAGTGAACCGGCGATATCCCGACACAGACGATCCGCCATCTGACACGCCTGTGGCAGAGTCGTCGTCGGCAACAGCAGACAGAACTCCTCGCCGCCCAGACGTCCCAGTTTGTCGCTCTTGCGGGAGATGCGTACCAGCTCGCCGGCGAAATGTCTGAGTACCCTGTCGCCTGCCGAGTGACCATAGCGGTCGTTGACGGCTTTGAAGTCGTCCAGATCAACCATGAGTACGGCCGAGGCCTGTTCGGGGTGGCGTCTGATCCGGTCCAGTTCTTCATCGAGCTCCCGTAGGAAATGGCGTCGGTTCGGCAGTCCTGTCAGGGTGTCGGTCGTGGCCTGGGTGCGCAGTTCCTTCTCCAGTCGCAGCCGCTCGGAGATATCGTTGAAGACCACCACGACCCCCTCACGCTGGCCCTCGCTGACGACCGGTGTCACCGTCATCATCACCGGAACCCCCGAACCGTCCTTGCGATTGAACCAATCCTCCAGATGGCGGGTTTCACCGTCGTTCAGTGTCTTCAACACCGGACACTCCGTGTGCGGATAGTCGCTGCCGTCCTCCCTTCTGGCGTGAAACAGCTCATGCAGATCGGCATCGATGACCTCCACCTGGCTGAATCCGAGCATGTTCAAAGCGGCCGGGTTGATGAAACTGCAGCGGCCCTGCGGATCCAGACCGAACACCCCATCGCCCAGCGCGGCCAACAAACGCTGCCACTCTTCCGATTGCCGCGCCACCCGCCGGCGCTCGCGACCCAGGCGTCGGTTGAGCAACAGCGACCAGAAGGTCAGCAGCAGGATCACCAGCCCCATGATCGCGGCGTACAGCAAGACCAAGCCATACTTGTCCACCACATCCTGCACGGTGAAGTTAGGCGCTTCGTCATAGGGCGGCAGCCGCAACCCCTGCAGCAGCGCCCTCACCGGCTCGTAATCGTAAGGAATGGTAAAGCCCTGGATGCCGATCCGACGGGCGACTTCGCCGTCACGGGGCAAAGCCAACAGGGCGGCGGCGACGCTTCGTGCCAGATCCTGATCAGCATGGGGCATGGCGGCGAAGGGCCACTCGGGATAGAGTCGGGTCGACAACAGAAAAGGGAAGCCTGGCGGCGGCTGGGGATTGAGCAGTTTCAGTTGCGAAAGATCGATCGCCCCCTCCTTCGCCATGGCTTCGAGGACGCCGGTACGCACAAATCCGGCATCGGCCTCACCCGTCAATACCGCCTTCACCACCAAATCGTGGGGCATACCGGTCTCGAACAGCTGCGCATCCTTCGCCACCTCGATACCAACAGATTGCAGCTCCATCGCCTGTGCCTGATAACCGCCGAGTGAACCGCTAAAGACAGCCGCGATGCGACGGCCCTTGAGATCCTGCAACCGCTTCAGATCCGTGCGGGATTCGCGAACGATTATGACACCGCCGAAACCGTTGAGTGGATGTCCATGTTCTATGGGTATCAGCGTGGCAAGTGGTGAGGAGAGACCATTGCGGAAGGTCATATGTACATAGTGAGCCGGATTCGTCAGTACGAAATCGAGCCGCCCCTCAGCGATGGCCTGCTCCAGCTCGGGATAGTTCATAACTTCCAGTTCGATGCGCTGACCCTGTAGGGTTGCGTTGAGGTGATCGATCAGTGGCTGCCATTTCCGCTGGACTTCCGCCTTGGGACGAAAGGCGAGCACACCGAGCTTGTGGGAGGGAAGCTCAACAGCGGAAACGGTCAGAGACAGACCGATAAGCCCGATATGGACGAGACTACGGAACAAGAAGGCACAACTCAGCATCAGTCGCGTACGGGGTCCAAGACCACCATCGTCAAGGTCAATACCGCCAGAGGATCCCTGACAAAAGTATCTTTAGATCCGTCTCACCTCTGAATCCTTGTCCATGACATCACAATGGCCTTTCACGCACAACTTTATGGTTGATTGAAGGCATATTTTTTTAAACTATTTTTACATTCATTAGTTTGAAATTTCGGTTAAAAAAAGAAATCGAAATCGCGTACGCCGGCGTCTACCTACTTATGGGTAGTTCGAATCAGTGGCATGTCACAGAACATCTAATTCCATCTTGGTTTGCGTTATGAACAGTGAGGCTGATGAGATACCAGGGCTTGCGCTACACACTGTTGGCGCTGTTTTGCAACGGCACGCTGTTGGCGGATGACTCGCCGGCTCGCGAGGAGATTCAGGCCTATCTCGAGTTCGCTACGTATGGCGAGGGCGCCATTACCAGCGAACCGGTGAATGAAGCGGGTCTTTCGGCGTTTCAGTTCATCGATACACAATCCCCGACAATATGCCAGCAACCCTCTTGTTGCTGCCATGAACATCGAGTGGCGGGAAATTCTCGTGCGCAGGGATGAGATCCCGAGAGACCGACCGGTGGCGTACTACTGTGACACCGGCCCGCTCACTTCCAAGGCGCAGTTCATTTTGCGTCTCGCAGGTTTCGATCCTATCAAGGTGCTCTTCGGCGGCTTTGATGCCTGGCGAAGCTACCGGTCCGAGACTATTAACCCGGCAACTAAATAGATTGCGTTCAGGGCCTCAAGGCTGAGTGATAGTCAGGCGGTCTTGCGGAACAGCCCTTTCAGACCACCCAGCCAGATTCCACTCAACAGCCAGCCGTAGGCCCAGGTGCCGATAATGATGAGAACAAAGACGATGGCGATATCCCGCGGTGTGCCATCGAGCGAGAACTCCGGCACGTAACCGAACAGGAAGGGCCCCAGGTAGAGAAACTTGGCGAACTTGAACGAGGTGAAGGCGGTGCGCCACATGTTGGCCTTGGCGATGGTGGCGCCGGCAAAGGCGGCGATGCAGACCGGCGGCGTGATGTTCGAATCCTGGGACAGCCAGTAGACGATCATATGCGCCGCCACCTCGTTGACCCCGAGATGGGTCAACGCCGGCACCGCCACCACCGCAGTGATCAGATAGGCCGCCGTCACCGGCACCCCCATACCCAGTACCAGGGAGGCGAGCGCGATCAGCAGGATGGTCAGGAACAGCCGGCCGCCGGCCAGTTCGATGACGATGTCGGCAAAGGTCAGCACCAGTCCGCTGTAGGTCAGCACGCCGATGATGATGCCGATAACACCCACGGTGGCGCCGATCTTCAGGCTGTTCTCCGCACCCGCCCGGGAGGCCTCGACAAAGCCTTTGAAATCGATGCGCGTATCCTTGCGAAACCAGCTGATGATGATGCAGGTCAGCATGCCGAGAATCGCCGAATAGCCCGGCGAATACCCCATCAGCATGAGAATGGTGATCACCACCAGTGGCAGTATGTAGTACCACTCACGTTTGAGGATATCGAGCGCCCTGACCTCCGAACGCTCGCCGACGATGTTGTAGCGCTTCGCCTCGTAGTGGACCATGACAAAGACACTGAAGAAGTACATCAGGGCGGGAAACAGAGCGATCAGCATGATCTGCGAATAGGGTACGCCTGTAAGCTCCGCCATGATGAAACCGCCCGCTCCCATGATCGGCGGCATGAACATACCGCCGATGGAGGCCGCCGGCTCGATACCGCCCGCCACATGCGGTTTGAAGCCCGCCTTCTTCATCATCGGTATGGTGAAAGAACCGGTGGAGACCGTGTTGGCAATGGCGCTGCCCGAGATGGAACCGAACAGACCACTGGCGATCACCGAGACTTTGGCCGGACCACCGATCTTGTGGCCGACCGCGGCCAGGGGGAAATCGATGAAGAAGCGCTGTGCGCCGCTGCGCTCGAGAAAGGCGCCGAAGATGACGAACAGCAGAATGTAGGTGGCGAGCACGTTGGCCATGATGCCGAACACGCCATCGCTCTTGTAGAAGATGCTGGTGCATAGCTCGGGAAAGCTGTCGCCCGCGTGGGAGATCAGCTCCGGCGCGTAGTCGCCATAGACGCCGTAGAGCAGCATGACCATGCCGATGACGACGAAGATGTTGCCGACCACCCGTCGCGCCAGCTCGATGCCCAACAGCACGCCGACCATGGCGATGGCCATGTCGAGTTCGGTCTCTGCCCCGGCGCGGTAGTTGATGTCCTGAAAGTTGAGCACCCAGTAGCCTATGGAGACCACCGATGCCAGTATCAGCAGATAGTCGATCACCCGTCCGAGCAGCGTCTTCGAACGATAGATGAGAAACACCAGGACATAGGTGATGATGATGTAGATGCCGCGGTGATATTGGGTCGGCGCCGGTTCGAGCACCGCGGAGTAGGAGTAGAAGACCACCAGTACCAACGCCAGCAGATCGAACAACCACTTCTCGACCCTGTGGAGTTTATCGTAGAGCATGCTTAGGCACCGGTTGTAGGAAACTGCGGGAAGCCGCCAGAGCGACCCCCCGCACAATCTCGCTCAGAGTACGCCCTTCTCTTTCCAGAACTTGACCGCGCCAGGATGCATCGGTGTGACGATACCCTTGACGCCGTCTTCTATGGTCATCTCCTTGAAGGTCTTCTTCTGGGAACGCATGTGCGCCAGCCCCTCTTCCGTATAGATCATCGACAGCAGATCGTAGACCACGTCGTCGGGCACATTGGCATTGGCGACCCAGAGGGTGGAGTCCTGAAAGGACGGTGTCACGTAATCGACCCCGCGATAGGTTCCGGCCGGAACCGACAGCTTGGAGAAGTAGGGAAACTTCTCATAGAAGCCGCTGTCGATCGCGTCCTGGCCTACGTTGACCAGATCGATGTCGTTGGACTGGGCGGCCATGATCACGGCACCACTGGGAAAGGCGGTGAAGAGCCAGAAGGCGTCCAGCTGATTGTTGCCGAAGGCGGCCGCGGCGTCATTGTAGCCCAGCGCGTTCTGCTCGATCTTGTCCCACACACCCATATGGGTGAAGAAGAGCTCGCAGTTGGCATAGGCGCCGGAACCGGCGTTGCCCACGCCGACCTTTTTGCCGACCAGATCCTTGACGCTCTTTATGCCGGATCCCTTCCGCGTCACCAGCTGCGCCGGTGCACCGTAGAGGTAGGCCACCGCCATGACGTTTTCATATTTGTTGGAATCGTTTTTCAACTGGCCGTTACGCCCCAGGTAGACATGTCCCGAATAGACCACGCCGAAATCGGCTTTGCCCTTGTCGACCTTTCGCAGATTCTCCACCGAACCGGCGGATGATTGAGCCTTGACCTTGAAGACTTCGTTATTCTTGACCGGACCATAGACCTGAATGGCATTGGCCACCACCTGGAAAGTGCCGCCGGCCGGACCACCGCTGAAAACGATGCGTTTGGCCGCGAACGAGGCTATTGGAAACGCCAGCGCCATGCTGAGCACGGCCGCCGAACCGATGAGAAAAGACCTCCGCCGTAACTTCATTGTTGTCGCTCCTTTAACTGCATTGATCGAATGAAATTCCGAGGGTGGTAGCGAGCCCTCCTGTACGACTCGTCAAGCACCGCTCGAGCATGGGATGGAACCTGACCACGGCCGCCCGCAAACCGGCATGCCGGGCCTCACTCAAAGATTTACATCAGTATTTAATGAAATAGAAGAAAAGTATGAACTCCGAAGCGCTTTCAATGATGTACGTCAAGCAACTGTTTCGATTTGCTGATTCCGGTCACTTGTCAAATGATCAGAGTCGAGCCCGTGTTAGGGGGGCGCTTCCCCTCACCCTTTATCCCTGTATCCAGGCCAGCGCATCTCGCATAGCCGCTGATCCGAAATCGACAACCCTACAGAGACATAATTTCAACTAATTGTTTTATATCGCTATTATCACACGCTATCTCGATTGGACAGCGATCGGCTGAACAGTCGACGACAATTCCCGGGAGCTTCCACTAAAGTTTTCGCTCCGGATTCCGTTAACTACACAAATCCTAGGGTTATTTGATTGGGCGCAGTATTTCATCTCCCCCGGGGTAGCACATTTGCCAAGAGTTTTACTGATCGAACTTTCAGCCACTGTTCGGCACATCGAAAAAAACCTTCTGATCAAAGCCGGTTACGAGGTTGAAACCGATTCCGACTTCAGCTCGGCGCTCGAGCGTTTCAAGGCGGGCTCAGATGACAGGGGCGCCATCGAGGCGGTCGTCCTGGGCTGGCCCGATCCAACTTATCCAGGCGCAGAAGAGCTGTACAGACTGTTTGAGAGGAAAGCCTTTGCCTCGCTTCCTGTCCTTACCTTCGTACATGAAACTCAATCCACCATCACTACCCGTGCCAGAAGAAGGCGGCATACCGCCCTCCTGCTCTGGACCGATTACAAGAAGACCTCTGACGTTCTATCCGAACTGCTGACGCAAGCAAACAAGCCGGCCTGTCGGCAGCTTGAGCCCAAGCCTGTGGTGGAACCGATTCGTGTGCTGTTTGTCGATGACTCGGCTACGGTCAGGGTGAAATATCAGCGGCTGTTGACAGCCAATGGTTACCACGCGGAAACCGCTGCTTGTGTAGCCGAGGGCATGCAGAAAGCCCTCGAGTCCGAGTACGACATCGCCATCATCGACTACTTTATGCCGGACGCCACCGGTGACGTTCTGTGCCAGCGGTTACGCGCTCATGAATTCACCTCGAATATCACGACTGCGATCATCACCGGAACCTATCTCGACAAGGCCATCAAACAGTCTCTTGAGGCGGGTGCTGTCGAGTGCATGTTCAAGAACGAGAGCGACGACCTGTTCCTGACCCGCATAGACGCCATGAGTCGGCACATCCGCGCGCATAAATCGATCGTCAAAGAGCGGGAACGCTTGAGCGGCATACTCAGATCGGTCGGCGAAGGCGTATACGGTGTGGACGCCGAAGGCCGCATCTCCTTCGTCAACCCGGCATGCAGACGGATTTTGGGTTATCAGCCCGAAGAGCGGCTGATCGGCAGGCTGGCGCTGGATGTCTTCCACTCGGCCGATGTGGATGGCAATCCGGTCGCTCAAGAAGACTGCTTTCTGCAGCAGGCCTATGCAGGCGGAGAGTTGATCCACGCGCGCGAGGCTGTCTTCTGGCACAAGTCAGGCACCTCGATCCCGGTCGAGTGTACGATCTATCCACTCACCATCGAGGAGAAACGGGAGGGCTCCGTAGTCGCCTTCCGCGACATTTCCGAGCGCAAGTTGCTTGAAGAGGAGTTGCGCTGGCAAGCCGGTCACGACGTTCTGACCAAGTTATACAACCGACGCTACTTCGAGGAACAGCTCTCGCAAGAGGCGGAGCGCCTCAAGCGCAGCAATGAGACCAGCGCTCTGCTCTATCTCGATCTCGACCGTTTCAAATACATCAACGATACGGCCGGACATGCCGCTGGCGATCACTTGCTGATCGAGATAGCGCAACAGATGACGCTGAGGTTGAGGAAAACCGACTTGCTGGCCCGCTTGGGGGGGGACGAATTCGCCATCATTCTGCGCAACGTCAACAGGGAGAGCGTGCAGCAGGTAGCCGAGGACTACCGCGATATGCTCGATTCATACATGTTCGTCTACAACGGCAAGCAGTACAAGGTGAATGGCACCATCGGCATCGCCCTGATCGATCGGGACACCTCATCGGCAGGCGACATTCTCGCCAATGCGGATATCGCCTGCCATATCGCCAAAGGCGAAGGGCGAAACCGCAGCCACCTCTTCATCCCGGAGAACGATAGTAAAAAGGCGATGGATCTCGACCTGGGCTGGTCATCACGGCTGCACAACGCCTTGGTGGATGACAATCTGATGCTGCACTATCAGCCCATCATGCCCGTTGAATACATCCCCTATGCCTTGCGATCGGAAGCTGATGGCCCCGTATATGAGCGGCTGCTCAGCATAGTGCCGCAGGAACTCCACATCAATGAGGTGTTGTTGCGCCTGGATGATCCGGAATGGGGCATGGTCTTTCCCGGGGCATTTCTGCCGACGGCCGAGCGCTTCAACATGATGGACAAGATCGACTTCTGGGTCATCGAAGCCGCGCTGAGAAGACTGTCCCACTTACAGCGCATGGACTACAAGGGACTGTTCACCATCAACCTCTCCGGCCAGACCATCGCCAATGAGTTTTTGATCGACGATATCGAGTCCCTGATCGTCAACAGCGAGGTTGATCCCGGCAAGGTGATTTTCGAAATCACCGAGACCTCGGCCGTCTCAAACCTCGTCTCCGCCAACGAACTTATTGCCCGGCTGAGTGAGCTGGGTTGCCGCTTCGCCTTGGATGATTTCGGCAGTGGCTTCTCATCCTTTTCGCACCTGAAAAACCTGCCGGTTGATTTTGTAAAGATAGACGGCCTGTTTGTCCGCGGAGTGGTGGCGGATTCAGGCGACCGGGCAATCGTCCAGTCCATCAACGATATCGCTCACTCTCTGGGTAAGCAAACCATCGCCGAATATGTCGAAAGCGCCGAGATACTTCACTTCCTGTTCGAATCGGGCGTGGACTATGTGCAGGGGCACTTTCTGTCCCCGCCTATGGACCTCGCTAAAATCGATCCATTGACGGATCCCCAGGCTTCGACAGGCATGAAGATAGACGGCATCGATCAAGCGAACAGCGTATAGCCGGGAGCACATCGGCCATCAGTCATACTTATGTCTGATGAATACACGGCATTGTTGAATCATCACTACCAAAAACATCTCACTCGTGATGAGATCTTGAAACATTCAGGACCTCTTTATCCATAGAAATGTGTCGGAATTATTTACAAAGCGCCCCGTCATCTCTCTTCGCTCAATAATCAAGCCATTGAATTATTGAGCCATTGAAACTTAGGAATAAAAGTTGCCTTTTATATTTCAACAGGCGGAAGTGCACATTCCACAAAGCGACAATCCGCTTGCCTGTTGCAGATCCCAAGCGAGAGCTTTTCGGTCATCGCAGTAAAAACGAATCGTGTTTTTACACCTTATCTCGAATGGAATGATTAAACAGATGAAACGGAGGTCAGAGCTATGTTCAAGTCACTATTCACTACGCTCTTGGCGACATTCAGCCTTTGTCTGGCATCGCCCGCCCATTCGGCAATTATAAATATCCTTGATGATTACACCTCGGCTCATGCTCAGGTCACTTACGATCCCGGCGTGGTCTCCAATCCAGGCACGACCTTGAGCACCTTCTCAGGCCCCATCTTTCCATCGGCGCTGTTCACCGGATACACTCTGGTAAGCGAAAGGACAGCGATCGTCCCAATTGACGAGGTCTATTTCGACACCGCATCCTATGGCGTCGTAAACGATGCCTATATCAGTCACGGGTACTATCGTTTTTCTATCGTCCTCGGCAATTTGACATACTATACGGCGGGAGCTACCGGCAATGCCTCCGCCGAGACCGATCTCAACTTGAGATTTCAAGTGATGGAGGGTGATTCATCGATGGGCCTCTATGCCGCCATGGAAGGTGCCTCGCCTGTATCACTGACCCTTTTTGATGAAACCTC
>JBNLGI010000137.1:0-21424 GCA_050305975.1 Sedimenticolaceae bacterium | reverse complement strand
GGATTCCATTCCAGCAACTGCTGACGGGTCACCAGCAAACGCCAGTGTGTGCGCAGGATGGCGTCCATACTGTAGAAGGCTTCATGCGGCAGCGTCACCAGAACGAAGCCAGCCTGGGTGAATCGCAGGCCGAAGGAGCGGAGCATGATGCCAAGATGCTGGTGCAAGCCGATATCCTCGGGTTTACGCAGCAGATCGAGCAGGCTGGCCAGCATCGGGGGTATGAGGAGAACGCCAAGCACAATCAGGGTCCAGAATGCGTGCGATGGAAAAACTGTCCAGCCCAGCAACAGAAGGAGCGTCAAAGCCACGGGCACTAGGCTGCGGCGCAGATTGTCGAACAGCTTCCAGCGCGACAACGCCGAAAGCGGGTTTTTCAGCCGCTGACCGCCGGCACCGGGGACCCGAGGCAGCAACCAGCCCGCCAGTTGCCAGTCGCCGCGAATCCAGCGGTGGCGGCGATTGACATCGGCGCCGTAGCGTGACGGATACTCCTCGAAGACCTGGACATCGCTCAGCAAACCGGCGCGGGCGTAACAGCCCTCGAGGAGATCGTGGCTCAATATCCGGTTATCGGGGAAACGCCCCTTGAGAGAACGCTCGAAGGCATCGATATCATAGATCCCCTTGCCGATGAACGAACCTTCATGGAACAGATCCTGATAGACGTCGGAAATGACGCGGGTATAGGGGTCGATGCCAGGCTCACCGCCCTGCAGATGTGCATAACGCGACAGACGCGTGTCGGGCAGACTCATGCTGACACGTGGCTGGAGTATGCCATAGCCATCCCGAACCCGCGCCTGTGTCGCGTCGAAGACAGGTCGGTTCAGCGGATGCGCCATGGTGCCGACGAACTCGCGTGCGGCATCTCGTGGCAGATGGGTATCCGTATCGAGCGTGATCACGTATTTCACACCGGAGAGTCCCGAAGTGTCTCCGACGATGAGAGAGAAGGCATCGCTTGCACCTTCCAGCAGCAAGGCGTTCAGATCCGCCAGCTTGCCGCGCTTGCGCTCGTAACCCATCCAGATGTGCTCACGGGCATTCCAGCGCCGGGGACGATGAAACAGAAAGAAAGGGTCAATGCCCGCACGTGCGTATTGCCGGTTCAATGCTTCGATGCGCTCACGGGCTAGCGCCAGCAGCGGGGTATCCTGGTCCAGTGTCTCCGCGTTGGCGTCCGCGAAGTCGGTGAGCAGTCCGAAACGCAGGTTATCGTCACGGTTGGCGAGAAACCGAACCTCCAGTGCTTCGATCAGATGCGTCAGGTTGTGGGAGCTGGTGAGCAGAGTCGGCACCACCACCAGGGCACGCGAGCCCGCCGGAATACCTTTGGAGAAGTCCATGCGCGGTAGCGGATGCGGCGACGCCAGCAGGGTAGCCAGCCAGTTGACCAGCACCACTGCAAGCTGGCTCGTGGCCAGCAGTACGAGGACGCAGAGCAATGCCAGCAACCCATGGGTCATACCCTCTCCCCATGCCCTGGTCAGCAGGAGGCCGCTCAGGAGCAGCGTGATCAACGCGATTCCACCCAGATAGATAGGTAGGGGAAACCGGCTTGCCCATCGCTTCAGCGCGGCCATCGAGGCAAGCTGCGCCTGCAGGGCGTTTTCCAGCTCAGGCAGACCATGGTCGATCAGGTAGTAGCCCACATGAGCCGATCGCACTTCGGTACCCGCGCGCTCCGCGCTTGCCTGCGCAAGCTCGATGGCAAATCGGGCCACAGCCTCTTCCGGCTTACCGCTGGCCTTCGCAACATCTTCCACCACATGACGGTAGCGGTCGCGGCTTGCGAAATCCATCGCCGCATAGACGTTGAGCGGATCCGAGCGCAGTGTCTGCTCGACCACACTCACCGTCTCGACGAACTCGCGCCAATCCATGGTCCCCAGTAAACGCAGGCTACCGATGCTGTTACTGATGGAGACCTGGTCGGCAGCCTGCTGGCGGTTTCCCGAGCGTATCAACTGCTCGATACTCAGACCGGACTCAGCCAGTTGCTGCTCAATCCATGTCAGCGGCATGGCGAGGGCAGGCCCTTGACCTTGCAGGCGTCGCGCCATTTCCGACACGAAAGGCGTTGTCATCGGTGGATTCGAACGCGCCATGTCAGCGATGACCAGAATCAGGCTCTTGGGGTCCTGACGTGCAACCTCCGTCAGCCTATCCACCCAGAGGACGGCAAGATCCCGATCGCGCCTGCCGCTGGCGATGCCTGTGGCGACACGACGTAAATTTTCGATCAACGACAGGCGCAGCATGATGGGAATGGCCCATAGCTCACCCAGTCGCAATGGCGTGATTGTCTGGTAAGCCTTGACGAAGCGAATCAGGCCGTCAGGGTCCACCCGTCCGTCGCCATGGGCAATGGTCTCAAGCGCGATATCGTAAGTGCGAGGCAATCCGGCAGAGGTTCCCCCGGCCAGACTCGGCAATTCACGGCTGTATCCTTTGGGCAGGTGTTGCCTGGCTGTATGGATCTGTTCTTCGATGAGGTAGAAGTTATCCAGCAGCCATTCAGAGGCCGGGGTTATCGGCTGTTTCGCCAGCACCGACGCCATGAGTTGGTTACGGGTGCTGAGCAGCATGCTCTCGTTGGCTGCCAAGCGCGACAGCAAATGCTCCGACACTTGTTTTGATGACAATCGATGGACTGAGGCGAGGCGTACGCCATGCCGCTCCATCTGATCGCTACTGAACAACTCCGCGCGCAAGGGAGTCTCATTGATGACAACCCTGTTCGCAGCGCCACTTCCTCTCTTAAGCAACCTTGTCCGCAAGGTCGCGATTCCTCGACGAAGCGTAATGCGTTTTAAACGCCCTATCATCCTCTGTGGATCCACCCGTATCTCCCAGCCGTTGAGTGAACGACTGCTGTTGCGCCAAGTGGCCGGATACCCTATTGACGATGATTGAAATGGTCTTGACTGGAAGTGACCCGACATCTTGGCGGGGTAGAAATGAAGTGTACAAGAACGTTTTTGCCCCTGTATTTACAAGGATTGTAACATGATACTCAGGTTGAACCGAGCACTCTTACCCTAGATTAACCGTGGGGAGGGATGTATTGCGAATCATGTGTGAAATAACGGAATTTGGGTTGATTCGTTCGCATAATTTGCGCCACTATCCGATCGCAATAGAGGATCGATCCGAACCGCATGTTTCTATTCGGTTTATTGATGTGGCGAGATTGTTGTCTTCTATGCCAGTTCCTGTTTACTCCTGTTAATCCTGCTCTATTCAGTGGCGGTGGGCCTCGTAGAATGCAATAGGCTTAATTCTGAATCAGATGCTGCAAACTTAGCCAAAGTATGTCTGGCTTTTCCCACCTCAAGCGCGCATACTCGAATGATCGTCATACCCTCTGTGTTTGCGGTTAGATTGGAGCCGTCTGGCATAGTCACTCAGCTTCCGCCTTCCTTCGTTCTGAGAGTTCCGTAATTCCTAACCAGGAGAAACAACATGTCCAAATCCAGGCGTTCCAACAGGGAAGGAAAAAAGCAGGCTTTGTTGACACCGAAGGAAAAGAAAGCGGCCAAGCGGTTGAAAAAACATGCCGACGACCCCGCGCCTTTTATAGTCAAGTAATCGTATGTTGATGCCACGATAGCAGGCTTTGCAAGACCGGATAAATTTGAATGCCTGTATTGGTTGCTGTTGCTGAACAGGTGCTTTAAATCGGAAAAGCGCACAACGACTCCATGAATGCTCCACCCTGACCCGGTACGGTCGCCACCTGCATCTTGCATAAACCCCGCGATCAGCATTACGGATTCAGAAAACACTCCCGTCATCAATACGAAGTGCGTTCAAATCCGTGACTGTCTCAACGACTCCATCCGTTGATAGAGACAAGGAGTACCCAATGTATCGCCTCATGATGTCCAAGAAGATGAATAGTGACGACATGACACATGGATCCATGTCATCATACCGGCAGACTGAAGTGAATCAATTTGCATATTTACACGCTGCGCTGAAAGCCTGCGAGTTGGCAAATTTCAAAGGCAAATCCCGCTTCTACGTTCTCAATGAACTGGGTAAGGAATACTACGATCGCATCTGGATAGACTGACTGCATCAGATACCGTTCCCATTGAGCATCCGGTTCGGCTCAAACCGCCGACAGCGATCCTTGACCTGGTTTCACAGACAATCGTGTTTAGTTAAATCCACATCCTGACTTAAGATTGTTGGTCGGGATATCAAGTCCAACTGTTGAAGCACCGATCAAACCATGACATTCGCAATATGGACCCTGTTAATAGGTGTGTTGCTGATCGTTATGGTTTTGTCTGCTACCTTGCTGAAGCGATTGCCTTTGAGCACTGCCATGATCTATTTGGCAACAGGTTTCATACTGGGTCCGGCTGGTTGGGCTGTATTGACGCCCAGCCCGTTTGCCCATACCGCCATCCTTGAACGAGTTACTGAAGTAGCGGTGCTGCTCTCCCTGTTTTCCGTCGGTCTGAAGCTGGGCCTGCCACTGTCCAACTGGCACTGGTTGTTGCCGCTACGTTTGGCGTTCCTATCCATGACCCTGACTGTGGCGCTGGTCGCCGCAGTCGCGGTATGGGGTCTTGGGCTGCCCCTAGGCGCATCCATTCTCCTGGGGGCAATACTTGCGCCCACGGACCCGGTGCTGGCATCAGCTGTCCAGGTCGAATCATCGGGTGATCGCGACCGTCTTCGCTTCAGCCTGACGGGTGAGGGTGGACTCAATGACGGGACTGCTTTTCCCTTCGTGATGCTGGGTCTTGGCCTACTGGGTCTCCACGATCTGGGCGCTGGTGGCTGGCGCTGGTTGGTCGTGGACGTAGTATGGGCCACGATCGGCGGACTGATCATCGGCGGTACATTGGGCGCGCTGATCGGCAGGCTGGTCGTCTATCTACGGTCCCGTCATCAGGAATCGATCGGCCTGGATGAATTTCTAGCCCTGGGACTCATTGCCATTGCCTATGGAGTGGCAGTGATCAGTCACACCTATGGTTTTCTTGCAGTTTTCGCCGCAGGTCTGTCTTTACAACGAGTCAAGGAGCAATCACGCAACAGCAATGTCATTCACACAGGTGACGCGCTACATCCGGATGGAGAGCCTTTGAACGGACTCTCCGACCACGCTGACCACACCAGCGCGTACATGATGCAGGCAGTACGCGGCTTTAACGGCCAGATGGAACGGATCGGTGAGTTGGCCGTGGTATTGGTGATTGGGGCGATGCTGACGTTTACGCACTTTTCCATCAATGCGGCGTGGCTGCTTGTTCTGCTTTTTCTGCTAATCCGACCTGCTTCGGTTTGGCTCGGATTGTTCGGCGCGCCAATCTCCAGGGATCAACGCGTTATGATCGCATGGTTCGGCATCAGGGGCATCGGATCGATATATTACCTGTTGTACGCCATCCACCACGGCCTACCTCGCACACTTGCGGAACAGATGGTCAGCATCGCATTTGCGGCTGTAACCATATCCATAGTTCTGCATGGCATTTCAGTACAACCTGTAATGTACTTTTACCGGAAAAGAAAATTTAGCAGGAATTCGTAGCAGGTCGGTGATGACACAAAAATAATACACTGTTCAATCTTGATTCAGGATTCATTCGCATGTCCGCTTAAGGCTTCACAGATGATCCAACCTGATCTTCCGCGACTCATGTCCGATGCATCAATCAATATGCTGAGTTTATTTCCCATAAATGCAATACACCATTAGTGCGGTCAAAGACGTCGTCATTGCATTGATTCTGATTAGTAACTTCTGATCATCGAGTAGGCGGGAATGGATTGAATCATTCGTTTCAAGATGACACACATGAAGTGTGCACCTGACGGTAATAAATGAATTGCGCCGCCTGTTGGGCTTTAGCGCATTCGGAACTCAACACCTGACCATTAGAAATCGTCGGCCACAAGATTATATGCAAATGTGCCTTTGTGCTGCCCGCGGTTATAGATGGTCTCTGCGATCTTGTGTATTTTTTTCTGCGCGGCATCAAAAGCCTTCAGAAAACCTGCCTCTGTTTCAACAGTCCCAGGGTAAAGTTTAACCAGGGCGGCCCCTTCAACGGAGAATGAAACCTCGATAATACTGTCGTATCCCCAAAAACTGACACGCTTATTGATCTCATCGAAGCTGCGACTCGGATTTGGAAATTTCAGCGTCATTTCATGTTGCCTGTATCTTGGGGTGTGCCGCTGCCACTGGCCGGGTTTGCCCCTCGAGAAATTTGAAGAGGTCACTGCCAGTAGCAAGATTGCCCATTATATGTAGTTGCTGATGGTGCTGCAGATTTGTGAATCGGCAGCTGGCACCGGGTGGCGATCCAGCGAAAACTCAGTAACTCGTCATTTCTTTCGGCAGAGCGCAATCAAAGCCGCTTCCCTCTCTGCGGACGATTCGCCATGCACCTCACCGGTGCGAAGGTGCTGCAACACTTGTTGCATATTGGCGAAGTTATAGGCGGGCGCGCCTACACCGTGCGGATCTTTCGCAGTCAGTTGCGCGGCGAGTTCAGTCTGTACGGCCTCCGAGAGCAACCACCCCAGCGGCAGGTCATGCTCGCGCTTGCATGGGAGAAAGTGCACATGACTGACTGTGTCGGACGACTCTTCATCCAACCACCTTTGCAGGAACTCCCGAGCCTGAAATCCTCGCGCAGGCCGCACCTTGAGCAAGGCGCGCAGTGGCGAAAGGACTTCACCCATGACCGGATGGAAACTGACCTGCTTCCTGGCTTGCTCCGTATCGGGGACCACCGGTTCATTGCTGATGTGAATCACGAACGGCCTCAGATCCTTGCCGGTGCCCTTTGCGTACCGCTTCACCGCATCGAGCAGCTCGATCACCGTCACCGCACCCGAATTCTCGAAATACCCGCCATCCACCAGGCGGTACCAGCCCGCCTTGCGGTCCCCATCTCCGGAACGAAATACTTTGCCGGCGGGACTGACATAGGTGAATCGGGCACTGAGATGCACTGCGGTGCTCAAAGGAAGACCGTTACCTAGCAGGGATCGGCCATCGATGGCGTCGCGGAAGACTTCACCAAACTCGATACCGTCAGGTTTCAACTCCAGCGGGGTCATGATCAGGCGTTGACCGGTTTCAACAACCGTACTGTTCAATAGCAGCAACGGCGGCTGGAGCTTCTCCTGTTCGGATGCCTGATCCCAAAGATGATCGAACCCGATCGCGAAATCCTGCGTCGAGGCAAATTGGTGCCAGGACAGCTCCCAACTCTTTTCCAGCGTCATGGCGCGATCGTCGAACCATGGAGAAGGCAAAAAGCGCTGCAACAAATCGGGGAATAGCAGGGTCGCCACGGTTGGCGACAGGAAATCCTCGCCCAGGACATCGTGTGCAAGCTTGCCGAAGCAGTCCGGCTTTTCAGCGCAGGTGTCACCCAGACGTTTGGCCGAGGTGACAAACACTGCGCCGCCAAGGCTGCCGCCGGAAACACCGCTGATCGCCAACAGATGACGAGAGAAGTCCAGTCCCTCGGCACGGGCTCCATCCTGCAGCGAGGCCAGCACATGCGCGGTCCAATAGGCGGCGCGAATCCCTCCACCTTCGGCGGCGACGATGAATACCGGGAGCGGACCGCCGTTGCCCTTTCGCTTCTCCACCCACCTGTCCATAAAGGCGGAGAAACCGTCAAGCTGATGAAAGGGTCCGTCACGCACTACCCCAATCGGCTCGCCTTTGTCATCATGACATTCGCGCTCCGTAGAGACCATGTCGGGACAGAGGCGAATGCTGTGGTTGTCGTTGAACAGGCTGAAGACCACGGCCAGAACGGCAACGACAATCAATAAAGGATAGCGCAAGCGGATGCTGCCGTAGACCAGCAAACTGCCAACCGGAACGATCAGCGCCACCGCCAGCACGACCACGGCGGCGCCCCCGATATGAACCGCATATTCCGGAAAGTAGAGAAAGAGCAAAAAGAAGGCGACGTTGGCGATTGCCAGTCCGACCAACGGCAATTTGGTGTACTTGTGAAGATCGGAAAATCCATCGGCAAAGTTGATCATTGGGGTGTCATGCGGGATTTTCATCAGCTTGCGTCGGTACACGACAATGCAGAGGAACATCACAAATGCTGCCAACTGGAAACCTACGGGAATCATGATCTCCCGGTAGCGATCGGCCGCGACGCTGACGAAATAACCCACCGCAACAAGCACTGGGATTGCGGCGCCCAGCAACCTCGGCAGCCAGCGCTTGAGGTTGGCCATGGGATCCTCTTCCTGGTCACTATAGCCGTCAAAGCGGAACATGAAGAGCACCCGGGCTGAATACCAGGTGCTGAATGCCGCCAACAGACTGGCGAATGCAAGCCAGGCGGCGTGCCGCAACTGTATGGAACTCAGCCCGTTATCCGCATGCGCCCCCGTCTCGGTTATGGCGCGCAGTATCTCCTGCCACTGAGGCACAAACAGCACCGCCACGCCGATTGCCAGCATCAACAGGCTGAAGCGCACGCGTGAAATGGTCTTCGCGGCGGGACGTGCAAAGTATGCAGCCAGGGCGACAAACAGCCCCAATAACGCGAACTTGGTATAGGCAAAACCGGTGGTGAAATGCGGCCGCAGGGTGCCGACGCCGTCTTCCTCTGAAAGCATCGACAGCATCAGCACATTCTCGACAATGTCACAAACCCCCGCCAGCCATGGCAAACCTCCGGCAATCAGCAACAGCGGCATTGAATGGTACGTGGATCGGGCAAGCGGTCTCCAGGCCAACAAGACCATGGATGTCAATAAGGCGACGTAGCCGATGATCAGCAGAAAATCCCGATAGACACTGCTTTTCGCAACGGCAATCAGGCCCGCATCCCTCCAGCCCCTGACAATCGCTTGTGCCTTATCCGGGCGCCATGCCAGTTCCAGGCTGACGATGCCGTCTCCACGGACTTGAGCAAGATCGAAGTCGATAGTGCCGAGCAAGCCGCCTATGGCAAGGGTCAGCGCCAACGCAGCGAAGAACAGGATCCACAGCGCTATCAGCCTGCGTGACGGGGTGGTTTTGTTATCTGTTTCCATTGACCCTTCCTTGGTTGCGTTGTCGGTCATTTGGATCTATCTGCTGTCCTTCTCGCAGACTGTTGATTGAGTATAGTCAGTATCGCTCCACGCTACATATCGCGACTTCCGCCAAGTCATGTGGCAATCCGGTTGCCTAAAACGATAGCCATGAACCCAGGCACGCCCCGTCTCACTTCCCTTCCGCCGCACTTCTCACCAACACTTCGATAAGCGCCCGCGAAGCGGCGGAGAGTCGTCGGTGCGGCGCATAGATAAGCGAAAACGGTCGGGTTCGTCCACGCAGATGGGGCAGCACCTCGACCAGCGAGCCACGTCGAATGCGCTCGCGGACGATAAAGTCGTAGGTCTGGCAGATACCCAGTCCCTGCTCGGCCAGGGAGACGACCCCGAGTACGTCGTCCGAAACCACCACTCCTGCATTCGGTATCCAGTCGAGCTCCCGCTGGCCATCGAGAAACACCCAGGGCACGACACGGCCGGTGCTGGGCATCTGGAATGGGATACAGACGTGCTTCTCCAGATCGGCGAGATCCTGCGGCGCGCCCACGCATCGCAGATAGTCGGGCGAGGTGACCAGGCAGAGTTCGGCTTCCTCCAGCTTGCGCGCGACTAATCCGCTGTCGGGCAGCTGCCCCAGGCGAATGGCCAGGTCGAAGCCTTCGGCCACCAGGTCGACATTGCGGTTGGTGATGTTCAGCTCGATCCGGACTTGCGGGTACTCTCGCATGAACTGCTGCAACAGGCCGGGCAGACGATAGTGGCCATAGGTGGTCGGCACGCTCAGGCGTACCTGTCCGACCAGTTCGCCTTCACGACCCTGGATCTCGCGTTCGGCATCGTCGATCTGGTCGAAGGCTGCGCGCGCCTGTTCGAAATAGAGCTTCCCCGCATCGGTCAGACTCAGGCGGCGGGTGGTGCGACGCAGCAGTTGGCTTCCCAGGCGCGCTTCCAGGCGGGAGATGGCCCGGCTCAGTACCGAGGGGGTGGTCGACAGCACCACCGCCCCGGCGGTCAGTGAACCCTGCTCCACGGTGGCGATAAAGGCCTCTACATCGGGTAAATGGTCGAATCTGCGGCTCATTATTGCCTCTGAAGAACAAATAACTTTCCCGCGGGATAGTTTATCGCCGCCTACGGTCACAATACAGTGTTCGCCGACGCTAAACATTTCATGGAGGCACTCGACATGACAGCAAAGCAAACCATCAAACCCGTGCTTTTCGTACTCACCAGCCATGGCACCAAGGGCTCCAGCGGCGAGCCGACGGGGTACTATCTGGCGGAAGTGACCCATCCCCTGGCGGAGCTGGAGGCGGGCGGCATCCGGGTGGAGTTCGCCTCGATTCAGGGCGGAGAGCCGCCGGTGGACGGTCTCGATCTGCAGGATGCCACCAACGCGCGCTACTGGAACGACGACAGCTTCCGCAACGCCGTTCGCCATACCAAGCGCCTGCAGGATGTGGATGCCTCCGACTACTCGGCGATCTTCTTTGCCGGCGGACACGGCACCATGTGGGATTTCCCCAGCAGTCCCGATGTGCAGCGCCTCACCCGGGAGATCTACGAGAACAACGGTCCGGTGGGCGCCGTCTGTCACGGTCCCTCCGCGCTGCTCAACGTCACCCTGAGCGATGGCAGCTATCTGGTGGACGGCAAGCGGATCAGCGCTTTCACCGACAGTGAGGAGAGAGCGGTGAAGCTCGACAGCGTGGTCCCGTTTCTGCTGGCCAGCGAGCTCAGCGAGCGGGGGGCCAGGCATCAACCGGCGCCGGACTGGAGCTGCCAGGTGGTCGTCGACGGCAGGTTGGTGACCGGCCAGAACCCGCAGTCGGCCGCTGAAGTCGGCAAGGCCTTGCGGGGGCTGCTGCTGGCTTCTGCCGACAGTTAGGGTCGGCACGCTTGAGCGGTCGATCCCCGGCATGACAATCCGAGGGATACTTACCCATGACAACACCCCCCGGGTTCCCCTCCCGGGGCCTCATAGAATCGCGCCGATACCTCTGGCCCTGCCGCTACCAGGGCCTTACGTTCATTTCGCCAGTCTCTGCTCTTCAGGCGGCAGCAGCATCTCCTGCACCGTCGCCTGCAGGGTGCGTCCGCGCAACGGTTTGCTCAGATAGGTCACGCCCAGAACCGCGCAGGACGCTCTGGCCTCTTCGCTGACATTGGCGGTAAGCACGATGAAGGGCAGATCACTCCGACCGAGTGTCATCTCCCGGTAGTGCCTGATGACATCCAGCCCCCCCAGACCGGGCATCATCATGTCGACGATGGCCAAGTCAAACTGCTCAGCCCGCAGGGCATCGAGAGCAGCCTCGCCATCGTCCACCACGTGGACCCGGTGCCCCGCCTGTTCCAGCACAGCGCGTGTCACCTGCTGGTTGATCCGGTTATCTTCCGCCACCAGGATATGGCCGCTCTTCAGCGGCAAGCGCTGCGGCTGATCGGCTCCCGCCAGGGCCAGGCCGGTGTCGAAGCTGGTTGTCTGAAAACTGTGCAGCAGCGTGTGGAGCCGCTGGCGATCGAGGGGCAGCGACAACGCGGCGGCATAACCTGAAGCCGCGACATCCAAGTCAGGCAGGGGCGCTTCGCTCAGCAACACGAGCTCGCGCGCGGCCAATCCCGGATAGTCGCTGAGTATGCGCTCGGGATGGGATAGCACCCGCGCATCGACGAGCACCACCGCTTCATCGATCGAGGCGGTGACCCCCAGGTCGGCCATCGATCCCAGGCCCCAGGCATCCAGCCAGTCACGCAGGCACCCGACCAACTGTCGATCCCTGCTGACGATGCGCACCCGGGTGGGTAAGTGCAGCGGAGTGTACACAGCAACGGATTCCTGGCGCTCACAGGCCAGTATCAGCGTGAAGGTGCTGCCCTCGCCCACCGCACTGGCGACACGGAGTTCCCCGCCCATGAGTTCGGCCAGCTGTTTGGCGATGCTCATACCGAGCCCGCTCCCCTCATAGCGCCGGGTGAGGCGCTCGTCCTCCTGGCGAAACGGTTCGAAGATATAGGCCATTGCCTCTTCGGAGATCCCGATGCCGGTATCGGACACCTCCAGTTTCAGCACGACCCGCTGCGGCTCCACGCGCTCGGCCAGCGCCCGAATCTCCACCCTGCCCTGCTCGGTGAATTTGACCGCATTGCTGACCAGATTCACCAGAATCTGACGCAGATGGATTTCGTCGCCCAGCAGACGGTAGGGACAGTCCGGTTCAATGCGTCTGTGCAGCGTCAATCCCTTCTCGCTGGCCGCGTAGTCGAACATACCCATCACGCCATTGATCAAGGCGTGCAGATCGAATGGGGTGATTTGCAGGCTGATGCGTCCCGCCTCGATCTTGCTGATATCGAGGATGTCCTCGAGCAGATGCAGCAGTGTCGCGGTCGATGACTGAGCTCCGTGAATCAACGATCGCTGCCTCTGTTCCAGCGGTGTCGCACTGAGCAGTTCCAGCATCCCGATCACGCCGTTGATCGGGGTGCGGATCTCGTGGCTCATGTTGGCTATGAAGCGGCTCTTGGCCTGATTGGCGGTCTCGGCTGCCTGCAAGGCACGGGAGAGTTTGGCCAGCAGGGAGGCGATATAGAGGGGTAGTACGAGGAGACCGATCCAAAGTCCCCAGCCGGTGGTGGGGTTTGCCTGCCAGTAGTCGCTGTGGCGCAGCACCAGCAGGAAGCCGAGTGAGGCCAGAAGGGTGGCGGCGGCGAGATAGCGACGGCCATACCTGAGCCCGTATCCCGTGGAGACCGAGAGATAGACGATATAGAGGGGGGTCATGATCTCCCCGTAGTAGAACAGGAGGTACGAAATGATGCTCATATCGCCGATCATGCTGACGATCCGCCGGAAAACGGAAACTTCGGGATTGAACGCGATCGCCACCAACAGAAGCAGTGAATAGAGCAGACACAGCGTGAGCACGATCAGTCCATGGTGGACCGGTTTCGAAGATTCGAAGAAGAGCGCGATTGCGCCAAGGTAGCCCAATACCAGAAGCACGATGACGATTCGCACCAGAACCTGCTCATGCTCCGAATCAGGTCTGTTTTGAAACCGGGCTTTGAGCCGCCGCAGTAGGCCTCGTTCATTTGATATCGAGTTTCTGTCCATTCCCGCCACGTCACGATCGCGACCGTATCACTCGGGACGTTGGAGATCGGGGCGCCCGTTCCCTTCAAGGCGTTGAAGGTTGTGATTCAGCCTGTTTCATCACTGATACGTCTAGAAGACGGCTTGCGGCATCTTTGCGAGATGCGATCTATCCGGCATCACTTGCCATACCTACCGTCGCGTATCCATGTGACGTGGACCTGGGCTCGGCTGATGATGCCAAGCCGCTGTTGCACTATGCCGCTATTGAGTCGAGCGGCAATCGACACTGCGCAAACGTCAGCCGCAGGGAAGTGCCGGCGCTTTGCGCGGAAAACCGTACCCTGCTTCAGGGGGATGATAGTGTACCGTCGATTCGACAGGAGAGACGGCATTCATCGCCTGCCGTCCCATTGGCTACCCCATTATCCCGCCTACGGGACAATAGGTGATGCGCATGGAATCCACCATGACCTGTCTCAATCAACGGCGGTTTGTGTTTTGCGAGGGGGGAAAGTTTCGGCTTACCGCTCAGCGGCAGGCTCCGCAGAATCCCGGTATGTCATGCGGCTAGCAAACGGATCATCTGGCAATACTGAAAAAGGCTTTTGCATTGCCCATGCGCACCTTGTCGGCGACCTCAGCGGGCAAGTGAGACAACCACTGGCGATGAAACTGCAGAAACCGGGGCAACTCCTGCCACCCCGTGTCCGGCTCGTCCCAGGGATTGAGCTGTTCCACCGGCCAGACCGGATCGGAACCGATCATAAAGCGATCGGCGTGGGTGACGACTAAATCATGCCACTCGGGTTTGAGCACACCCTGGTCATCGATGCCTCGGGCCACGTGACGCCAGGGATCGCGGGCCGAGAGTTCAACCCAGAGATTGGGACAGCGCTGCAAAGCCCGCCCAACCTCTGCAGGCGGCAGGATGGAACCGGCATGGGCCCAGAGAAAGCGGGTCTTCGGATAGGCCTGACAGAATCCGATCAGGTAGTCGGCACGGGAAAATTCCGTATGCACCAGGACCGGCACATCGAACTCCGCCGCCAGCTGGAACAGACCCGAGATGTTCGGATTTTTCCAGTCGCTGACGAAACCACCGATCATGTGGAGTTCGCCGATGCCCCGGAACGCTCCGGAAGCCAGCGCTTTGCGCGCCCGCTGGAGCAGACCCTCGTCCCGATACCAGTTGGACCAGTCGACGGCATCCTGATAGACGCCATAGATCGGCACCATCCACTCAGGCGCCAGTCGCTGCAGTTCCAGCGCCAGCTCTGGCGGTGTGGCGGTGACCACGGCCAGCTCGACACCGTTTTCACGCAGGATCGCGATCGCCTGCTCCGGTGTGGTGACCTCTTTCTGGTTCCACTTCCAGTGCAGGTGAACATCGGCCACTGGCGGCTGTGCATTACCGCCGAAGAGAGGCAAGGCGATCGCAAAAAGCGGGAACAGAAGTGCGAAGTGTGCGATTCTCATCATATGCCGCCGGCAGAGGGTCCGTTTTCAGCCCTTACCCGAAGTCGACTATACGGGATAAACCGCCTGTCAAACCGACACAAAATGCAGGGTCGTAGACACATGGATTCGAACAGCGTTGACTGCAACGGTGTTGCAATCCTCAACGGCTCCCAGCCTCGGGAACTAAACTCGCCAGCAGACAAGCAGGCGCTGAAATACTGACCTCACGCACTGTTCAGGAACTCTATCGTTATCTAAGATTTTCCGTATACCCGAGTGGCGAAGATGTCTGACAATCCATCACCCCGATCCCATCGACACCGACTCAGAGAAGCACTGATTCGCGGCGCCATCTGGGCCTTCATCGGTCTGCTCTACGCCATGCTGTTTGTTTTTTTCGTCGCCCTGGCGGAGCATTGGCGGCCGCCGATCAATCCGATCTTCCTCGCCGGCATCCTCTCCGCCACCTTTGGAGCGCTGATCTACAGCAGCATGCGCCTAGCCGTATTGATGACGGCGATCATCTCTCCGGTTTCGATTTTCTATTTCATTCTGGCGCCCTGGCCGGTGCACCTGCCCACCCTGTTGCTGGTTGTGACGGTGATCGGAGCCGTCATTGGCGGACTCTACGGCATCTTCTCCATGGGTTCGCGTATCTATCGGGCTGACGCCAAGACCCTGGCCGGCTTCAGTGCTGGCTGGCTGGCGTCATTGAGCTACCTGGCCCTCTCCTGGCTGACCGAGGAGATGCAATTGAGCCTGATCGTGGCGCTCATGTGTCCCTTCACGGGCTTCCTCTATGTCTGGATGGTCCCCAGTTTCATCAAACACTATGACGACCTGCTGCCCCCGGTTGGAGACGGCCTGATGGCCGGGATCGGTATCTCGGCTTTTGTCGCGCTCACCTTCTTCGTCCTCATCAGCAGCATCGACAGCAGTGTCGCCGGCTCCCTGCTACCTGCCCTCGAGCAGGTGCGGGATAGTCTCCCGCAATCCCTGCTCGGCGGCATCATCGGCGGTGGCTTGGCCGGAGTCCTCTCCGGCCTGTTGCTGACCGATTGGCAGGATCTCTAGCCTTGCCGTCGCTGTCACAATCTGCGCGCGTGATCCTGCTTACCGTAGCGTTCATGCAGATTCACATAGCGATCAAGCTCGTTGTGTCTGAGCTGCTTGATCTGCCAGCTTGACGCATCCAGCTCCCGTTCCAGGATGCGACGCTCTCGCTTCGACAGATGACCGTCCTTGCCGAACACCCGCACCAGAAAGCGGATGTCGCGTTGCTGCAACTGCAGCTGCCTGACCTCCTGGCGGGTCAGCTGATGCCTTTTCACCCCCTGTTCGATGCGCTGCTGTTGACGCTCCAGGCGTTCGGTGATCCTGTCATGGGTCACGCCATGATCCTTCGCGCTGGAGGCAAAAGCCGGTGCTGCGGCCAACAGGCTGAGAGAAACGGCAAGCAATGTCTTGTTGAGGGTGTTCATGGTTACTCTCCTTTTTTCGAGTCGATGCGTTAACCTCGGTAGTGAGCTTACGTCGCCTAAACTGAACACCGACTGAACGTTCCATTCTCCCTTGAATCACAGACATGGCGCACGAAACTGTGGTGGATTACCTAGTATGATTCGGTGCTATTGGATATGCTCCGGCTAGAAAAAGGAACCAACTGCAGCTGTAGATTATGATTACCAGGCTCATCCGGCACACCCCTTCAGGCGCAATCATCCTCATCCTGCTGAGCTGCCTGAGCACCCAGGCCGTCGCGGAAACAAGATACGTGACAGACATCCTGCAGCTCTCCCTCTATGAAGAGATCAACTCACAGGGCAAACTGCTGGGACGACTCTCCAGCGGCACCCAGCTGGAACTGCTCGAGACTTCCGGCCTCTATGCCCTGGTGCGCACCCCGGACGGCGTCGAAGGCTGGACCAAGGCGGGTTTCCTCATCAGCGAAAAACCGGCACGGTCACAGCTGGCCGATCTGCAACAGGAGAATGCCGCTCTGCAGGAACAGCTCGAAGCGCGCCAACAGGCACTGGAGGCGAGCAAGGCGGAGCTGACGAAGGTGATGGACAGTGAAGGCAAGGCCTATGCGGAGATGGCGCAGCGTCTCGAAAACGCCGAGAAGATCGCCGCCACCGTCGACCGCCTGCAGGAGGAGAACGCAGCATTTCGCAGCCAGCTCAGCGGCGACGAACTGCTGATTCCGGTCAAGTGGGGATTGATCGCCGCCGGCATCGCTTTGCTGCTGGGCATCATCGCCGGCATCGCCCTGTTCGACTATCGCAGCCGCAGACGCCATGGCGGTTATCGGATCTACTGAACTGATGGCCGAGCTCTGATCTCGCGGGCAATAACCTGCACGGTAGCGCGGTGGGGCATGGCCCCACCCCACACTTGGTAGCTTGGATTACGCGGGGCTCTCCCCCGATAGACACTTCGAACCTTGGGTAAGGTGGGGCCCTGCCCCACCAAATCCGGTCGTTTGGGCGCTTGCTCCGGCGTGCCGCAGCGCCAAACAAGCCCCTGATCGTTCACCCGCCACAGGCTCGGGTGGCCCTCCGGGGATTCGGATCGCCGGCCGGCGGGAATCAGGCGATGGCGTACTTCTTCATGCGATAGAGCAGCGTATCCCGCGTAAGCCCCAGCAGGCGGGCCGCCCGACTGCGATTGCCGGCGGTCTTGCTGAGCGCCTGCTCGATCAGGCTGACCTCCAGCTCCTCCATGCGAATCCCCTGGTCTGGCAGTTCGAAGCCGTTTGCGACCGGCAGCCGGTCGGCGGAGTGCGCATGGAACTCGCCGGGGAGATTGGACGGCTCTACGAGGCGGCCGCTGAACAGAATCAGCATCCGCTCGCAGAAATTCTTCAGTTCACGCACATTGCCCGGCCAGCTGTAGGCGTTGAGCGTCTTCATGGCGGACTTGCTGTAGCGCGGGGGCTGCAGGTCATACTGGGCGGCCAGATACTCGGTCAATCCCTTCATCAGCAGGGGGATGTCGCCGGGCCTCTCACGCAGTGGCGGCAGCTCGAGCGGCACCACGTAGAGGCGGTAGAAGAGATCGCTGCGAAAGCTGCCCTCCTTCACGGCCCGGGAGAGATCGCTGTTGGTGGCCGCGATGACCCGCACGTCGACCTTCTGGCTGACCGGCTGGCCCACGGGCTGGCACTCGCCGGTCTCGAGAAAACGCAGCAGCTTGGCCTGTACCGCAAGGGGCAGTTCGCCGATCTCGTCCAGGAACAGGGTGCCGCCGTTCGCCGCCTGCATCTTTCCGACAGCGTCGGATGAGGCCCCGGTAAAGGCGCCGCGACGGTGGCCAAAGAGTTCGCTCTCGGCCAGCTGCACCGGCAGCGCGGCGCAATTCACCGTAACGAAGGGCTTGTCCCGGCGGCGACTGTTCTCATAGAGCGCCCGTGCCAACAACTCTTTACCGGTACCGCTCTCTCCCGTCACCAGCACGGTGGCGTCGGTGGCGGATACGATGCGCATGGCGCGCAGGACAGTTTGAAACTCCGGGGCCTGGCCTAGCATGAACACTCTCCTTCTTGAACGCCCGCACATTCTAAAACATTTAAAGTGTGAGGTTAAATGGGGTGCAATGCTTATTTCTGCGGCCGTTTGGGAAGTAAACGCCTGCACGAGGGCTTCGGCATCGCCCGCCGGAGACCGATGCGCCGAACGCTATGCAATGACAGGGTCCCAAATGGCAGTCGCAGAAGCGACCTTCTGGTGGGGCTGGGCCCCACCCTATACTCCGGATCATCGGTAGGGTGGGGCCCCGCCCCACCAAATCCGGCCAGCCTGTAGCCCGAATGGGTAGTGAAACAAGGGGGTAAAGTTACTAAATTCGCGGTGCGGCAAGTCGCACCCTACGGTTCAATTGTGGGTAGGGTGCGGCTTGCCGCACCGAATCACCGTCAGAACAGCGTGATCGATTTATCCCATTCTCAAAAGTGGACACCATTCGAATCGCCCCCGATTTTGACACCAACCCTGCCGGCTCCTGGTTTGAGCCGGACGCAGCAGCTCAAATCTGCAGATCCACCCGGGGCAGAGCGGCCTTGTCGCTGTCGATCACGGGACGGCAGACCGCGGCCTGGCTGGCGCTCACACCATGCTCTTTGACCAGGTAGTCTTCCACCGTCTCGGCACGCTGTTTGGCCAACTCCAACAGCTGCTCATCGGCAACCTGAGGCAGCGGCTCGGCCTCTCCCTCCCCGGCTTGCCGCTCTTCCTTCTGCTCTCCCTTCTTCTCCTTGGTGGCCTGCTGGGCCAGCGCTTCGGCCAAGGCCTGGCGATCGGACTGGGTCGCCGAACCGCAGAGTTTGATGGCGATTTTCGGCCTCTCCTGCAGTACCTTGGCCACCTTGCCCAGATAGTCCCTGTCCTGGTCATCGAGTTCCGCGGCGGCGGCCTGGAATTCGACCGGATTGAGTCGCACCGCGCCCGCCTCCTCACCCGCCATCTTCAGCAGCGCCACCATGGTGCCGTAGGGAAAGAGCGCGGTGGTGAGGTAGGTCATGGCCCCTTTCTTCAGGGCGTTGCCGAGTGCGGTGTTGATCACATCACCCAGCTCCACGTTGGGGTCCGAGAGCTTGCCGCTGACCGGCAGATTGAGATCGATGGTCTGGTTCTTGTCCTGCAGCATGCCGAGCGCCGTATCCAGGGGCATGGAGATCTGCGCCTTGAGTTTCTCCGCCTGCGCCTCGCTGGCCTGGGAGACATCCAGACGCCGGATGATCAGGTGGTTGTTGCCCTGCATCTCTCCCTGTTTGAGCGCCAGTTCGATCTCGGCATCGAGCTCGCCGCTGTCCAGGTTGTAGCCGATGGCGGGCACGGTATAGGAGGAGAGCGGAATCATCTCCACCCCTTTCAGTTCCCCCTTGAGCCGACCGTCGGGATCGCTTTGGAACAGGGTGATTTCACCTTCGGCGCTGATCTCCGCATGTCTCCCGGTGCTGCCCACAAAAGTGAACGGTGAGGGTTTCTTCGGACGGCTGCTGTCGACGCCGGTCAACTCGAACTTCTTGACCTCCAGCTCCATCTCAAAGGGGGGCTTCACCGACAGGTCCGAAAAGCTGGCACGGTTCTCACCCTGCCAGACCAGGCGCTCGATCTTTATCGGCATGGGCTTGGCTTCAGCGCTATCGGCTTTCGCGCCGCCCTCGTCCGGTGCCGCGGCCGCCGCCTGCAACCGTTCGACCACTCCCTGCAGATTAAAACGACCCTGCTTGTCGAGTTGAAGGCGGGCGTCCAGACCCTGCTGCTCCACCAGCCCGACGCTCAAGCCGGTCGCCTCAGCCAGGCGGATATCCTTCAGCGTCAGCTTCTTGGAGCTCAGGAGCGACGCCTCCTTGCCGGTTGCGGGGCCCAGCACGATCCCCTCGAGCGCCATGGCGTCGAGCGCCAGCGCATTGCCCGGGGCGAGCTTCACCCCGGACAGGTCGAGCCGCTGCAGAGCCACCAGCTCGGAGTCGCCTTGCTCCTCCCTCAACCTGAGCCCTTCCAATAGTCCGCCGCCTTCGGCGGTGATCTCAGGGCCCGCTTCCTGAGTCTGCAGGGAGAAACCGCCTCTCCACTGCACGCCGGAGAGCGCGGCGATCAGTCGATGCTGCGTCACGGACAGGCCCTCGAGATCCAGCTCGCCCTGTTGGGTGAGCACAAGCGCCCCCTCCGCGGTCTGCTGCAGCTGCAGGGAGAGCCCTTGCAGAGCCAGCCGCTGGAGTGCGAGATGCCGGGGTTGCCGCTCGGCCTGCTCCACCACCGCCTGCTCCAGCGCCAGGGCACCGTCGGCCTTGAGCCGGGTACCGGTTGCAGCCTGCGCCAGCTCGATCTGACCCTGCCAGCGATAACCGGCGAGGGCCAGATCGATGGCCTGCGGCGGCAGCTTGAATCCGGGCAGGGCACCCTCGAGCTGCCCGTCGAGACGCAGTGTCAGGCCGTCTTGAGCGGACCAGCCACCCGAGGATTTACCCTGCCAGCGGTTCGCGAGTTCACGCCCCTGATATTCGGCCGCGGCCGTGTTCAGCTTGCTGCCGGAGACTACGCCATCGGCCTCCCAACTGACGGCCTGAGTGGGCTTCAGCCTCAGCTTGAACGTCTGCTCCAGGTCGAGTTGCCCGTTCAGTTCAGGTCCGCCCCCCTCGCTGAGCAAGGGCTGCAGGGCGCCGAGTTCGAAACCCTGCAGTCTGACCTCGCCTTCGATCTCCCGGGTCTCGTCGAAAAGCACCGCCTGCAGCCCGGCATTCAGCGCGGCGCCGTTCACCTCTCCCTCGAGCGAGAGTTCCGCCACCTGTTGCAGCTGCCAGCTGATGACCCGCTGCAGGCGCAACTGCGCCAGGGCGATATCGAAGGCCAGATCCCGCTGTCTCAATTTGAGTTTGCAGGCCCGCAGCTCGACACTGTCGAGTGCGAATCCCCAGGGCGTGCCCTCTTCGGGCCTCTCCCCGGCCGCTTCTTCAGCACTCTCGCCCAAGGGAAAAACGAGTCCGCTGACCCATAGGCTGGCGGGATCGGAGAGATCGACCGACGCCTGCAGACCCTCGAGATCGATGGCCTGAACACGTGCACGCTTGGAAAAGAGGTCGCGCCAGGCAAGGATCAGCTCGAGGCGATCCAGCCGCAGGCGATCTTCGTCGGCGGACTCCGCCATCACCTCTTCAAACAGCAAGCGGCCGGTGAAGGGATTGAAATCGATATTCCGGATCTGGACCTGGCGCGCCCCGTGCTGCTCGAGGAAATCGGCGAGGCCGAACTGGATGCCGTAGGGCAGGGAGACCAGTATCAACAGCGCCAGCGCGAGCGCGGCTCC